>DASSSO010000090.1:0-27200 GCA_035776735.1 Gaiellaceae bacterium | reverse complement strand
CGTGGGCCGGGTGGAGGAGGGCGCGGGAGTCGTCGTGGAATGACCCGCGCCGAGCGCGGCATGATCCACGGGCGGTTCCAGCCGTTCCATCTGGGCCATCTGGAGTACCTGCGCGGCGCCGCCGAGCGGTCCGAGGAGCTCTTCGTCGGGATCACGAACCCGGACCCGGAGCGGATCCGGCCCGAGCCGAGCGATCCCCTCCGGCATCTTCCGGAGTCGAACCCTTGGAGCTACGCCGAGCGGCTGCTGATGGTCAAGGCGGCCGCGGTCGACGTGGGCCTCGAGCTGGAGCGCGTCCACGTCATCCCGTTCCCGGTGAACGAGCCGGAGCTCTGGCCGGCCTACGTGCCCGCGGGGGTGACGCAGTACATCCGGCTCTTCTCGGCATGGGGCGGGACGAAGATCGAGCGCTTTCGCATCGCGGGCTACGAGGTCGTCGTGCTCGACGAGGGTGCCGAGAAGGGAGTCTCCGGCGCCGAGGTGCGCGAGGCGCTTCGCGAGAGCGGCGAGTGGGAGACGCTCGTTCCGCCCGGGGTCGCTCGGGTCATCCGATCGTTGCAGCGCGTCCCGGTCTAGCCTCCGCGCCATGCATCCGATCGTCGTCGTCCTCCTGGACGGGCTGGGAGACCGCGCGCACGAGAGCCTCGGCGGGCGGACCGCGAACGAGGCGGCCGCGACGCCGAACCTCGATGCTCTTGCGGCGCGGGGATCGACCGGCGTGCTGTACGCGGTCGGCCCGGGACGGGCCCCGTCGAGCGAGGTCGCGCACTGGTCGATGTTCGGCTACCGGCCCGAGGAGTTTCCGGGCCGCGCGGTGCTGGAGGCGCTCGGCGCGGGCCAGGAGGTCGACCCGACGGACGTCCTCGCCTTCGCGGCGCTCCGTCCAGCCGACGAGCGGGACGGCGAGCTCTGGCTGACCGGCCGGCCGCGACGCGGCGAGGACGACGCAGAGGCGCACGCCCTGCTCGAGCGCTGCGCCGACATCGAGGTCGACGGCCTGCGGTTCAGGCTCGCCGGCCTGGGACGGGGCGAGGCGATCCTGCGGATCTCGGGCGGCGCCGACGACCGGGTCACGGACACGGATGCGTTCTTCCGCGACCGCCATCCCGTGCTCCGCCCGCAGGCGGTCGTGTCGGAGGCCGAGCGAACGGCGAGCGCGGCCGAGGCCTGGACGCGGATCGTGCTCGAGCGCCTCGCCGGCGAGCGGTTCAACGTGATCACGCTGAAGTGGTTCGGGCGCCTGCGGTTGGCGCCGACGTTCCCCGAGCGCCATGGCCTGGCCGGGTCGTTCATCGCCGCCTCACGGTTCCTCCACGGGCTCGCACGGGCCGTCGGCCTGGAGCCGGTCGTCGCCGAGGAGACCGACGACCCGGCTCACGATCTCCGCGGCCGGTTGCGTCGGATCCGTGAGCGGCTCGACGCCGGCGACACGTTCGTCTTCTCGCACCAGAAGGCCGCGGACGAAGCTGGGCACACGAAGGACCCGGCGATCAAGCAGCGGACGATCGAGGCGCTGGACTCCGCGCTCTCGGACCTCCCGGTCGACCGCGCGGTCGTCTGCGTCAGCGGCGACCACGCGACGCCCGCCTACCCCGAGGTCATCCATTCCGGCGACCCCGTGCCGCTCGTCCTGGCCGGGCCCGGGATCCGGGCCGACGGGGTGGCCTCGTTCGGCGAGCTTCCCTGTGCGGCTGGTGTCCTCGGGCACCTCCGCGGGCCGGACCTGATGCCGGTGTTGCTGAACGCCGCCGACCGGCCGCTCTTCCTCGGCGCCCGGCCGACGCCGTTCTCCGGGGCCGACGGCTACCCCTCGATCCTGGAGCCGCTCCGTCCGTGAGGGCCGTCGAAGGGCGCATCCCGTTCCGCGGGTTCGAGACCTGGTACCGCGACATCGGGCCGGCGGACAGCCTGCCGCTGGTCTGCCTGCACGGCGGGCCCGGCTCGACGCACCACTACTTCCAGCCGTTCGAGCGGCTCGCCGCGGAAGGGCGGCGCGTCGTCGTCTACGACCAGCTCGGCTGCGGCAGCTCGGACCGGCCGGACGACTCCGATCTCTGGACGGTCGAGCTCTTCGTCGACGAGCTCCGGACGCTGCGCGAGGCCCTCGGGCTCGACCGGATCCACCTGCTCGGCACCTCGTGGGGGTCCATGCTCGCGATCGAGTACATGCTGACCGGGCCGTCCGGTGTGGTCAGCCTCACCCTGAACTCGCCGCCCACGGCGTCGGCGACGTGGGCGGCGGAGGCCGCCCGTCTCCGGGACGCGCTCCCGGAGCACCACCGCCGCGCCATCGCCGAGCACGAGGCGGCCGGCACGCTCGACGACCCGGACTACCTGGCGGCCGAAAAGGAGTTCTGGCGCCGCCACGTCTGTGTCCTCGATCCGCTGCCCGACTACGTCGAGCAGGGAAGGGCGGAGAAGGGGACACCGGTCTACCGGGCGCTCTGGGGGATGAGTGAGTGGAACCCCGACGGTCGGCTCCACGACTGGGACGTTCGCCATCGGCTCGGCGAGATCCGGGTGCCCACCCTCGTCACCTCCGGCCGGTACGACGAGTGCACGCCGGCGCTCGCGGAGGAGGCGCGGCAGGGGATCCCCGGCGCCGAGCGCGTGCTCTTCGAGGAGAGCTCGCACATGGCGTTCATCGAGGAGCCGGATCGGTTCCGCGCCGTGCTGACGCCGTTTCTCGAGCGCGCGGAGGCGGCTTGAGCCCGATGTGGATCCGGCGGCTCGCGGTGGCGACCGTCGTCTCGCTCTACATCATTGTGATCACCGGCTCGCTCGTTCGGCTGACCGGCTCCGGGCTCGGCTGTGAGGGCTGGCCCGGCTGCGAGGAGGGCGCGTTCTTCCCCGAGGAGGACTCGCACGCGTTCATCGAGTTCGGGAACCGCGTGTTCGGGATCTTCCCGATCACCTTCTCGCTCCTGACTGCATGGGCCGCGCGGAAGCTCCCGCGGTGGACGTTCTGGACCGCGGTCGGCGTCGCCGCGCTGACCCTGGCGGAAGCGCCGCTCGGCCTGGCCACGATCCGGTACGACCTGCCGCCGGAGATGGTGATCGTGCACTTCCTCGTGGCGCTGCTCGCGCTCGCCGGCGCGATCGTCGTGCTCTTCGAGGCGATCCGGGTCGAACGCGGCGCACCCGCGCTCGAGTTTCCGCGGGAGCTCCGGATCGGCGCCCTCGTCCTTGCGCTCGCCTGCCTGGGGCTCGTCGTGACCGGAACGCTCGTCACCGGCGCCGGGCCGCACTCCGGCGATCCGGACGTCGTGGAGCGGCTCTGGAACCTCCCCGACGCGCTGTACGTCCACGTCCGGATCACGGCCGTCTTCGGTTGCGTCTTCCTGTTCGTGCTCGGCTACGTCGTCGCCCGCCGGGCGCTTGCCCCGCGGCTGCTCGCGTTCTCGCTGCTCCTGCTCGCCGTGCTGGCGGCGCAGATGGCGGTCGGCGAGCTCCAGTGGAGGCTCGAGCTGCCCTGGGGGATCGTGGCGGTCCACGTGGCGCTGGCGGCGGCCGTCTGGGCGCTGACGGTTGCGCTGGCCACGATGCTCTGGCTGCCGCCGCGGTGGCTGGCGGCCCGACCGGGGTAAGGTGGACCGATGCCAGACGAGCTCCGCATCTCGGACCGCCCCGCCCTCGAGCGGCCTATCCTGATCGCGGCTTTCCGGGGCTGGAACGACGGCGGCCAGGGCGCCTCGCTCGCCGCCGGGTACCTGGCGAGGCTCTGGAACGCAGAGCAGATCGCCGACGTCGATCCAGAGGAGTTCTTCGACTTCCAGACGACGCGGCCGCACGTGAAGCTCGTCGAAGGGATGACCCGGCAGATCGACTGGCCCGAGACGACCTTCTACCGCGCCCGTCCGGAGGGTCTCGACCGCGACGTCGTCCTCCTGCTCGGCATCGAGCCCAACCTCCGCTGGCGCGCGTTCACGGAGCTGGTCACCGGCTACGCCGAGGAGCTGGGCGTCGAGCTCGTCGTCACCCTCGGCTCGCTCCTGGCCGACATCCCCCACACGCGGCCGAGCCCGGTGACCGGCAGCGCGAGCGACGCCGAGCTCGTGAAGCGGCTCGGCCTCCAGGCCTCGCGGTACGAGGGCCCGACCGGCATCGTCGGCGTCCTCCACGACGCCTGCAAGGAGCACGGGCTGCCGTCGGCGAGCCTCTGGGCCGCCGTCCCGCACTACGTCTCCCTGACGCCGAGCCCGCGCGCCGCGCTCGCGCTCTGCGAGCGCCTCGGCGACATCCTCGGGATCGAGGTCGACGTCGACGAGCTCCAGGAGGCCTCCGAGGGCTACGCCGAGCAGGTGAGCCGCGCCGTCGCCGCGGATGCGGACACCCAGGCGTACGTCGAGGACCTCGAGCGGCGCGCCGACGAGTTCGACGAGGAGGACATCCCGTCGGGCGAGGCGCTGGCCGCAGAGCTCACGCGCTTCCTCCGCGAGCGGGACCGCAAGAACGGCGAGCCGCCCGCTGCGACCGAGCAGTAACTAGGACGCTTCGGCCGGGGCGGGCTCTTCGGCCTGCGCCTCGTCCGGCTTGCCGCCGTTCGGGCTCTGCTCCGCCGGCTGCTGGGCCCTCGCGCCCTTCTTCTTGCGGCGGCGCCGGCGCCTCGAACGGCCCTGGAGCTTCGGCGGCGGCAGGTTCTCTGCGAGGGCGGCCGCGACCTCCTCGACCGTTCCCAGGCTCTCGCGAGCGGACTCGATCAGCCGGGTCGCGCGCGGCGTGTAGCCCTCGGCGGACGCGAGCAGCGCCGCGCCCACCTCCGGGGGCAGGTCGCGGGCGGTGTTCACGAGCTTCGCGGCGTTCTCCTCGTGCCGGTGGCCCCGCGAGTTCGCCAGCGCGCCGAGGAGCCGTTTTGCCTCGGGGAACTCGGCGCTCGCGCGGCGATCCTGGATCTTCCGCGTGGCTCGGGCCAGCCGCCACGTCCAGCGCCAGAGGATCTGCTCGGGCGCGTCCGCCTTCCCCTCGGCGAGACCGCGGAGCAGGATCCGGACGCCCTGCGCCCGATCCTTCTCCCAGGTCGGCGCCTGGGTCACGAGCGTGACGAGGTCGTCGAAGCTCGCGCGGTCGACGCCCATCCCGACCCGGTCGGCGAGTGCGGTCATCCGCAGCCGGCGGTTGGGATTCTCTGCGGCGCAGGTGAAGAGGAACTGCTCGAGGGCACTTCGCGTCGTGCTCGCCTCGGTGAGCTTCTTCACGAAGTCGACGCGCTCCTCGAACCTGACCTGGCGCCCGGCGATCTGCGCCCAGAAGCGCTGCTCGTCCTCGTCGAGGAAGCGCGGGTCGATGCGCTGCCACTCTCGGGCGATCACGCCGAGGCGGCGCTTGACGTCCGGCGTGACCGGCACGAGCCACGGGGCCGGCGAGAGCCTGCGGCGGGCCCGGCGCTGCGGCCTCCGGCGCGGCGCCGGCGTGACGCGCGCACCCTCGCGGTAGAAGTCCGCGTCGAGCAGGCTGTGGAGCGAGACGACGCGCTCGTGGTGCGTCGCGCCCTTCGGGACGAAGTCGACGACGACGCCGGCCTCCTTCCGCGGGTGCATGCGCATGATCCGGCCGATCCGCTGCTGGTAGACGCGGCGGCTCGCAGTCGGCGCCAGGTGCATGCAGACCGTCGCGCGCGGCGAGTTCCAGCCCTCGGCGAGGAGCATCGCGTTGATCAGGATGTCGATCTCCCCGCGCTCGTAGGCGGCGAGGATCTCGGCGAGCTTCACCGGCGGCGTGCGGCCGCTGACCGCCTCGGCCTTCAGGCCGGCCGCGCGGAACTCGCGCGCGAGGTTGTAGGCGTGCTCGACGCCGGCCGCGTAGACGATCCCCGGCGTCGAGTCGAACCGGTCGCGGTAGAGGCTCGCGGCAGCCTGGTTCAGCGCCTGGTGGTCGAGGACTTCGGCCAGTGCCCGCTCCTCGAAGTCGCCGCCGACGATCGGCACCGAGTTGATCGCGGCCGCGGGCGGGACGCGGAGGCAGCGGAGCGGCGCGATCAGCCCGCGACGCGCTGCGTCCTGGAGCGGGAGGTCGTCGACCGAGGCGGGGAACACGTCCGAGACCTGCTTCGCGATCAGCTGCTCGGTCGCGGTCATCCCGATGAAGACCGGCTCCGTGTAGCTGCGGATCGCCGCGCTCGTCTTCTCGCCGAGCGCCGTGTGGGCCTCGTCGCAGATGACGAGCTGGTAGGCGTCCTTCTCGAGGTCGTTCACATGGCGCGCGAACCAGGCGTAGGTCTGGACGGTGATGAGATCGGGCCTCGGCGGCTTCGTGCCCTTCTCGACCGCGGGCTTGAGGCGGTCGCCGTAGCCCTCGGCCGTGAGGTCGCGGTTGAACTGGGAAACGAGCAGGCGGCGGTGCGTGAGGATCAGGACGCCTTCGCTGCGGGCCGCCTCGACGAAGCCGGCCGCGGCGATCGTCTTGCCGGACGCGGTCGGGTGGCGGAAGCGGTAGCGGCGGGCGGCACCGGGGTCGTCCTCGGGCGTCGCCGGCAGCGGCTCGACCTCGCTGTCGACCTCGAAGTCGTCCTCCTCGTCCTCGAGCTCGTCCACCTCCTCGAGCTTCGGGTGGCCGTTGCCGTTGCCGTTCTCGGCGGCCTTCTGGTTGGCGGCGATCAGCTCGGTGAGCATCCCGGCCAGCGCGTCGATCTGGTGGCGGCGCAGCTCCGTGCCGGACTTGAGGCGCGGCGGGCGCTCGCTCAGCACCCGCTCGAGCCCGAGCATCAGCGCGTAGCGGATCTTCCAGTCCGAGGACGGCGCGTCGAGCCCCGCCTCGATCTCGGCGAGGGCGTCGTCGAGCGCGCGGCGGCGCGCCGTGCCCGGCGCGAGCACGGTCTCGGGCTCCTCCTCCGCATGGAGGAAGGGCTCGCCGGCCCACGACTCGGCCCGGCGGGCGTCTTCAACGAGGGCGAGGTTCGCCGGTGAAGGAAAGTTGGTCTGCTCGACGGTCTCTTGCACCATGAACGGCACTTGTGGTGTGCCGCCAAGACCTCCAAGGAAATTGCGCTCGCCCAGTCCCCGTGCGATGCGCTTGTCGCAGTGTACCTGAGTTACTGGCTAGAAGCCGCAGACGGCGCCGTCGTGCGCGAGGAAGGTCACGATCGTGTAGACGCTGAGCGCGAGAGCGGCAGTCGCGCCCGAGGCCACGGCGGCGGTCCGGTACCGCGGCACGACCCCGACCATCATCAGCGCGGCCAGGGCCAGGCCCAGGCCGGCGATCCCGCCGATCGAGACGAGGTCGGCCGCCCGCGTCTCCAGGCAGCCGGCGCGCGAGGCGTGGACGGCGGCGAAGGAGAGCGTCGAGGCGAGCCCGGCCGCGCCGACGAGGGCCCAGACCGGGAGCAGCGCGGCCGCACGCGCACGGGCGCTCATCCCGTCTGTATCGGCGAAAAGCGCCTCAGGCTGGAGTCGGCGCGCGCAGAAAGCCGACGTGATCCAGGTACCTGGAGATGCCTCCGAGGAAGAACGGCCAGCCCGCGCCGAGGAGGAGCGCCGTGTCGATGTCCTCGACGCTCGCGACCACGCCCTCGTCGAGCATGTGCCGGATCTCGTCCGCGATCGCCTCGAGCGCTGCGTGCTGGATCTCGTCGACGCTGCGCCGGTTCTCCCCCTGCACGGCGATCTCGTCCTTGCCGTCGGCGTAGTTCGCCAGGGTCTGCGAGAGCGGGAACCGGTCTGGATAGGCGTCGTTGAGCGTCAGGAGGACGTGATTGGCGACGCGGGGCCCGACCATTTGGAGCAGGACCGACGGCGCCATCGGCATCCCGAGCCGGAGGATCGCCTCGTCCGTCTCCTCGACGGTGTTCCCCTGCTCCAGGGCCTCAATCAGCACGGTCGTCATGCGGGTCAGGATGCGGTTGACGACGAAGGCCGGGGCGTCCTTGACGAGCACGGGGCGCTTGCGCAGCCTCTTCGCCGTCTCCCAGGCGGTGGTGAGCGAGGTGTCGTCGGTCTCGGGCGTGCGGATGATCTCGACCAGCGGGAGGACGGCGACGGGGTTGAAGAAGTGCAGGCCGACGACGCGCTCGGGGTGGCGGAGCTGCGAAGCCATCTCGGTGATCGAGAGCGAGGACGTGTTCGTCGCGAGGATCGTCTCCGGCGAGACGACGGCCTCGACCTCGGCGAAGACCTGCTGCTTGACCGACATCTCCTCGAACACCGCCTCGAGCACGAGATCGCAGTCGGCGAAGTGGTCGTAGGTGGTCGCGCCTTCGACGAGCGAGGCGAGGAAGCGCGCCTTGCCCTCGTCGTAGCGGCCCTTCTGGACCTGGCTTTGGAGCTCGGCCTCGATCGACGCCTTCGCGCGGTCGACGATCTCCTGGTCGAGGTCGCGGATCGCGATCGGGACCTCGAGCCGGCGGAGGAAGAGCGTCGCGAGCTGGCTCGCCATCAGGCCGGCGCCGACGATTCCGACCTTCCGGATCGGGCGCGCCTCCACGTCCGGCTTCCCGACGTCCCTCTTCGCGCGGCGCTCGACGAGGTCGAACGCGTAGAGCGACGCCTGGGCTTGGCGGCCGGGCAGGAGCTCTGCCACTGCCTCCTCCTCGGCCGCGGAGCCCTCCTCGAGGCTCCAGCCGAACGAGCCCTCGATCAGGTCGAGCGCGACGTACGGAGCCGGTGCCGCCCCGTGCAGCGAGTCGTCGAGCCGGCGGCGGGCCTTGGCGATCGCGTCTCCGACGGCCGCTTGCGAGGGACTGTCCCTCGGACCCGGCTCGCGCTGCCGTGTCTTCTGCAACAAGAATGCGACGGAATCGTCGAGGAACTCCGCCGGTTCGAGCACCGCATCGACGAGACCCATACCTTCCGCCTCAGGGCCGGTGAGCATCCGGTTTTGGCGCAGGGGATTCGAGACGATGAAGCGAATCGCCGCGTCCACTCCGGCGATTTTCGGGACCAGCTGCGTCCCGCCCCAGGCCGGGAAGAGCCCGAGGAAGACCTCGGGGCAGGCGAAGTGCCGGACGGAGCTCGCGATCGTCCGGTAGTCGCAGTGAAGCGCGATCTCGACACCGCCGCCGAGGCACGCGCCGTTGATCGCCGCAAGCGTCGGGTACGGCAGAGCGCGGATGCGCCCGAAAAGCTCGTGCCCTGCGCGGCTCCCCTCCCGCGCGCGCTCCGCCGACACGCCGTAGAAATGCGTGATGTCGGCGCCGGCGCAGAAGACGAAGGGCTTGCCCGTGAGCACCATTCCCGCCCAGTCGCCGCCCTCGAGCTCCTCGAGGCGAGCGGCGAGCGACTTCATCGCCTCTGGCCCGAAGACGTTCGGCTTCTGCCAGTCCTCGCCGTTGTCGATCGTGAGCAGCGCGAGCGGCCCCGCCTCGGTCTCGACCCGGGAGAGCTTGAACTCCGTCGGCGCGGTCAGACTCGCTCCCAGAGGATCGCCGCGCCCATCCCCATCCCGACGCAGAGCGCCGTCAGGCCGTACCGGACCTCGGGCCGCTCCTTCATCCCGTAGGCGAGCTGCGCGAGGAGCCGGACCCCGGTTGCGGCCAGCGGATGCCCGCACGCGATCGCGCCGCCGTACGGGTTCAGCCGAGGGTCGTCGGGCGAGACGCCCATCCCGTCGCACCAGCTCAGCACCTGCACGGCAAACGGCTCGTTCAGCTCGAAGAGGCCGATGTCGTCGATCGAGATGCCCGCCTGCTCGAGCACACGCTTCGTGGCCGGGATCGGGCCGATGCCCATCAGCTCGGGCTCCACGCCGGCGAAGGCGAACCCGACGAGCCGCATCCTCGGCTCCAGCCCGAGCTCGGCCGCCGCCTCCTCCGAGGCGAGCAGGGAGGCGGTCGCGCCGTCGGTCAGCCCGGCGGAGTTCCCCGCCGTCACCCGGCCCCCGGCCCGGAACGGCGTGGGCAGATCGGCAAGGCCCTCCATGGACGTGTCCGGCCGGAGGAACTGATCCCGGTCGGCCACCGTCCAGCCCTCGTCCGTGAAGACCGACATGGGGACGACCGTCTCGCGCATGAGCCCGTTCGACCAGGCCGACGCCGCGCGCTGCTGGGATCGAACGGCGAAGTGGTCCGCGTCCTCCTTCGTCAGCTGCGGAAACCGGTCGTGGAGGTTCTCCGCGGTCGCGCCCATCGTGACCGCCGAGTCGTCGACGAGCCGCTCGGCCACGAAGCGCGGGTTGAAGTCGACCTCCGCGCCCATCGGGTGGTGACCCATGTGCTCGACGCCGCCGGCGACGACGACGTCCGCGGCGCCCATCGCGATCTCGCCGGCGCCGGCGGTCACCGCGGTCAGCGCGCCCGCACACATCCGGTCGAGCGCGAACCCGGGCACGGTGTGCGGGATCCCGGCGAGCAGCGCCACGTCCCGCCCCATCGTCAGCCCCTGGTCGCCGACCTGCGCGGTCGCCGCGAGGATCACGTCGCCGATTCGCTCGGGCGGGACGGAGGGATTCCGCCGCAGCAGCTCGCGCACGACCTTGACCGCCATGTCGTCGGCGCGCGTCTTCCAGAAGTAGCCCTTGGGGCCCGCACGGCCAAACGCCGTCCGCAGACCGTCGACGTACACCACCTCGCGTAGCTCGCGCGCCATGCGGTGACAATAGCCCGGTGGCGGAGGACTGGAGCGCACACTTGGAGCGCGAGCTCCGGCGCTACGAGGACGGCACGCGGCGGCTGCCCGAGGATCCGGACGAGCGGCAGCGCCAGCTGACGCGGATCGGGAACGCCGCCGGCGGCGCGGGGCTCGCGCTGCTGATGGCAGGGCGGGCCGGCGAGGCCGCCGACTGGTTCGATCGCGCCGCCCGCCGCTACCGGGAGAGCTACGAGCACGCGCCGCCGGGGAGCTGGGGGAGGCCGATCGGCGCGATCAAGTCCCGCATCCTCGCCGGAGACTGGGCCGGCGCCGAGGACGAGGCCCGCTGGGCGCTGGCAGAGGGCGCCGCCGAGAGCGAGAGCCCGATCGGCCGCTACTCGGGCGCGCTCGCGCTGCTCACCCTCGAGGACTACGGCGCGGCTCGCCCGGTCGCCGACTCGCTACGCGAGCGGGACGACTTCCCGAGCGACGTGGCCGACGCGCTCGCCACCCTGAGCGCCGAGGACGTCCTCGGCTACACCGACGCGGTCGAGCGCGTCCTGAAGTCGTTCGAGCAGCGGAACGAATACCTCGAGGATATGCCCGTCGCAGACACGGTGCTCGTCCTCCAGGCGCTGGCCGCCCGCCGAGGCATGGCCGCCGAGCTCACCTCACAGCTCCTCCCAGGCTGATCCGCCGCGGAACGGGCTTGGCCCGTTCCGCCGCGACGGCGGCTTGGATCAGGAAGCGTCGCGCGATTCTGCGCCGCGCGGCGCGAATGCGCCGCCCGGCTCCATAGGGTCGCCGAAAGTCGTGAGACTTTCGGCGAAGGCGGAGCTACGTGTTCCCTGGGTGGGGGTGCATGATCGCGGTGATCACGAGCTGCTCGGCGTTCTCGTCCTCGACCTCCTCGAAGCGAGGGACGAGCTCGGACAGCACCT
The DNA here is from genome assembly GCA_035776735.1 of Gaiellaceae bacterium. Taxonomy (GTDB): domain Bacteria; phylum Actinomycetota; class Thermoleophilia; order Gaiellales; family Gaiellaceae; genus JACDAN01. The sequence goes on along the minus strand of DASSSO010000090.1, from coordinate 15,763 downwards.
CGAGCGCCTTCTCCGGGTCGACGCGGACGGTGACGCGCACGAACCGGAAGCGGCCCTCGGCGCCGTGCTCGACCTGCGCCTGGTGGAGGTCCTCCATCACCGCGGTATGGAGGTTGGACGCGCCCGCGGACACGAGCTCCGGCGCGACCTTCAGCGTCTTGGCGGCCGCGCGGTAGGGCTTCTCGCGTCCCTTGTCGCTGGGCACCTGCCGGATCAGCTCCGCGCGGAGCAACATTCGCACGTGGAAGTGGAGGTGGCCCGGGTCGACGCCGAGCCGCTGCGCCAGCTCGCGGTTCGAGAGGGCCTCCTCCGACTCGCCCAGCGCCTCGAGCACGCGCAGGCGGAGCGGGTGGCCGAGCGCCTTCAGCTGGTCGGGTCGGTCGATCGTCAGCACTTCGGGGATCGAATCGGGTGCGGGAGTCGCCATCAGCGACCTCTATATATACGACCGACGGGAATGTTGTCTAGTTAGGCAGATGGGCCGCGGCGGCCCGATCGACCAGCGCGACGGTCGTTCCGGAGGCCGAGCGCACGAGGCTCGCCGGGGTTGCGGGGTCCGGCTCGCTGCCCAGCGCGCGGGCGACGGCGTCCGCCTTCTCGGCCCCCACGGCCAGGAAGACGACCAGCTCGGAGGCGCTCAACGGCGGGATCGTCACCGTGACACGGTCGACGTCCGCCCGGCGCACCGCGACGGCCCTCCGCCGCAGCTCGTCCAGCGCCGGGTCGTTCGGGAAGAGCGACGCCGTGTGCCCGTCCGGGCCGATCCCGAGGAGGACGAGGTCGAAGACCGCTCCCTGCAGCTCCGCCTCGTAGGCGCCGGCGGCATCCTCGGCAGGCAGCTCGCCCCGCACCCGATGCTCGACCGCCGGCCTCCGGTCGAGCCGGTCGAGGAGGCTCTCCCGGACGAGCCGGTGGTTCGAACGCTCGTCGTCGGGCGGCACGCACCGCTCGTCGGCGAACCAGAGCTCCGTGCGGCTCCAGTCCGGCTCGAGGCGCGCCGCCGCCTCGTAGGCGGGCCTCGGGGTCGTCCCTCCCGAGAGCGCCACGTGCCCTCCGAGCGCGGCTTGCCGCGCCAGGAGCTCTGCGGCCTCGCGCTCCGCCTCCGCGGCGCTGCCCGAGACGCGGAGCTCGACCTCCACTACTGCTCGCCGGCGGCGAGCTCCCTGCCGCGCTCCATCGCAGCCTGGATCGCGTTGAGGAACGCGGCGCGCACTCCGGCCTGCTCCAGCTCGCGGATCGCGCGGATCGTCGTGCCGCCGGGCGACGTGACCATCTCGCGGAGCTCGACCGGGTGCATCTTCTCGTCGCGGAGCAGCTTCGCCGTCCCGAGCATCGTCTGGACGACGAGCTCCGTCGTGTCCTCGCGCGAGAGGCCGAGGAGGATGCCGGCCTCGATCATCGACTCGGCAAGCAGCGCGAAGTACGCCGGGCCCGAGCCGGACACGGCCGTGACCGCGTCCATGTAGCGCTCCGGCACCCGCACGACCCGCCCGACGTGCAGCAGGACGTCCTCCGCGAGCGCGAGGTGCTCGTCACCAGCGTGCGCGCCGGCGCAGAGCCCGGCGACGCCTTCGTGCACCGTCGCCGGAGTGTTCGGCATCGCCCGCAGCACGGGGACGCCGGGCGCGACGCGCTCCTCGATCGCGGACGTCGGGACGGCGGCCGCGATCGAGAGCACCGTCTGGTCTGGGGAGAGGATCCCGCCGATCTCGCCGAGCAGCAGGTCGAAGTCCTGCGGCTTGACGGCGATCACCACGATGCCGGCGCCGGCGACCGCCTCGGTGTTCGAGGTCGTGACGCGGATCCCGTGGCGCTCCGCGACCTCCTTCGCCCGGTCCTCCCGCCGGACGGTCGCGACGATCTCCTCCGGCTTGCGCCACCCGGTGCTCAGCAGCCCGGCCAGCAGTGCCTCGCCGATCTTCCCGGCGCCGAGGATCGCGATGCGCCGGGGGTCGGCAGTCATAAGGTGAGTTTACGAAGCGAGCTGCAGGACGACAGCGGCCATCTGGGACAGGCGTGCCGGATCGAGCCCGCCGTCGTCGCCGACGGCCGTGGCCTCGAGGGTGAGCGAGCCCGCGTAGCCGCGTTGGACGAGGCCGGTGAGAAACGCCTGGAGATCCAGGTTTCCTTCGCCCGGGAGCAGGTATCGCCGCTTGCCGGCGTGCGTCAGCCGCCCGTCGAAGTCCTTGACGTGGACGTGGTGGACGATGCGGTCGCTCCAGAGCCAGTCGGCGGCGAGGCTCTCCACCAGCTGGCCGTGGAAGCCGAGGAACTCGGTGTCGAGCGTGACCCGGCAGCGAGGGTCGCGCTCGAGGGCGAGCCGCACGTTGGCGAGCGCAGTGCCGACGTCGCCCGGGATCGTCTCGACCGCGAGCACGACGCCGTACGCGCCCGCCGTGTCGAGGCACGTCGGCAGACGCTCCAGGTTCCGCTCGAGCTCGCGGTCCCCGCTCGGCCGCTCCCAGAGATGGAGGACGAGCGTCTTCGCCCCGAGCGCCGCGGCCGCCCGGCAGTTCAGCTCGAGCCGCTCGAGCGCGTCGTCGGCGTCCTCGCCCGCCTCGCTGCCGAGCCCGTCGCCGATCCGCTTCTCGGCGTGCACGATCGGGAACGAGAGGCCGGACTCGCGCAGGTCCGAGATCACCTCGTCGAGGTGGCCGTACCAGGCCGGGAAGAGCCCGAGCTCGAATCCCGGCACGCCGAGGCCCGGACCGTGGCGGACGATCTCCAGGTGGTCGGTCTGCACCGGATCGCGCGTCATCGCGCCGGTCGAGAGCAGGACGGTGCGGCTCACGCTGCGTCGGCGAACATCCCGCGCGCGTGGCGCACGGGGAGGAGGCCGCGCGCGAAGCCGGCCAGGAGGTACATGCTCGCGAGCCCCTGCCAGTCGCCGTACCGCGCCAGGAGCTCGGCGGTGTCCGGCGGCTCGGCGGGTCGGCCGAGCAGCGCGGTGCAGAGCTTGATCAGCCCGAGGTCGCCGACGAGCCCGAGCTCGTAGCGGCCGAGGCCCTGGAGGCCGATCACCCCGGAAGACCACGGGCCGAGCCCGCGCTCGCGCTCGAGCCGGTGGGCAACCGCACGCGGCTCCAGGTCGCGCAGCCGCTCCAGGTCGACGGTTCGGCAGACGCGGACGATCGTCGACGCCTTCCTGGCGGTCAGCCCGAAGCGCTGGAGGTCGACGGGAGCACGGGCGGCGAAGCACTCGGGCGTCGGCGGGACGAAGAGCCTGCCGTCGGTCTCGCAGACGGATCGGATCAGCCGTCGCTCGATCTTTCTTGCCTCGCCGGAGGTGATCAGCTGGCCGCAGACCGCCCGGACCAGCGCCTGCGTGACCGTCCCGACTCTGATCGGACGTTTGCCTGGGAGCGCCTGAAGCGTGCGCCCGAGCATCGGATCGTCGGCGTACCGGCGCAGGAACTCCGAGTGGTCCGCCGCCAGCGGGAGCGTCGCGCGCAGCCGCTCGAGCGCCTCCTCCGAGTGCGAGCGCAGCTCGATCCGGCCGTCGGACGTCTGCCACGCGCAGGCGCGCGCAGGGCCGTCCTCGCCGTCGAAAAGGCCGACGAGGACGCGGCCGTCGAACCGGCGCGTGGCGTCGCTCGCCCAAACCGCGGAGTCGCGCAGCGAGAAAGGACCGCGCGGGCGGAGCGTCGCCTCGACCACGGTGGCACCTTACGGGCGACGGAGGTCGGCTACCGAGCGAGCCGACCTGAAGGGGGCAGGACGCGTCGCGCTTCTACAGTCTGGGCCATGGCGAGAGCGGAACTGGTCGGATGGGCCTCGACGCAGCGCGTCGGCGCCGACGGCGTCGTGGACTCGGAGCAGCGCGTGGAGGTCGACCGCCCCGTCGTCGAGTGCTCCGAGGAAGGAGCGAGGCGGCTCGCCTCCCGCTACTGGGTGGCCCTCCGGCGCCTCGGCCGCGGCCTGCTCGCGGTGCGGGAGGACGACGGAGGAATCGAGGTGCGAGTCCTCGGCCGCGGGCCGGTCGTGCTAGCGCTCGGCCCGGTCGAGACCGAGCACTCACCGACGTCCGCCTCCGCCGCACACTCGATCCTCGGCGGGCTGCTCGTCCGTCGCGGCGGCGGGAGCATCTGCTTCGAGCAGACCGTCGGCGAGCGGGTGGAACTGCGGTCGAGACTCACGGGCTTCTACCCGCGGCGCGGGCCGTTCTACGCGCTCGTCCAGCGGCGGCTGCACATCGCGGTGAGCCGGCGGTACTTCCGGCGGCTGATCGGCGGTGAGCCGCCGTGAGGGTGGTCGTCTTCGGCGCAACCGGCTTCGTCGGCGGCGCGCTGCTCCCCGTGGTGGCGCAGGAGCACGACGTCGTCGCCGTCTCCCGGAGGCCGCACGAGGCGCAGCAGGGCGTCACGTGGGCCGTCGCCGACGTCACCGACGCGCCGGCCGTCCGCCGGGCGCTCGAGGGCGCCGACGTCGCCTACTACCTCGTCCACTCGCTCGGCTCGGCGGACTTCGAGGAGCGCGACGTGGCCGGGGCCGAGACCGTGGCGCGGGAGGCCGAGGACGCGGGCGTCCGCCAGCTCGTCTACCTCGGGGGATTGGGCGAGGAAGGCGAGGACCTGTCGTCGCACCTCCGAAGCAGGCTCGAGACCGGCCGCGCGCTCGCGTCGGGCGCCGTCCCGCTGACGACGTTGCGGGCGGCGGTCGTCGTCGGGAAGGGCAGTGCCGCGTTCGAGACGATCGTCGCCCTCGTCGACCGCCTCCCGGCGATGGTCGCCCCGCGCTGGGTCTCGACGCCGACCCAGCCGATCGCGCTGACAGACACCGTGCGCTACCTCGCGGCCGTGGCCGGCAGGGAGGAGACGTTCGGCGAGACCTACGACCTCGGCGGGCCCGAGGTGATGACGTACCGCCAGATGATCGAGCGGGTCGCACGCCTTCGCGGCAAGCGGCGGGTGATCGTCGAGGTGCCGGTGCTGACGCCGTTCCTCTCCTCGCTCTGGCTGCACCTCGTGACCCCGGTGGGCGCCTCGGTGGCGCGGCCGCTGGTCGAGGGCCTCCGCAATCCCACGGTCGCACAGGACACGCGCATCCGCGACCTCGTCCCCTTTCCCCCGACTCCGTTCGAGGAGGCCGCGCGCGAGGCGCTCGGTATGGTCGGAAGGTGATCGACCCCCGAGTCGACATCGGGCACGTCCACCTCAAGGTCTCCGACCTGGAGCGGGCGATCGGCTTCTACCGGGACGTGCTCGGCTTCGACCTGCAGCAGCGGATGGGCGGCCAGGCCGCGTTCCTGTCCGCCGGCGGGTACCACCATCACATCGGGCTCAATACCTGGCAGTCGGCGGGCGGCTCGCCCCCACCGCCGGGTGCGACCGGCCTCTTCCACGTCGCGATCCGCTATCCCGACCGACAGACCCTCGCGTCGGCGCTGAAGCGCGTCCTCGAGGCCGGCGTGCCGATCGACGGGGCGTCCGACCACGGCGTCAGCGAGGCGATCTATCTCCGCGATCCCGACGAGAACGGGATCGAGCTCTACCGCGACCGGCCGCGTGAGGAGTGGCCCAGGGACGGCGACGAGATCGCGATGGTCACGAGGCCGCTCGACGTCCGGGCGCTCCTGGCCGAGGCCGACTAGCGCTCGAACTCGAGGAGGACCTTCCGCAGCAGGACGTTGAGCTGCTGCAGCTCCTTCCGGTCGAGCGAGGCTGCGAGCACGGCCTCCTTGGACGCCTGGGCGCCGACCGCCCCGGTCCAGAGGTCGTGACCCTTGTCCGTCAGCTCGACGACGAGCGCGCGCCGATCCGACGGGTCGGGGAGCCGCTTCACGAGCCCGGCCGCCTCGAGCCGGTCGAGCCGGTTCGTCATCGCGCCGCTCGAGAGCTTCTCCTTCTCCGACAGCCGGCCGGGGGAGCTCCGGTAGGGAGGCCCCCCGAGGCTCAGGTGGCCGAGGAGTCCCCACTCGGCGTACGAGAGGCCGAACTCGCCGAGCGTCTCGTCCATGCGCCGGTGGATCGTCTTGACGATCCGCTGCATGCGCTGGACGGCCGACTCGACGTCGAGGTCGACGTTGCGGAGCTCCGGCGCCCACTCGGCGAGCAGCCGGTCGACGCTGTCCTGCTCCTGTGCCTGCTTCGTCGCCACCGTCAGATTCTGTTCCACATTTCTCTTGACGTCAAACTATCTCTCACCTACACTCTCCGCGTCAAGTAGTTCGATCTCAAGAATATCGACGGAAAGGAGACCGCGGTGCAGCCGATGGACGTGGAGACCAGGGCATTGCTCGTCAGCGAGCGCGCGGCCGGGCTCGCGCGGTCCCGGAAGGGAGCACCCGCATGGCGACCGTTACTGCGCAGGCGTTCGACGTGGTTGCGCTGGATGACATCGAGCCGGGACACCAGCACGACGGACGGGTCCCGCTCAACGTGCGGCGTCACTTCGGCATCCTCGGTTTCGGGGTCCGCGCCCTCCGGTCGGTGGGCGACGGGCACGTAATCGGGGAGCACGACGAGGTCTCGCTCGGCTCGAGCGGCCAGGAGGAGCTCTACTTCGTCGTCTCGGGCGCGGCGACCTTCAACGTGAACGGCGAGCCCGTGTACGCCCGGGCCGGCACCTTCGTCTTCGTCCGCGACCCGGCGGCGAAGCGCAGCGCGATCGCCAAGGAGAAGGGCACGACCGTGCTCGCGATCGGCGGAACGCCGGGGCAGCCCTACGAGCTCCACGTCGGCGAGCTGATGCACGACATGTGGGAGCCGTACCGGGCCGGCGACTACGAGGCCGCGCTCGAGGCGCTCCAGCCGGTCCTGGCGGAGCGGCCCGAGGCGCTCGCGCTCTTCAACGCCGCCTGCATGGAAGCGCGCCTGGGCCGCGCCGACGATGCGATCACGCATCTGGAGCAGGCGATCGAGGACGATGATCGGATCAGGGAGAACATCCGCACCGACGAGGACCTAGACTCGCTTCGGAAGGATCCGCGCTTCGACGCGCTGACCGCATAGGAGGAGCCGATGGCAACAGCAACGGAGAAGGGGTACGTCTTCGAGAAGCTCGACGAGCTGGAGCCTGCACCGCTGATCGCTCCCGGGGCGACGGACGACGGGCGGCAACGCCTCGACATCCGACGCCGCTTCGACATCACCTCGTTCGGGGTCCAGGCCTTCCGGGCGCCGAGCGGGGTCGACGTCATCCGCGAGCACGACGAGATCGGGCCGCTCGGGGTGCCGGGGCAGGAGGAGCTCTATGTCGTCCTCGAGGGCACGGCCACGTTCGAGCTCGACGGCGAGACCGTCGAGGCGCCGGCCGGCTCGATCGTCCTCGTGCGACCGGAGGCGAAGCGGAAGGCGGTCGCGAAGGACGACGGCACCACGATCCTCGTCGTCGGCGGGACGCCGGGCGAGGCGTACGTCCCTGCGCCGCCCGAGGCCGGCGAGGCGTTCATCGCCTACGGCAAGGGCGACTACGAGACCGCGCTCGCCAAGCAGCTCGTCGTCGCCGAGAAGCGGCCGGACGACCCGGTCGCGCACTTCAACGCAGCGTGCTTCGCGGCCCGTGCCGGGCGCACCGACGACGCGATCGGGCATCTCGAGCGGTCGGTCGAGCTCGACGAGCGCATCAAGGACCTGATCCGCACCGACGAGGACCTGGACTCCATCCGCGAAGACCAGCGCTTCGCCGTGCTTGCGAAGTAGCGGGGTAGGGCTTTGGGCGCTTCCGGGGAAGGAAGCGCCCATGACCCTCCGTTTCGCCCTCGTCGTCGTCGCCCTCGGCCTGCTCGCGTCGCCGGCATTGGGGCAGGGCACGAGCCCGAGAGCGACGTTGCTCGAGCAGGCGACGCAGGTCAAGCAGGCCAGGTGGCGCGCGATGTACGCGACCTACACCCCCAGGTTCCGCCGCTCCTGTCCCTACTCGAAGTTCGTCCAGAACGCGAGGCAGACGCGAAGGATCCTCGGAACCAACTTCCAGCTCCGCGGGATCCAGGCCCGCCTGGAGACCGCGCGTCGGGCGATCGTGGCGTACCGGTTCGTCGTGAACGGGCGGACCGTCGCCGCCGTGACGTTCCAGCATCGTGACGTCTACGTGAAGATCGGCTCGCGCTGGTACGACGAGCTCGACCGCGTCAGCGCCTGCTGATCACCTCCGAGCGGGGGCGGTGCTATACCTGACGGGCCGGCACATGGCCAAGCCCGTCGAACAGCTCGACCAAGTCGTCATCCGCTTCGCGGGCGACTCCGGCGACGGAATGCAGCTCACCGGCGCCCGCTTCACGAACGAGACGGCCGTGCTCGGAAACGACCTCTCGACGCTCCCGGACTTCCCGGCCGAGATCCGCGCGCCGGCCGGGTCGCTGCCGGGCGTCTCCGGCTTCCAGATCCACTTCTCCAACCACGACATCCTCACGCCGGGCGACCAGCCGAACGTGCTGGTGGCGATGAACCCGGCGGCGCTGCGGACGAACATCCGCGACCTGCCCAAGGGCGGCACGCTGATCGTCAACCGCGACTCCTTCAGCGACCGCAACCTGGAGAAGGCCGGCTACACGGCGAACCCGCTCGACGACGGCTCGCTCGCCGACTACCACGTCCACGAGGTTCGGCTGACCTCGCTGACGCTCGAGGCGCTGAAGGACGTGAAGGTGACGAAGCGCGAGGCCGAGCGGTCGAAGAACATGTTCGCGCTCGGGCTGATGTCCTGGCTCTACCACCGGCCCAAGAGCGGGACGCTCGACTTCATCGCCAAGAAGTTCCAGGCGAAGCCCGAGATCGCCGAGGCGAACACGAAGGCGTTCAAGGCCGGCTGGGCCTACGGCGAGACGAGCGAGGATTTCCGCGTCACGTACGAGGTGGCGCCGGCGCAGCTCCCGCCCGGCACCTACCGGAACATCCGCGGGAACCAGGCGCTCGTGCTCGGGCTGATCGCCGCATCCGTGAAGAGCGGCCTGCCGCTCTTCCTCGGCGCCTACCCGATCACGCCGGCGTCGGAGATCCTCGAGGAGCTCTCGCGCCGCAAGGACTTCGGCGTCCGCACCTTCCAGGCCGAGGACGAGATCGCCGCCGTCGGCGCCGCGCTCGGCGCGAGCTTCGGCGGCGCGCTCGGGGTCTGCACCTCGAGCGGCCCGGGGGTCGTCCTGAAGATGGAGACGATCGGCCTGGCCGTCACGCTCGAGCTTCCGCTCGTGATCATCGACGTGCAGCGGGCCGGGCCCTCGACCGGGATGCCGACGAAGCCGGAGCAGGCCGACCTTCTGCTCTCGATGTGGGGCCGGAACGCCGAGTCGCCGGTGCCCGTGATCGCCGCCTCGACCCCGGGAGGCTGCTTCGACGCCGCGATCGAGGCCGCGCGCATCGCGCTCAAGTACCGGACGCCGGTCTTCCTCCTCTCGGACGCCTACCTCGCGAACGGCTCCGAGCCGTGGCTGATCCCGGACGTCGAGTCGTATCCCGACATCGCCGTCGACTTCGCCGACGCCCCGAACCACGAGGGTGGCTTCCTGCCGTACCTGCGCGACGCGGAGACGCTCGCCCGGCCCTGGGCCGTTCCCGGCACGCCCGGGCTGGAGCACCGGATCGGCGGGCTCGAGAAGGCGGACGGCACCGGCAACGTCTCCTACGACCCCGACAACCACGACCACATGGTCCGGATCCGGGCGCAGAAGGTCGCCGGGATCGCGGCCGACATCCCGGAGCTCGAGGTCGACGAGGAGGGCGGCGAGGAGCTGCTCGTCCTCAGCTGGGGCGGGACGTACGGGCCGGTGGCCGCCGGCGTGCGCCGCGTCCGGAAGAACGGCGGCAAGGTCGCGCACGCGCATCTCAGCCACCTGAACCCGTTCCCCCGCAACACCGGCGACGTGGTGCGCCGATACGACAAGATCCTCGTTCCTGAGATGAACCTGGGACAGCTCCTCAAGCTGGTGCGGGCCGAGTTCCTGGTCGACGCCGTCGGCTACAACCGCGTGCGCGGCCTCCCGTTCCGGTCGTCGGAGCTGGCCGAAGCGATGGAGGGGATGCTGTGAAGATGCGACTCGCACTGGGAGTGCTGGTGGTCGGTCTGGCCTCCGGCTGCGGCGGCGGTGACGACGACAGCGGGGGCGGCGGCGGCAGCGGCGACGGCACCGTGAACGTCAACCTCGAAGAGCAGAACGGCTCGGGCAAGTCCGGCACCGCCGAGCTCCACTCCGGCGCCGCGTCGACGGACGTGACCATCGAGATCAAGGGAGAGTCCGACCTCGACCCGATCTACGTCCGGAGCGGCACGTGCGACGCGCCGGGCTCGGAGGTCGTCCACGACCTCGGGTTCACGGCCGCGAACCTCGGCCAGGGCCAGATCTTCGTGACGATCAACGAGGTCGCGACCGGCGAGTACATCCTCACGGTCGAGGACGACAAGACGATGAAGCCGATCATGTGCGGGCAGATTCCGGAGCTGTGAGCGAAGGCAACGGCGCACGGAAGCAGGAACGAGCACGCCGGCAAAGCCGGCATGTTCGTGAATCGGCATCGCAAGCGACGCCGATGATCCAGCTGACCGCCAAGGACTTCAAGTCCGACCAGGAGGTCCGCTGGTGCCCCGGCTGCGGGGACTATGCGATCCTCGCGGCCGTCCAGCAGTTCATGCCGGAGCTCGGGATTCCCCGCGAGCGGATCGTCTTCGTGTCCGGGATCGGCTGCGCCGCGAGGTTCCCGTACTACCTGCAGACGTACGGCATGCACTCGATCCACGGGCGCGCGCCGGCGATCGCGACCGGGCTGTCGTCTTCGCGGCCGGACCTGTCCGTCTGGGTCGTGACCGGCGACGGGGACGCGCTGTCGATCGGCGGGAACCACCTGATCCACGCGCTGCGGCGGAACGTCAACGTCAAGATCCTGCTCTTCAACAACCAGATCTACGGGCTGACGAAGGGGCAGTACTCGCCGACCTCGCCCCTGGGGACCCATAACAAGACGACGCCGTTCGGGTCGCTCGACTACCCGTTCAACCCGGTGTCGCTGGCGCTGGGCGCCGAGGCGACGTTCGTGGCGCGCTCGATCGACACGGACAAGGCGCACCTGACCGGGATCCTGCGACGGGCGGCGGAGCATAAGGGCTCGGTCTTCGTCGAGATCTACCAGAACTGCAACGTCTACAACGACGGCGCGTTCGACGCGGTCCGGGAGCAGAAGGAGAACCGGATCCTGCTCCAGCACGGCGAGCCGATCCGCTTCGGAGGGGAGGGCGAGACGCTCGAGCGGGGCGTGGTGTCGAAGCCGGGCGGCGGTGTGGAGATCGTCGACGTCGCTTCGGTCGGCGAGGACGCGCTGCTACGGCACGACGAGAGCGCGGAGGACTCTTCCCTCGCGTTCTCGCTGTCGCGGTTGGCGCATACGCCGGTCGGCCCGACCCCGATCGGCATCTTCCGCGCCGTCGAGCGCCCGGTCTACGACTCGATGATGGCGGAGCAGATCGAGGTCACGAGGCGCGAGCTGGGCGCGGGCGACCTGACGAAGCTCCTCCACGCCGGCGACACCTGGCAGATCTGAGCGCTCTCGCCGGCTGGTCGTGGTCGAGCGCCACGAGCACGTGGCAGCTCGCCTCGACTACGAGACCGCGATCGTGAGGCCGCCTGTAGCGGCCGCCTGCGGGTCGACGAGCAGCGTGTACGTGCCGGCAACTGGGAGCGTCGCGCCCAGGTTTCCGCCGTTCGTGCCCGCCAGGCCTGACGCGAGCGAGACGCCGTCCGGCCTCTTGACCAGCAGCGACACCGAGCAGCACGTCGACGGGCCGATGGTGACTCCCGTCGCTCGGATCGTCACCCGCTGGCCCGCCGCGCCCGCGAAGGTCAGGACTGCGTTCTGGCCCGGCGTGGAGAAGGTCAGGCTCGCCGGCCCGCCGCCCACGGTCAGCGAGCCTGTCAGCTCTGCCGGGACCTCGTAGAGCTGCAGCGTCGCCGAGCCGACGTCGGCGCCCTGCGGGTCGACGAGGATCGTGTAGGCGCCGCTCGCCGGCAGCGTCTTCGTGTCCACGAAGCCACCGTTTCGACCGAACAGCGCCGGGAAGACGAAGGTCGAGCCGTCCGGCTTCGCGATCGAGACCCTCGCCGAGCAGCAGGTCGAGGATCCGATCGTCACGCCGCTCAGCTTCAGGCTCACGCGCTGGCCGGCCACGCCGGCGAACGTCACGGCCGCGTTCTGGCCGAGCGAGCTCGTGCTCACCGTGACCGGCGCGCCGCCCGGGGCGATCGACGCCGTCACATCGGGTGGGACGTCGTAGATGGTCAGGGTCGCCGAGCCCGCGTCCATCCCCTGCGGGTCGACCAGGAGCGAGTACGTGCCTGAGGCGGGCAGCTTCACCGTGTCCAGCAGGCCTCCGTTGCGGCCCAGCATCACCGGCGAGCCCAGGCCCTGGATCGAAAGCTTCAGCGAGCAGCACGGCGAGGTCCCGATCGTCACGCCGCTCGCCTTCACGGCGACTCGCTGGCCGGCGAAGCCGTTGAACGCCACTGCCGCGTTCTGGCCCGGCACCGACCCGGCGGAGACCGTGACCGGCGGGCCGCCCGGTGAGGCGAACGCCACCGGATCCGGCGGAACGTCGAACAGCTCCACCGTCGCCGAGCCGACGTCCATGCCCGACGGATCGACGAGCACGGTGTACGTCCCGTCCGCCGGCAGCATCTTCGTGTCCACGAAGGCGCCGTTCGTTCCGAACAGCGCCGGCGCGGCCAGGCCCGGCATCGAGACCTTGGCCGAGCAGCAGGTCGACGTCCCGATCGTCACCCCGCTGACGCGCAAGCTGACCCGCTGCCCGGCCAGCCCGCTGAAGGAGAAAAGGGCGTTCTGGCCGGGCACCGGGCCCGTCGTGAGGGTGACTGGAGGGCCGCCGGGAGAGATCGAGGCCGACACGTCGGGCGGCACGTCGTAGAGCGTCAGCGTGAGGGAGCCGACGTCCGTGCCCTGCGGGTCGACGAGGATCCGGTACACGCCGTCCCAGGGCAGCGTCCTCGTGTCGAGGAAGCCGCCGTTCCGGCCGAAGAACGTGGGCGCCAGCCACTCCGGCCCGGCCGGCGAGAGGAACGAGATGCGGAGCGAGCAGCACGTCGACGTGCCGACGGAGACGTCGGAGACCTTCAGGGCGATCCGCCTTCCGGCGGTGCCCGTGAAGCTCAGGAGCGCGTTCTCGCCCGGGCTCGAGGTGGTCACGGTGACCGGCGGGCCGCCGGGCTCGATCGACTGGTGCTGCACCGCCATTCCGGAGACGCGATCGGTGTCCGTTCCGCCGGCCGCCTCTGCGGTTGCAACGAGCGTCAGGGGCGCTCCCGCCGGGGGCGTGTAGGAGCCGGTGTAGAGCCCATCCCCTCGTGGGGTCAGCTCGATCGGCAAGCCGTTGACCGTCAGCTCGGCCGACACGCCGTCGGCCTCGGCGCATCGGGTCGCCAGCACACGGATGTCGAGGGAATCGCCGGCACGCGCTTCGAATCCCGAAGCCGGCGCGTCGATGAATACCCGCGCCTGGTCGGAGCACCGGACGGCGTTGTTCACGTTCAGCCGTCCTCCCGTCCGGACCGCCGGCTGCAGCTCGCTCACTCCGTCGACGCTGCGAAGCAGCAATGCCTTGAGCCCCAGGTCGCTTGCCCCGGGGAACGCCGCCTTCGCGAGCGCCGCGGCCCCTGCCACCTGGGGCGCCGCCATCGACGTGCCGTCGGCGCTCCGGTAGCCGCCTCCCGGCCAGGTCGAGTAGACGTTCGTCCCCGGTGCGGCCACGTCGACGCTCTCGACCCCGTAGTTGGAGAACCACGCTCGTCGGTCGAACTGATCGCTTGCCGCCACGGAGAGGACGTTCGGCGCGTCGTACGAGGCCGGATAGGTCGGATTGGCGTCGTTGTCGTTGAAGCTGTTACCCGCTGCTGCCACGAAGAGCGAGCCGGCGGAGTCCGCTGCGCGGACGGCGTCCAGCATCGCCTGTGAGAAGCCGTCGCCGCCGTACGAGTTGTTCGTGACGTCGGCGCCCATGGACGCCGCGTAGAGGATCGCGCGCAGCGCGTCGGCCGCCGTCCCCTCGCCGCCCGCCCCGATGAACTTCAGGGCCATGATCCGGACGCGCCAGCTGACGCCGACGACGCCCTGCGCGTCCTGCCGCGCACCGATCGTCCCGGCCACGTGAGTCCCGTGGCCGTTGTCGTCCATCGGGTCGTTGTCGTCGTTCGCGAAGTCCCAGCCGCGCCAGTCGTCGACGTAGCCGTTGCCGTCGTCGTCGACGCCGTTCGTGCGGCAGCCGGCGCAGTCCTCGCCGGCGTTCGTCCAGATCTGGGAGCTCAGATCCGGGTGCGTGTAGTCGACGCCGCTGTCGATCACACCGACGACGACGTTCGAGCTGCCCTGCGAGACCTGCCAGGCCTCGAGCGCGTCGATGTCCGCGTCCGGCGTCCCGGCGACGCCGGAGACCGGCTGGCCGAAGTTGTGGAGGCCCCAGAGCCGGTGGAAGTCGGCGTCGCCCGGGTCGCCGTGGTTCGAGACCCTGAGGACGAAGTTCGGCTCGGCGTACTCGACGCGCGGATCCCGCTCGAGCTTCCGGCGCGCCTCCGCCGCCCGGCCGGCCGGAACCGAGGCCAGGACGCCGTCGATGCGGCCGAAGCGTCGCTCGACCCTGGCGGAGAACGCGCCGAGCACGTGCTGTTGCTCCGCGACCGAGACCCCGTCCTTGAAGCCGACGATCAGCTCGGCGGATGCCCGGTCCGGCACGGGCCGCCCGGCCGCGGGTGCGACGAGCATCAAGCCGAAGAGGACGATCAAGGCTGTTCTCGTCACGCCGAACCTCCTGACAGCGGCGTGCCGCCCCGCCTGTTCCTCGACTCATCGGCCGTCGCCGGTCACGCGTGCATCCCTCGAACAGCGGGGCGGCGATTGGCAACGAGCCTCGCCGGTAGGGCATACTCGAAGCTGAATCGACGGCGAGTCTCCCGAAGGAGGGAGAACGAGCTCTTGAAGGACGTCCGCAACGTCTCGTTCCCGGGCTCGGTCCGCGGCTACGACCGAGACGCCGTCGATGCCTACGTCAGGCGTGTCAACCAGGTGATCGCCGAGCTCGAGATGACGAGCTCGCCGAAGGCCGCGGTCCGTCATGCGCTCGAGCAGGTCGGGGAACAGACCAGCGGGATCCTTCAGCGCGCACGAGAGGCCGCGGAGGAGATCACCACGACGGCGCGGCAGGAGGCGGACGCTGCGACCGCGCGCGCGAAGGCCGATGCGGCGGACCTGGTCGTCGAGGCGAGTACACGGGCCGACCGCGCGGAAGCCGAGGCCGAGGAAGTGACCACTCAGGCGAAGACAGAAGCGGACGGAATCCTCGTTGCTGCGAGGGCCGAAGCCGAGAAGATTCTCGCGCGAGCGCGCGAGGAGATCGCTGCCGAGCAGAAGGAGGCGGAGGCGCGACTCCGGACGATCCACGCCGACACCGAGTCCGTCCAGGAGCAACGCCAGGAGCTGCTGGACGGCGTTCGAGGCCTGGCCGAACGGCTGGAGGAGGTGGCGAGCCGCGCCGCTGCCCGTTACGCGCCGCGAGAAACGCCCGAGCCGGACTCAGACGTGGAGTCGGTGGGCGAGCGTCGGCCGCACATCGAGGCCGTTCCGGAACCGGAGCAGGACGCAGAGACGAGCTGAACCAACGCCGAAGCCCGCCGGGGTCGCGGCGGGCTTCGGGTTGCTGAGCGTCCGACTAGGAGATAAAGCCGGCGACGCGGTTGATGGCTCCCTCGATGTTGCCCGAGAGCAGCGTCAGCGCTCCGAACACGGCGATCGTGATGACGGCCAACACGACGCCATACTCGGCCATGGTCTGGCCCTCT
>DASSSO010000070.1:0-19128 GCA_035776735.1 Gaiellaceae bacterium | reverse complement strand
ACCAGATGAATGAGCAGTGGCAGCTTCCGCCCTGGGTAGTGCGGGAAGTCTCCGACGACCCTCGTTTCACCGGAGGCGCGCTCGCGAGTCTCACGCCGGATGAAGCAGCGCTGTTACTCCGGCAACTCTCGGGCAAGCTGTGGTTCTTCGCGTAGCCGACGTTCACGCGCTCCGTCGACGAAGGCGATGGAGGCGGTTCGAGACCTCTCGTGGGGCCTCGGGTTCCAGCCGCAAGCTGTAGAGGCGCATACGGGATTCGAACCCGTGCTACCGCCGTGAGAGGGCGGCGTCCTAGGCCACTAGACGAATGCGCCCGGCGACGCGTGATTGTAGCGACGGCGGGTATCGATCGCGATCGCCGCCCGATCTAGACTCCCCGCGTGGCCGCGCGCGCTGATCGGCAGGTCGAGCGCCGCAGGCAGATCCTCGACGCGGCAGTCAAGGTGTTCGCCCGCCGCGGTTTCCACGCCTCGCGCGTCGGCGACATCGCGGAGGAGGCAGGCGTCGCCTACGGGCTCGTCTACCACTACTTCACGTCGAAGGAGGAGCTCCTCGAGACCATCTTCCGCGACACCTGGACGCAGATGCTGGAGCGGGTCCGCGAGGTGGAGGCGTCCGGAGTCGACTCGACCGAGCAGGTGCGGCGGGTCACCGCGCTCCTCCTCCGAACCTGGCGCCGCGATCCCGACCTCGTCCGCGTCCTCGTCCTGGAGGTAACGCGGAGCCAGCACGTCCAGCGGGAGATCGAGGAGATCACCCAGGCGATGAGCACGCTCGAGCGGATCATCCGGCGGGGCCAGGAGACCGGGCAGCTCCGGCCCGACCTCGATCCCCGGCTCGGAGCCGTCGTCTTCTACGGCGCGCTGGACGAGATCCTGACCGGGTGGGTGCTCGGACAGCTACCGGACGGGGACGAGGACATCGCGAGGGCAGAGCGCAACGTCGTGCAGCTGCTCGTCGAGGGGATGCGCGACCGCTAGGAGAGCGCGGTGTCGCCCGGCCGCGGCTCGACCACGCCGGTCTCGGGCGGGCCGACGACGGGCGGCTGGAGCGGACGTAGGTAGAGCCACTCGTACGCGAGCGCTCCGAGCACGCCGCCGGCGAACGGGCCGACGTACCAGATCCAGAAGTCATCCCAGGTGCCCGAGAGGAGCTCGGGCCCGAAGGCGCGGGCGGGGTTCGCCGCGCCGCCGGTGAGCGGGCCGGCCAGCAGGATGTCGAACGCGAGCGTCAGGCCGATCGCGAGACCGGCGATCGACTTGAACGCCCCGCGCGGGTCGGCAGCCGTCGCGAAGACGACCCAGACGAGGAAGAAGGTGATGATCGCCTCGATGATCAACGCCGCCTCCGGCTCGATCCCGGGGCCGACGGCCGGTGAGCCGAGCGTCCCCTGCGCCTCGCTCGGGAAGATCCACTTCAGAAGCGCCGCTGCCGCGACCGCGCTCAGGAACTGGGCGAACCAATAGGCGGCCGCGACAACGGGCGAGAGACGGCCGGTGACGAGAAACCCGAGTGTCACCGCCGGGTTGAAGTGGCCGCCGGAGATGTGGCCGAGGGCCGATACCATGACCGCGAGGACGAGGCCGTGCGCCAGCGCAATCTCGAGATTCCCGGCGCCCGCGGAGGGCGCTGCGACGAGCACCGAGCCGGCGCCGATGAAGACGAGTGCGAACGTGCCTACGAACTCGGCCGCCGAGCGGCGGAAGACGTCCATCACCACGGTCGGTGAGGGTATTGAGCCCATCGGACGGCACCGGTACCGTGGACGGGGATGCGCCTCGCCGCCGTCGCCTTGGTCGCGGTCCTCGCCGGTGTCGGGACCGCGCTCGCGTCGTCGTCCAGGCCCGCGCCGCTTCCCGGGCTGCCCGCGTACACCGCCGGGTTCGACTCGTGGACGCGGCTGAACAGGCGGCCGATCCCGCCGCGCCGCTCGGATCCGCACTTCGGGACGAAGAACGTCTACGTCAACCAGGCCCGCCGACGGATCGCGCCGGGCGGCCGCCAGCGCTACCCGTATCCCTACGGGTCGATCGTCGTGAAGAGCGCGAAGCGGCCGGGACAGTCGTTCGTCTCGCTCGTGGCGGTCATGCGAAAGGTCCGCGGCGCGAACCGGGCGCACAACGACTGGGTGATGGTCGAGTACACGCGCTCGAGCGCGCGAAGCCGCTTCCGGAGGCTCGCGTCGGGCTCTATCTGCACCTCCTGCCACGTCCAGGCGAAGCGGCGCGACTACGTCTTCACGCCGCTGCAGAAGCAAGCCGCTGCGGTATTGAGGTGGGAGAGTTGAAACGCAGGAAGTGCCTGCCGCGGCAGGTTGCTGCCGCTTAGGCTGAGCTGCTCAGGGACATCGCCGGGTCTGCGCCACCTCCGCGATGGGCGGTGCCGGTCGTTATGTGGGCGGTGCGCGCCAGACGCCGATTCCGAACGGCGGTGAGTCGCAGCTCCAGACACACTACGGTCATGACCATGCGGCGCGAGGCGTTCGGTGGCTGGCCGGGCGTCCTTGAGCGGTTGATCCGCCGGGAGTGCCTCTCTGGTGACGAGGCGGCCGCCGCGCTGGCGGCGCTGCTGCGCTCGCTCGGGTTCGAGAAGGTGACGGTGGTGTTCGAGCAGCCACCGGCGACGTGAACCGCGCACGGCTGCGCGAGCTGGGCTTCGAGCTCGGCGCTCGCGTCGACGCCGGCGAGTCCGACGAGGGTGCGTGGTTCGCGACGGCGCCGGACGGCGCGCCCGTGGTGCTCAAGTGGTTCCCGGACGAGAACGTCGCCGACCGCTACGCCGTGCTGCTCCCCGGCCTCGACGAGCTCCGATCACGCGGCGTCCCGGTGCCCGACTACCCGCACGTCCTCGTCGTCGACGGCTGGACGCTGTCGGCGCAGCAGGTCCTGCCGGGTGCGTCGGTGCGCAACCCTTTACCGACGATGGTGGAGCAGGTGGTCGAGTGCGTCGCCGCCATGGCCGGTGTCGCGTGTCCGCTGCCGGCGCCTGACCTGCATCCCTGGGGTGCGTCCGTCGTGCACACGCTCACCGTCGGCGTGGACGGGTGGGCGATGCACGAGCCGCTGCGCACCGGGGATCGACGCAGCGCGGCTGTGCTCGACCGCGTGGAGGCCGTCGGCGCCGACGCCGACCCGGCGTGGTTCCCGACCGACGGACTCGTGCACCTGGACCTGCACACCGACAACATCCTCGCCGGCGACGACGGCACGCTCACCGGGATCATCGACTGGGAGGGCGCGTGCGCCGGCGATCCCCGCTTCGATCTCGTCAGGTTCGCGTATGACCTCGACGGGCACGGTCAACCGGTCTGGGACGTCGTCGAGGCCACCGGCATCGAGCCGCGCGTGCTTCGGGCGTACGTCGCCCACCACGCGCTGCGGTGCACGTCCTGGCAGATCCGCCACCACCCCGAGGACGTGCCGCGCCAGCTCGACCGCGCCGAGCGCGTCCTCGATCGGTACGGGGCCTAGGAGACGGGCGGCCGCCAGGGGATGAAGATGTAGTGCTGCCGCTTGTGGCCAGGAGCTCCGTAGCGCCCGTCGAACCAGATCTTGAGTTGGGGTGACGCGGGCACGCAGGCCGAGGCCGAACCACCGCAGATACCTCCCTCGGAAACGCCAGACGTGACCCGCCTGGGGCGCAGCACGCTAGCCGCCTTCCCGGACGAATCGCGTACCCCGTTCGGGCTATCCGTCCCACCTCAATACCGCAGGGATGAAATAAGCCCGGCGCTGCCTCTTGGAAACAGGCCGGAGGGCTATTGCACGGCGCCGCGCGCCATGTCACGCTCCGCACGT
This sequence comes from Gaiellaceae bacterium, assembly GCA_035776735.1. Taxonomy (GTDB): domain Bacteria; phylum Actinomycetota; class Thermoleophilia; order Gaiellales; family Gaiellaceae; genus JACDAN01. Next base: position 15,331 of record DASSSO010000070.1, on the reverse strand, counting down.
GGAGAGGGAGAACATCGCGAGCCTGCGGCTGGCGTTCGCGGCGGGGTTCATCGGACTCTGCGTGTTCGCCGTCGCGTTGCTCGGCGCGGTCGCCTAGGAACAGGGCGAGGGGGCAAAAAGGCCGCATTTGCGGCCGTTTTCGCGAGGCTGCGGGGCTAGGATTCGAACCTAGACTACTCGGTCCAGAGCCGAGCGTCCTACCATTAGACGACCCCGCATCGGGGCTCGATTGTAGCCGGGCCGGGTACCCGGCGTCCGCGGCGGACCGCCTCCGCCGCCGCCCTTTTCATCAACTTCTCTCGATATGATAGTCGGCACGTGCACGAAGAGCTCGACCTCCTGACCTGCTACTCGCCGCTGGTTCGGCCGCAGCTCTCCGACGAGGACGCGGTCGAGCTCGAGCGTCTCTTCCAGGCGTTCGCCGACCGGAACCGCGTCAAGGTCCTCAACATGCTCGCGCAGGTGGGCGGCGAGGCTGTCTGCGTCTGTGAGTTTCAGGAGGCAATCGGCATCAAGCAGCCGACGATGTCGTATCACCTGAAGCAGCTCGTCGAAGCAGGCGTCATCGCGCGCGAACAGCGCGGTCGCTATGCCTTCTACTCGCTTCGGCCGGGCGTGCTCGAGCGGATCGCCGAGCTCGTCCGACCGCAGGAGCCCGTCGTCTCGTGAACGTGGTCGTCGGGGAAGCCGTCGCCGTCGAGGGCGACTACGAAGCCCCCGTCCTGAGGAGGCTGTCGACCCTCGACCGCTTCCTGCCGCTGTGGATCGGGCTGGCGATGGCGGCGGGCCTTGCCCTCGGGGCACTGATTCCGAGCCTGAACGACGGCCTCGACCGATTGCGGGTGGGGACGGTGTCGCTGCCGATCGCACTCGGGCTGCTGCTGATGATGTACCCGGTCCTCGCGAAGGTCCGCTACGAGGAGCTCGGCCGCAGGCAGGCAGACGGCGTCTCCGACCGGGCCTTCTTCGGCGTCTCGCTGTTTCTCTCCTGGGTCGTCGGACCGCTCTTCATGTTCACGCTTGCGTGGCTGTTCCTCGCCGACCAGCCCGAGTACCGAACGGGCGTGATCATCGTCGGGCTCGCGCGTTGCATCGCGATGGTGCTGATCTGGAACGACCTGGCGAAGGGGGATCGCGACCGGGCGGCCATGCTCGTCGTCTTCAACGCGCTCTTCCAGGTCGCCGCGTTCTCGTTGCTCGGCTACTTCTACTTGACGGTGCTGCCCGGCTGGCTCGGGCTCGACACGGAGGGTTTCGAGGTGGGGATCTGGGAGGTCGCGCGGACGGTGTTGATCTTCCTTGGGATCCCGCTCGCCGCCGGCTTCCTGACGCGCCGCATCGCGCTGAAGCGGAAGGGCCGCGCCTGGTACGACAACCGCTTCCTCCCGAAGATCAGCCCGATCACGCTCTACGGGCTCCTGTTCACGATCGTGCTCCTGTTCGCGATCCAGGGGGACACGATCACGTCGCAGCCGCTCGACGTCGCACGGATCGCGCTCCCGCTGCTCGCCTACTTCGCAGGCATGTGGGTCGCCGGATTCGTGATCGGCAGGCTGATCGGGCTGCCGTACGCACAGACGACGAGCCTCGCCTTCACGGTCGCCTCGAACGACTTCGAGCTCGCGATCGCCGTCGCGGTCGGCGTCTTCGGCGCGACCTCCGGGCAGGCCCTCGCAGGCGTCGTCGGGCCGCTGATCGAGGTACCGGTGCTCGTCGCGCTCGTCTACGTCGCGCTCTGGCTCGGCCGACGGGTGTCGTGGCCCGCAGCGGCTACGAGTGCCGGGCCGAGATCCCTTCAGGCAACGTCCGCGGCCCAGTCGCCGTACAGCGCGGTGTAGAGGCCCCTCCTCGCCATCAGCTCCTCGTGCGAGCCCTGCTCGACGATCTGCCCGTGCTCGAGGACGACGATCAGGTCGGCGCCGCGGATCGTGGACAGCCTGTGTGCGATGACGAAGGCGGTCCGGCCGGAGAGGAGTGTCCTGAGCGCCGTCTCGATCTTGCGCTCGGTGCCGATGTCGACCGACGACGTCGCCTCGTCGAGGATCAGCAGCTGCGGGTCGGCGAGGAGCGCCCGGGCGAAGGCGACGAGCTGGCGCTGGCCGAGGGAAAGGCGTGTCCCACGCTCCTGGACGTCGGTCTCGTAGCCGTCCTCGAGCCGCATGACGAACTCGTGGGCGCCGACGGCGGCCGCGGCGGCGCGGATCTCCTCGATCGTGGCGTCCGGCCGGCCGAAGGCGATGTTGTCGCGCACCGAGCCGGCGAAGAGGAAGCCCTCCTGCGGGACGATCCCGAGCTGGCGGCGGAGCGATTCCTGCGTGACGTCGCGGAGGTCGATCCCGTCGACCGTGATCCGCCCCTTCACCGGGTCGTAGAAGCGCGCGAGGAGCTTCGCGATCGTCGACTTCCCGGCGCCCGTGTGGCCGACGAAGGCGACCGTCGTCCCGGCCGGCACATCCAGGTCGATGCCGTGGAGCACCTCCGGGCCCGTGCGATAGGCGAACCGGACGCCCTCCAGCCGGAGGTGGCCCTCGATCGGCGGGAGCTCGCGGGCGTCCGGCCGGTCCCGGACCTCCGGCTCCTCGTCCATCACGTCCATGATCTTGTCCAGCGCAGCCACGGCCGCCAGGAAGGTGTTGTAGAGCTGGGAGAGCTGCTGCACCGGCTCGAAGAAGTTCGAGACGTAGAGGATGAAGGCGAAGAGCGTGCCGACCGTGACCTCGCCCTGGGAGAGCAGGTAGCCGCCGTAGCCGAGGACGACGGCGGTCGCCGCGGCCGAGAGGAAGTCGACGAACGGGAAGTAGAGGCCGTTGTTCACGACCGTCTGCTGGTTCGCCGCCCGGTAGTGGGCATTGACCTCCTCGAAGTTGCGGCGCCGTGACCGCTCGCGCGTGAAGGTCTGCACGACCCGCATGCCCGCGATGTCCTCCGCGAGGGTCGCCGTGACGAGCCCGAGCCGCTCGCGCACCGCGCGATAGGCGCGCGAGGAGCGGATCCGGAAGATCGCCGTGGCGAGCGCCATCGCCGGCATCACGCTCAGCGTGGCGAGCGCGAGGCGCCAGTCGAGGTAGAAGAGGACGGCGGCGGAGCCGACGAGGATCAGCGTGTTCTGGACGAGCGTCGTGACGCCGTCCGTGACCAGCTGATCGAGGGCGTCCACGTCGTTCGTCAGCCGGCTGATGATCACGCCGGCGCGGTTGCGCTCGAAGAAGCCGAGCGACAGCCCCTGGAGGTGCTTGAAGAGCCGGTTCCGGAGGTCGGCGAGGATCCGCTCGCCGGTCCAGCCGGTGAAGTACGTCTGCGCCGCGCTCGTCCCGAGATTGGCGAGCCCGGCGAGGACGAACAGGCCGACGATGGCGACGAGCGCGTCCAGGTCCTGCTCCCGGATTCCGTCGTCGAGCGCGAGCTTGGCGAGGAACGGCGGGACGAGCGCCGTCAGGGTCGCGGCGAGCAGCGAGACCACCGCGAGGCTCGTCTGGAGCTTGTACGGCGCGGTCAGGCGGGCGAGCGTCGAGACGCGGCGGGCGGTGCGCTGCCACGACCAGTCGTCGACCTGCACGTCGCGCTCGCGGGTCAGGTGACCGCCGGGCTGCCAGACCTTCACGCCGTCGCCTCCGCCCGCTGCTCGACCCGCTCGGCGAACTCGCGCTCGAGCAGGCCGTGCTCGTAGATCTCACGGTAGACGGGGCTGCGCTCGATCAGGTCGTGGTGGGTTCCGCGCGCCGCGATCCGCCCGCGGTCGAGGACGACGAGCTCGTCGGCGAGCGCAAGCGTCGAGAGGCGGTGGGCGATGATGATCGTCGTCCGCCCCTTCATCGCCTGGCGCAGGCCGAGGCGGATCTTGGCCTCCGTCGTCGCATCGACGGAGGCGGTCGCGTCGTCGAGGATCAGGATCCGCGGGTCGAGGATGAGCGCGCGCGCGATCGCGATCCGCTGGCGCTGGCCGCCCGAGAGCGTGATCCCGCGCTCGCCGATCACCGTGTCGTAGCCGTCGGGCAGCTGGGCGATGAACTCGTGCGCCTGCGCGAGCCGCGCCGCCTCCTCGACCTCCTCCTGCGTCGCGTCGGGCCGGCCGAAGGCGATGTTCTCGCGCACCGTGTCCGAGAAGAGGAACGGGTCCTGAGCGACGATGCCGATCGCCCGGCGGAGCGAGACGAGCTTCGCGTCGCAGACGTCGAGGCCGTCCACCGTCACCCGCCCGCTCGTCACGTCGTAGAAGCGCGGCACGAGGCCGGCGAGCGTGGTCTTGCCCGAGCCCGTGTGGCCGATGAGCGCCACGGTCCGGCCCGGCTCGAGCTCGAGGTCGATCTCGCGGAGCACGGGCCGCTCCGGGTCGTAGCCGAACGAGACCAGGTCGAAGCGGACGCGTCCGTCGCCCGGCGGGAGCTCGGCCGCGTCCGGCGTGTCCCTGACGTCCTCCGGCTCGTCCATCACTTCGAAGATCCGCTCGCCGGACGCCGTCGCTCGCTGGGACTGTCCGATCCACATGCCGAGCATCCGCAGCGGCATCACGAGCATCACGACGAGGACGTTGAAGAAGATGAAGGAACGGAGGCTGAGGTCGCCGTCGACGACCATCCGCCCGCCGACGAGGAGCACGATCGCCTGTGCAAACAGCGGCAGGAACGAGAGCAGCGGCACGTAGAGGGCGCGCTGCTTGTTCGCCGTCACGCTCTGGTCGAAGACCGCCTCCGAGCGGTCGGCGAACTTCTGGCCCTCGTCCTGCTCCTGCGCGAACGACTTGACGACGTGGACACCGACGATCGACTCCTCCGCCACCGTCGCGACGTCCGCCATCTTCTGCTGCACCTCGCGCAGCACCGGATGGGAGACGGTGGAGTAGCGGTAGGCCACGAGCACGATCAGCGGCGTGACCGCGGTCGCCGCGAGCGCCAGCCGCCAGTTCGCGACGTACATCACCGCCGTGACGCCGACGATCGTCGTGATGTGCTGGAAGAAGAAGATCAGGCCGTAACCGAGGAAGAAGCGAACCGCCTGGAGGTCGACGGTCGCCCTCGACATCAGCTGGCCGGTCTGGTGGCGGTCGTAGAAGCCGAACGAGAGCCGCTGGAGCTTCGCGTAGAGCCCGTTTCGCATGTCGAACTCGACGCCGAGCGCCTGGCGGCCGGAGATGAGCCGGCGACCGACCATCAGCAGCGCCCGCACCAGCCCGACGAGGAGGATCGCGAGCGCGATCCACCAGATCGAGCTCGTGCTCCCGCCCTCGACCGCCCGCTGGAGCCCGTCGCCGGTCAGGAACGCCATCACCACGGCGGCGGCCTGGGAGCCGACGGCGAGCACGATCGAGACGATCAGCGACCACTTGTACGGCCGCAGGAACCCGAGCAGCCGGGCGAATGTGTGCCTATAGGAAGGCGCCGTGCTCACCGTCAGAATCTAGCCGCGCCCCGGCTGCTGCCCGAGCCGCGCTAGGGCCTGCGCTGAGCGGCGGCCTGCAGCGACGGCCGCAGGTCGGACAGGCAGTTCAGGAAGGCCTCGAGCGAGGGGGACGGCGGGCCGGCGTCGCGCCGCCGGAAGATCGCGATCTCGCGCTTCAGCTCCGGCGCTTCGGCCAGCGTGGCCGCCCGCAGGGTGCCCGCCTCGAGCTCGCCGGCGACGGCGGTGTGGGGGAGCAGGGCGACGCCGAGCCCCTGCTCGACCATCTTCTTGGCCGCGTCGATGTTGTCGAGCTCCATCACGCCGCGCGGGACCGCGCCGGCGCCGCGGAAGAACTCGTTCGTGAGGCGGTGGTAGCTCGAGGTGCGGTCGAAGAGGATCAGCTGGACGTCGCTGATCTGCTCGGTTCTGACGGTCTCGGCCTCGGCGAACGGGTGCCCCGGGTCGACCACGAGCACGAGCTCGTCCTCGTAGAGCGGGGTGGCGTCGACCTGCGGGTGGCGGAGCGAGCGCCCGAGGCCGATCTGGACCTGCTCCTGGAGGACGAGCTCGAGCACCTCCTCCGAATGTCCCGTTCGAACGGCGAGCTGGACGCGCGGGTTGGTGCGACGGAACCGCGTGAGGATGCGCGGCAGGACATAGGTGCTGACCGCCGGCGCGGCGCCGAGCGCCAGTTGGCCGGTCTGGCCGCGGGCCAACTCGGCGAGCAGCCGGCGGCCGGCCGCCGCCGCGCCGAGGGAGCGCTCGGCGTAGGGGAGGAACGCGCGTCCCGCGTCGGACAGGCGCATCCCGCGCCCCGAGCGGATGAACAGGCGCGAGCCCAGCTCCTGCTCGAGGCCCTTGAGCCGCGCGGTCAGCGTCGGCTGGGTGACGAACAGGGCCTCGGCGGCGCGGCTCACGCTCCGTCGCTGGGCCACCTCGACGAACGCTTGCAGCTGTTCCAGTCTCATAGAAGTCTTCTATCGCTCGAATCGAAAGATCCAGTTTGAGTTTATATCGGAACTCGCCTAGGCTTGGTCGCCTCCACGGACAAAGGAGGCAGCGGTGACCCTTTTCAAGCGATTCAAGCGGCAGAAGCCGGTGGAGCAGGCTCCGAAGCAGGCGCTGTTCCTGAAGAGCGAGCACGCGCCCTGTACGTGCCCGGACCCCTGTGAGCGCGATCACGGAAACGAGTAGCCGGCCCGAGGTCCTCGGCCCCGCCGAGGGCCGCGCGGCCGAGATCCTGACACCCGAGGCGCTCGGGTTCGTGGGCGAGCTCCAGCGGCGCTTCGACCCCGAGCGCGAGCGGCTGCTCGCCGCGCGGGTGGAGCGCCAGGAGCGGCTCGACGCCGGCGAACGGCCGGACTTCCTCGAGGAGACGCGGGAGATCCGCGAGGGCGACTGGCGCGTCGCGCCGGCGCCGCCCGAGCTCCAGGATCGCCGCGTCGAGATCACGGGGCCCGTCGACCGGAAGATGGTGATCAACGCGCTGAACTCCGGCGCACGCGTCTTCATGGCGGACTTCGAGGACGCGAACGCACCGACCTGGCTCAACAACGTCGAGGGCCAGGTCAACCTCCGGGATGCGAACGAGGAGACGATCTCGCTCGACACCGGCGAAAAGCGCTACGAGCTGGGCGAGAGCCCGGCGGTGCTCCTGGTCCGGCCCCGCGGCTGGCACCTGGTCGAGCGGCATCTGCTCCTGGACGGCCGGCCCGTGTCCGGGTCGCTCTTCGACTTCGGGCTCTACGTCTTCCACAACCGCGCGCGCCCGTGGTTCTACATCCCGAAGGTCGAGAACCACGTCGAGGCGCGACTCTGGAACCGGGTCTTCGACTTCGCCGAGGAGTCGCTCGGGCTGCCGAAGGGCTCGATCAAGGCCACGGTGCTGATCGAGAACGTGCTCGCCGCATTCGAGATGGACGAGATCCTCTACGAGCTGCGCGACCACATCGTCGGGCTGAACGCGGGCCGCTGGGACTACCTCTTCAGCCTGATCAAGAAGCTGCGCGCGTCGGACGTCGTGCTGCCCGACCGGGGCCAGCTGACGATGACGACGCCGTTCATGCGCGCCTACACGGAGCTGCTCGTGAAGACCTGCCATCGGCGCGGCGCCCACGCGATGGGCGGGATGGCGGCGTTCATCCCAAGCCGGCGCGACCCCGAGGTCAACGAGCGCGCGCTCGCGAAGGTCCGCGAGGACAAGGTGCGCGAGGCCGGGGACGGCTTCGACGGGACATGGGTCGCGCATCCCGACCTCGTTCCGGTCGCGACCGAGGTCTTCGACGGCGTGCTGGGCGACCGCGCGAACCAGGTCGAGCGGCGGCGCGACGAGGTCTCGGTCTCCGCCGGCGAACTGCTCGACCTCCACGTGGACGGCGGCGAGGTCACGGAGGACGGCCTGCGCCAGAACGTGAGCGTCGGGATCCGGTACCTCGAGTCGTGGCTCCGCGGCGTCGGCGCCGCTGCGATCGACAACCTCATGGAGGACGCCGCGACCGCCGAGATCTCCCGGTCGCAAGTCTGGCAGTGGGTGCACGCCGGCGTCTTCACGCCGGAACGCGTCCGCGAGGTGATCGAGGAGCAGGGCTTCGAGGGTGGGCGCTTCGACGAGGCGCAAGAGATTTTCGAACGGGTGGCGCTGGGCGACGACTTCGTCGACTTCCTGACGCTCCCGGCCTACGAGTACATCGACTGAGGGGAGCGGTGATGGGCACGAACGGCAACGGCAGGCACACGCGCTGGGACGGCATCCGGCGGGACTGGACGGAGGAGGACATCGAGCGGCTGCGCGGCTCGGTCCAGATCGAGCACACGCTGGCGCGGCGCGGAGCGGAGCGGCTCTGGGAGCTGCTCCACACCGAGAATCACCTGCCGACGCTGGGCGCGCTCTCGGGCGCCCAGGCCGTCCAGATGGTCAAGGCGGGCGCAAAGGGGATCTACGTCAGCGGCTGGCAGGTCGCGGGCGACGCGAACCTCGCCGGCGACACGTATCCCGACCAGTCGCTCTATCCCGCGAACAGCGTCCCGGCGCTCGTCCGCCGCCTGAACCGGGCGCTCTTGCGAGCCGACCAGATCGAGCACGCAGAGGGCAAGGTCACGCGCGACTGGCTCGTCCCGATCGTCGCGGATGCCGAGGCCGGCTTCGGGGGCAACCTCAACTCGTTCGAGCTGATGAAGGGGATGATCGAGGCGGGCGCCGCCGGCGTCCACTTCGAGGACCAGCTCGCGTCGGAGAAGAAGTGCGGCCACCTGGGCGGCAAGGTGCTCGTCCCGACCTCGCAGTTCGTCGGGACGCTGAAGGCGGCCCGTCTCGCCGCGGACGTGATGGGCGTCCCGACCGTGCTGATCTCACGGACGGACGCCGACGCCGCGACCCTGCTGACGAGCGACGTCGACCCCGCCGATCACGAGTTCCTGACCGGCGAGCGGAGCCCCGAGGGGTTCTTCCTCGTCCGCGCCGGGCACGAGCCGTCGATCAAGCGCTCGTTGGCCTACGCGCCGTACGCGGACATCGTCTGGTTCGAGACGTCCAAGCCGGACCTGGGCGAGGCGCGGGAGTTCGCCGCAGCGATCCACGCGGAGTACCCCGGCAAGCTGCTGGCGTACAACTGCTCGCCCTCGTTCAACTGGCGCAAGCACCTGGGCGACGACGAGATCGCTGCGTTCCAGTCCACGCTCGGCGAGCTGGGCTACAAGTTCCAGTTCATCACTCTTGCCGGGTTCCACGCCCTGAACGCGTCGATGTTCGAGCTGGCGCGCGGGTACGTCGCAGAGGGGATGCCGGCGTACGTGCGGCTGCAGGAGCGGGAGTTCGAGCTCGAGGCCGAGGGTTACACGGCCACGCGCCACCAGCGCGAGGTCGGCGCCGGCTACTTCGACGCGGTCGCGCAGACGATCTCCGGAGGCGAGTCGTCGACGCTGGCGCTCAAGGGCTCGACCGAAGAGGCGCAGTTCGAAGGCGCTGCAGCTCCTGCCTGACCACTCCTAGCGCCTCGGCCAGCCGCTCGCGGTTGGCCGGGGCGTTCAGCCAGCGCGAGGTGCCCGACGGGTGCGGCAGCGGGATCGCAGTCGCACCCTCGAGCTCGAGCCGCCGGCCGATCGACTCGCCGAGGTTCGTGATTCCCAGGAGGCGGCGGGCGCTGAGGCCGCCGACCACGAGGATCAGCTCCGGGCGGATCAGGCGCAGCTCCCACTCGTGCCAGAACGAGCAGAGGTCCTGCTCGCGCGGCGACGGCGTCCGGTCGCCGCTGCCCGACGGCGACTTGCCCGGGTAGCAACGCGTCACCGAGGCGCAGTAGAAGGTGGCGTAGAACTCGTCCTCGTCCAGCTCGAGCCAGCGGCGGAGCGACGTGCCCGCGCGCCCGCGCCAGGGGAGCCGCTGCTCGCCCTCGACGGCCCCGGGCGCCTGGCCGTGGATGTACGCGCGCTGGCCGGTGTACGGCTGGACGATCGGCAGCGACTCGAGCGGGTAGCCGGCCTCGGCGCAGGCACGGCAGACCCAGTTGTCGCGCTGGAGCGAAGCGATGGAGCGGTAGGAGGAGCGGCGCCGGGTCACGCGCGCACGGCGACGAAGTAGACACCCTCGTGCAGGATCTCGCCGCCGCCGAGCTCATCCGCGAGCCCGGCGCCGGTGAAGTAGCGCTTGTACACCTCCCACTCGGAGCCGTCCTTCAGCACCCGCGGCTGCATGCCGTCCGGCGCCGAGTCCCGGCGCCTGGCGGAGTCCACGATGACGAGCTCGCGCCCGGCGCGGCGCGCCTCGTCCAGGAAGAGCTCGCGGTCGGGGCCCTCGAGGTGGCCGTAGAAGTGGGAGGTGAAGACGCGGTCGAAGGCGCCGTCCTCGAAGGGAAGCTCGATCCCCTCGCCCTGGACGAGCATCGCGTTCGGCGCCTGCTCGGCAGCGATCTCGAGCACCGCGGCGCTCTGGTCGAGGCCGGTGATCTCGCCGGGAAGGTGGCGGGTCAGGAACCCCGTTCCGCAGGCGATGTCGAGCGTCCTGGCCGGCTCGAGCGACTCGATCGTGCGAATCAGCGCGGCGTACTCGTCCGGGTGCTCCTCGACATGCCACTGCCACCAGTCGTCGTACTCGCGAGCCCTCGCCTCGTAGTACGCCTTCACGGCCCTAGAGTACGACCGTGCTGCCGCTCGAGTCGGTGCCCAACTTCTCCGAGGGGCGCGACCAGGCCACGATCGAGGCGATCGCCGCGGCGCTGTCCCACGAGGTGCGCCTGCTCGACGTCCACTCCGATCCCGACCACAACCGATCCGTCTTCACAGTCGTCGGCGAGGACGACGCGCTCGTGGAAGCGCTCGCTGGCGCGGTCGAGGTGGCGCTCCACCGGATCGACCTCGGCAGGCACGAGGGCGCGCATCCGAGGGTAGGCGCGGCCGACGTCGTGCCGCTCGTGCCCTTGCGGCCGGCCGACATGGAGCGAGCGACGGCGGCCGCGCTTCGTCTGGCGGAGCGTGTGGGCGGGCTCGGGGTCCCCGTTCTCCTCTACGGCGAGCTCGCCGGCGGCCGCGGGCCGGCGTTCTTCCGCCATGGGGGGACGGAGGAGCTGGCGAGGCGGCTCGCCGAGGGTCTCACCCCCGATTTCGGGCCGCGAGAGCTCCACCCGACCGCCGGCTGCGTGCTCGTCGGCGCCCGCCGCCCCTTGATCGCGTTCAACGTCGACCTCCGTGGGGCGACGCTCGACGACGCCCGCAAGATCGCCTCGGCGGTGCGCGAGCGGGACGGGGGGTTTCCGGGTGTGCGGGCGCTCGGCCTGGAGCTGCCGAGCTCCGGCCGGGTGCAGGTGAGCATGAACGTCGAGGACTGGGAGGCTTCCGCGCTGTACGAGATCGTCGCTCGGATCGAGACGGAGGCGGCAGAGCTCGGAGCTGCGGTCGAGCGCGCCGAGCTGGTCGGCCTCATGCCGGCCGGTGCTGCCGCCGCCGCAGCCGGGTCGGCGCTCCGGATCGACGGCTTCGACGCCTCGCGTCTGATCGAGGTTCGGCTCCTCGAGGGCTAGTACCGCTTCACGCGGTGAGTGCGGGGGTCTGGCTTGGTGCTCGCGACCCCGGAAACGGGGCAGCACCACCTGAAGCGGCACTAGAGTCTCGCGCGTGGTCGAGACCCAGGTGCTGACCGGCGAGGATCTCGAGGTCCACCACGTCTGGGCCGTTGCAGTCGGGGGAGCGCCGGCCGAGCTCTCGGACACGGCCCGCGAACGGATGCGGGTCGCGCGCGAGGTCGTCGAGCAGGCAGCGGTCTCGCCCGAGCGCACCTACGGGGTCAACACCGGCTTCGGGCGCCTGGTCACGCAGACGATCCCGGCGGAGCTCGCGGACGAGCTGCAGGTGCGACTGCTCCGCAGCCACGCGTGCGGCGTCGGCGACCCGTATCCAGACGAGATCGTCCGCGCCGCGCTGCTGCTCCGGGCGAATGCCCTCGCGACCGGGGTCTCCGGGGCCCGCACGGAGGTCGCGGAGCTCCTGCTCGAGTGCCTGCGCCGCGGCGTCCTGCCGCGGGTGCCGAGCCGCGGCTCCGTCGGCGCGAGCGGGGACCTCGCGCCGCTCGCCCATCTCGCGCTGCCGCTGATCGGCGAGGGCGAGGCGTGGTTCGACGGGGACCTGCTCGGCGGTGCGGAGGCGCTCGCGCGGGCGGGCCTCGAGCCGATCCGCCTGCGCGCGAAGGAGGGGCTGTCACTCATCAACGGGACGCAGTTCATGACGGCCTTCGGCGCCCTCGGCACCGTCCGGGCCAAGCGGCTGGCGGTCGCGGCGGACATCGCGTGCGCGCTGTCGGTGGAGGCGCTGCAGGGATCGCGGACTCCGTTCTCGCCCGGCGTGCAGGCCGTGCGCCGCCTCCGCGGCCAGGCCGAGTCCGCGGAGAACGTCCTGCGGCTCCTGGACGGATCCGCCGTGATGGAGTCGCATCGCTGGTGCGACCGCGTCCAGGACGCGTACTCGCTGCGCTGCGCGCCCCAGGTGCACGGCGCCTGCCGCGATCTGATCCGCCACGTCGAGGAGACGATCTCCGTCGAGCTGAACGCCGGAACGGACAACCCGCTCGTGCTGGTCGACGCGGGCGAGATCGTGTCGGCCGGGAACTTCCACGGCCAGCCGATCGCGTTCGCGCTCGACGTGCTCGCGATGGCGGCGTCGGAGCTGGCGAGCATCTCCGAGCGCCGGACGGAGCGGCTGGTCAATCCCAGCCTCTCCGACGGGCTTCCCGCCTTCCTCGCCGCCGACGGCGGTCTCAACTCGGGGTTCATGATTCCCCAGTACGTGGCCGCGTCGCTCGTGAGCGAGAACAAGTCCCTGGCGCACCCTGCGAGCGTCGACTCGATCCCGACGAGCGCGGGACAGGAGGACCACGTCTCGATGGGGAACGCCTCCGGCCTGAAGGCCTGGCAGGTGGTCGGGAACGCGGAGCGGGCGGTGGCGATCGAGCTCCTCGCCGGCGCGCAGGCCGTCGAGTTCCTGGCCCCGTTGCGTCCGGGCGGCGGGGGCGAGGCGGCGCGGCTGTTCGTGCGCTCCCTTTCGCCGCGCGTCGTCGAGGACAGGCCGCTCGGCGGCGACATCGAGACGGTCGCGGCCGCCGTCCGCGACGGGTCGCTCGTTGCCGCGGTCGAGGCCGAGGTCGGAGCGCTCGCATGACCGAGCGGGAGAACGGCAGGCCGCCGAAGCCCAAGGGTCCCGAGCGGCCCTTCCGATCGGCGTTGCTCTTCTACGGCGGGCTCGCCGTCGTCGGCTTCGGGTTTCTGCTGCTGACGGGACAGGACGCCGGCCGGGCGGCGATCGGCGCCTGTGCAGCTTTCGTGCTCGCGACCGGCTGGACGTGGTGGCGGATGTACAAGGATCAGAAGCGGGAGGCCCGGCGGGAAGGAGCCGGGCGGTGACGACGGTCGGATCGCTCGACGCGACCGTCGAGGCGCTCGTCGGCGACCTGCGCCGGATTCGCGCGCCGCGTGGCTCCGAGCTGAACGCGCGCTCCTGGTCGACCGAGGCGCCGCTCCGCATGCTCCTGAACAACCTCGACCCGGAGGTGGCCGAGCGGCCGGAGGAGCTCGTCGTCTACGGCGGCTCCGGCAAGGCGGCCAGGAATCACGACGCCCTTCGCGCGCTCGTCCGCTGTCTCCTCGAGCTCGAAGAGGACGAGACGCTGCTCGTCCAGAGCGGCAAGCCCGTCGGCGTCTTCCGTACGCACCCTGGAGCGCCGCGCGTGCTGATCGCCAACTCGCTGCTCGTGCCGCGGTGGGCGACGTGGGACGAGTTCCGCCGCTTGGAGGCGCTCGGGCTGACGATGTTCGGCCAGATGACGGCCGGCAGCTGGATCTACATCGGCACGCAGGGAATCCTCCAGGGGACGTACCAGACGTTCGCTGCGGCCGGGGAAGCGCACTTCGGCTCGCCGGACCTCGCCGGGCGGACGATCCTGACCGCAGGGCTCGGCGGCATGGGCGGAGCGCAGCCGCTCGCAGGGACGATGGCCGGCGCCGCGATCCTCTGCGTCGAGGTCGATCCGGAGCGGATCCGGCGGCGGCTCGACACGCGCTACCTGGATGAGGCGGTCGAGTCGCTGGACGAGGCGCTCTCGCACGTGCGGGCCGCGGCGCGGGACGGACGGGCGCTGTCGGTCGGGCTTCTCGGGAACGCGGCCGACGTCGTGCCCGAGCTCGCGAGGCGCGGTGAGCACTTCGACCTCGTGACCGACCAGACGGCGGCTCACGACCCCCTCACCGGCTACATCCCGCAGGGACTCGACGTGGCCGAGGCTGCAACCCTTCGGCGCGAGGATCCTGAGACATATCTGCGCCGAGCCAGTGACTCGATCGCGACACACGTCCGCGGATTGCTCGAGTTCGTCCGCGCCGGCAGCTACGTTTTCGACTATGGCAACAATCTCAGAGGTGAGGCCCGTGAGGCGGGTGTAGAGGACGCGTTCACATATCCGGGCTTCGTCCCGGCGTATATCCGGCCGCTCTTCTCCCGCGGCATCGGGCCGTTCCGATGGGCCGTCCTCTCCGGCGACCCGGGCGACATCGACGCGATCGACGGGACGTTGCGCGAGCTGTTCCCCGGCGACGCGCTCCTGCAGCGCTGGCTCGAGCTCGCTCCCGAGCGGGTGGCGTTCCAGGGCTTGCCGGCGCGGATCTGCTGGCTCGGGCTCGGCGACCGCGCGAAGGCGGGCCTCGCGATCAACGAGCTCGTGCGGCGAGGCGACGTGTCCGCACCGGTCGTGATCGGGCGCGACCATCTCGACTCGGGCTCGGTGGCTTCGCCCTACCGCGAGACCGAGGGGATGCGCGACGGCTCCGACGCGATCGCGGACTGGCCGATCCTCAACGCCCTCGTGAACACGGCGGCGGGGGCCACGTGGGTGAGCGTGCACCACGGCGGCGGTGTGGGCATGGGCAACTCGATCCACGCCGGCATGGTCGTTGTCGCCGACGGCACGGCGGAGGCCGCGGAGCGGCTCGAGCGGGTGCTGACCACCGATCCGGGGACGGGCGTCCTGCGGCATGCCGACGCGGGCTATCCCGAGGCGATCGAGGCCGCCGAGCAGCACGCTCTCGAGCTGCCGATGCCGCCGCGCGGCGAGTGACGGACACGGCCGCCGGCACGCGCCGGCTGCTCGTCCGCGACCTCGGCCAGCTCGCGACGCCTGCCGGCTCGGCCGCCGCGGTCCGCGGGAACGCTCTCGGAGAGGTCGAGGTCGTCGAGGAGGCGTACGTGCTGTGCGGTCCGGACGGCCGCATCGAGCAGGTCGGCCGCATGCGCGACCTCCGACACCTCGACGGCGATGTCGAGGAGATCGACGGCCGGGGCATGGCGGCAATCCCTGGGCTCGTCGACTGCCACACGCATGCGTGCTTCGCGGGCGACCGCGTGGAGGAGTTCTCGCTCCGCGCCCGCGGCGCGAGCTACGAGGAGCTGCATGCGGCGGGCGGCGGAATCCTGTCGACGGTCC
>DASSSO010000039.1:0-9393 GCA_035776735.1 Gaiellaceae bacterium | reverse complement strand
GGGCCGCCGTCCTCGGCGCCAACCTAAGTTCCCCCGGAATCCCTGTCAACCCGGCTACGAAGCGGCTTCATCTCGCCGCTACGCTGGACGAGCGCGGCGGGGTGCCGGAGCGGACGAACGGGGCGGTCTTGAAAACCGCTGGCCGCCGAGAGGCGGCCCGTGGGTTCGAATCCCACCCCCGCCGCTCAACCAGCGCGATTGCGGAGCCGCACGGGTCCGCGGCGTCGACCGGACCCGCGTCGGTTTCGACCCCGCTGATTTGTTCACCGGCCGAACGGCTGCCAGGCCGGGCTCGCCTCGACCGCGCGGTTGTGCGTGAGCCGCCTCGCTCCCGTTCCGTCGGCGTTCATGACGTAGATCTCGGCGGTGGGCGGACGCCAACCTCCACGCACGAACGCGACCCGGCGCCCGTCCGGAGACCAGACGGGGCTCTCTTAGCAGGGCTGCCGGGCGAGCCGCGAACCGATTTGCGACTCGCCGCGAATCTCCGGTGAAATGCGCACCGAACCCCACTCCAGGGAGGAGACATGAGAGAACGGTCGCTCGCCCAGACGCTGGCGTTCGTCTTCGGCCTTGCCTTCCTCGGCGCCGGCGTCCTGGGCTTCATCCCCGGCATCACGCAGGACCTCGGCGACATCGAGTTCGCGGGGAACGACTCGCCCGCCGAGCTGCTCGGCATCTTCCAGGTGAGCATCCTGCACAACATCGTCCACCTGCTCTTCGGAATCGCGGGCATCGCGCTCGCGCGCACCCTCCCGGGCTCGCTGGCGTTCCTGCTCTGGGGAGGAGTGATCTACCTCGTGCTGTTCGCGTACGGGATCCTCGTCAGCGCGGACAGCGACGCCAACTTCGTCCCGGTGAACACCGCGGACGACTGGCTCCACCTCGTCCTGGGCCTCGGCCTGCTGGGCGGCTGGTTCCTCAGCCGGAGCGAGACCGCGGCCGGCCGGACGACGACCGCCTCCCCGTAGGCGTCAACGCCGGGCGGCCGCCGCTACGGAGGCGGCCGCCCGCCGGCCGTACGCTTGCCGCATGGAGGCGGACCGCCAGATCCTCGAGCACCTCGAGCCGCACCTGCGCGAGACGGAGCCCGACGGGGCAGCGGCGATGCTCGCCCTGGTCGCCCGGGACAAGGTCGCGTTCGACACCGGCGAGCTGAGCGCCGCGGTCCGGCGGGCGCTGCTCGTGCTTGCCGCGGGGGGCGACCTGCGGCGGGAGCTCTCGCTCGACGACCGCGCGGTTACGCGCCTCGCCGAGGACGTGGACGATCCGTCGCGCCGGGCCGAGCTGGCGGCCGCGCTCCGCGAGCTCCGGACGAGCTCCGACGAGCTTCCGGCCGCGACACGGGCGCTCGACGCGCTGCTCGCGGACGAGGATCGGGCCTGGCGGGCGCTCGCGACCGCGCTCCTCGCCGACGAGCTCACCGGCGACGAGTAGCCGTCCCCCGTTCCAGGGTCGATTTTCGGCCGCCCGTGCCGATGGATGGACCGTTCTGCGGTTCTCCAGAAGGAGGGGTCTTGCGCCGTCTCGTCGCGGTCTCGATCGTCGTCGTCAGCTCGCTTGCGCTCGCCGGATCGGCGTCGGCGTCCCAGCTGATCGACCGGAATGCCAGCAACATCAAGCTCAAGGTCTCGCGTGACGGCAAGGCGATGCTCAGCTACAGGGCGCGCGGCCGCCGGTGGGACGTTCTCGCCTGGGGCGCGATCAACGCGCGCCATCCCAACAAGGTGCGCAAGCAGGTGCAGTTCAGGATCGACCGGGCCGGCGGCTGGGGCACCTTCGGCAGGAAGCTGCGGTTCGCGAACGCGTGCCGGCCGTACGACGGCCCGCCGCTCGTCCACGTGGTCACCGCCTGCAAGGCGCCCGACGGCTCCTACTGGGCCGTGCAGCGCTGGCAGCGGGGGCTGCCGAACCTCGGGCTGCTGCCCTGGCTGCCCGAGCAGCGCGCCTGGGCGCTCCACCTGTCGCACTGGAAGGGTCCGCTCGCCGTGCTCGACGGCTGGACGGACTGGTCGTGGAGCGGCCGCTTCCACCACATCTTCGGTCGGCTGACGTATCTCGGCCGGCCCGTGCACGGCTGGAAGACCAACCAGTACGGCGCCCGCAAGGACAAGTACGGGCGGCTCGTCTACCTGGACACCTTCGGGTCGAAGCACGGCCCCGGCTGGCGCCGCGAGAACTCGTTCGTGACGCACGTCGGCACCGGCGCGTTCTGCTACACGTTCCGCCCCCGGAACCCGCTGATCGGCGGCTATGCCCATCCGGCCGGCTACAGCGGCGGCCTGCGCGGGCCCGGCAACGGCCAGGCGTACCGCATGATCGTCGAGGGGCCCGGCGTCACGCCGGACGTGAAGTGGGAGGGCAAGGGCCTCGCCCCCTTCAACGACTCCAACCCGGAGCACGTCGCGCACGAGGACGCGATGAACGCGATCCTCGACGGGCTGAACGACAGGCTCTGCTCGCACCACTGACCTCCAGCCGCAGCCATCGTTAGAGTCGGCGCGCGGGGGGTTCCGTGCGCCGACTCGTTCTCGTCGCCATCACTGCGTTCGTCGTTGCGCCGCCGGCCTCGGCGTCGCAGTTGATCGACCGTGACGCCACGGGCGTCCGCCTCGCCGTGAACCGCAGCGGCAAGACGGCCGTGCTCAGCTATCGCGCGCACGGCCGCCGGTGGCACGTCCGCGCCTGGGGCGCGATCAACGCTCGTTTCCCGAACCCGAGCATCCCGCAGGTGCAGTTCCGGATCCGTCGCGACGCGAGGCCGATCCGCAACCACTGCCGCCGCTACGACGGCCCGCCCCTGCCCTGGCTCGTCAAGGCGTGCAAGGCGCCCGACGGCTCCTACTGGGCAGTGCAGCGCTTCCGCCGCCGCACGCCGAACCTGGGCTACCTCGCCTCCAGCCGGGAGCAGCGCGCCTGGGCCCTGCACCTCTCGCACTGGACCGGGCCGCTCGCCGTCCTCGAGGGCTGGACGGACTGGTCCTGGAGCGGCCGGTTCCATCACCTGTTCGGGCGCCTGACCTACCGCGGGCGGCCCGTGCACGGGTTCCGCACGACCCGCACTGGCGCGCGGCTCGACAAGTACGGGCGACTCGTCTACCTGGACACGCTGCGCTCGCGGTACGGGCCCGGGTGGCGGCGCGAGAACGCCTTCGTCTCGCACAGGCCGACCGGGGTCTTCTGCTACACGTTCCGCCCGCGCGGCGGCCGGCGGGTGGCCGGGAACGGACGGCGCTACCGGATGACGATCGAGGGCCCCGGCGTGACGCCGGACGTGGTTCGCTACCTGGATGGCCTTCCGAACTACAACCGGCGCAACCCCGACCACGTCCGCCACGAGCGCGCCATGAACGCGCTGCAGGACCAGGTCACGGCGGGCGACCGCCTCTGCCGCAAGCATTGAGCGACGACCTGCGCCGGGTCATGCGGCGCTTCCCCGCCGGCGTCTCCGTCGTGACGGTGGACGTGGAGGGAGAGCGGCTGGGCCTGACGGTGGGGACGCTCGTGGCGCTCTCGCTCGACCCGCCGCTCGTCGGCTTCGCGATCAAGCGCGAGGCTGCGCTGCACGAGCTGCTCCGGCGGGCCGGCGCGTTCGGCGTCAGCCTGCTCGCGGCCGGACAGGAGGGGCCCGCGCAGCACTTCGCGCGCGGAGTCCCGCCGATCGGGCTCTGGCAGGGCGTCGATGTGCTCGACGAGCCCGGCCCGCCGCTGCTCGCCGGCGCCGTCGGCTGGCTGCGCGGCCGCGTGCTGGCGGAGCATCCGGCCGGCACCCATACGTTCTTCGTCGGCGAGGTCGACCGGGCCGATCCCGGGCCGTCGGACCGGCCGCTGGCCTACGTGAACCAGGCGTACCGCGGCCTGTGATCGACGCCGTCGTCTTCGACCTCGACGGGCTGCTCCTCGACACGGAGCAGGTCTGGGACGAGGTGCGCGAGGAGCTGACGCGCGAGCGCGGCGGCCGCTGGCACGACCGGGCGCAGGCGGACATGATGGGCATGAGCTCGACCGAGTGGTCGCACTACATGCACGACCGGCTCGGGCTCTCCGAGCCGCCCGAGGAGCTGAACCGGCTCGTCGTCGAGCGGATGCAGGAGCGGTATCGCGACGGCCTGCCGCTGATCGACGGCGCGGTGGAGGCGGTGCGCCGGCTGGCCGGCCGGTGGCCGCTCGGGCTCGCCTCCTCGTCGAACCGCCCGCTGATCGACCTTGCGCTGGACCGGATGGGCGTCGCGGAGCTCTTCCGCGCGACCGTGTCCTCGGAGGAGGTCGAGCGCGGGAAGCCGGCGCCCGACGTCTACGTCGAGGCGGCCCGGCGGCTCGGCGTCGCGCCCGAGCGGACGGCGGCCGTCGAGGACTCCGCGAACGGGATCCGCTCCGCGAAGGCCGCGGGGATGCGCGTCGTCGCGATCCCGAACAAGCACTTCCCGCCGCCGGAGGAGGTGCTGGGGCTCGCGGACGTCCGGCTCGACGGACTCGCCGAGCTTACGCCGGGCGCCGTCGAATCAGCGTCATCCCGTCCCTGACGGTCAGCATCAGCTGCTCGACCCGGTCGTCCGCGGCCACGTGGTCGTTGAAGCGCTTGATCGCCTTCGTGCTCTCCTCGCCGCCGTCCTCGACGACCCGTCCCGACCAGAGGACGTTGTCGGCGACGATGAAGCCGCCGGCCGCAAGCCGCGGCAGCACCGCCTCGTAGTAGTCGACGTAGTTCGGCTTGTCCGCGTCGATGAAGACGAGGTCCCAGGGGCCGCCCAGCTCCTCGATCTCCTCCAGCGCGTTCCCGACGCGGAAGTCGATCAGGTCGGCGACTCCCGCCTCGGCGGCGTAGCGGCGCGCGACCTCGGTCGTCTCCGAGTTCACGTCGAGGCTGGTGATGTGGCCGCCGTCCGGCAGGGCGAGCGCCATCGAGATCGACGAGTAGCCGGTGAAGGTCCCGATCTCGAGCACCCGGCGGGCTCGGGAGAGCCGGACGAGCCAGGCGAGAAACGGTCCCTCCAGGGGCCCGACCATCATTCCGGGCGCCGTCGTCGTGGCACGAGTCTCCTCCTCGAGCCGCCGGAAGAGCTCGGGATCCGGCGTCGAGTGCTCGACCGCATAGCGCTCGACGTTCTCGTCGACCAGGGTCACTCCACCCTCCCCACGAGAACGCAGGCGTTGTGGCCGCCGAGGCCCATCGCGTTGGAGAGCGCAACCTCGACGTCGGCGTCGCGCGCCTCGTTCGGGACGTAGTCGAGGTCGCAGACGGGATCGGGGTGTTCGTAGTTGATCGTCGGCGGCAGCTTCCCGTGGTGGACGGCGAGCGCGGCCATCTGCGCCTCGATCGCGCCGGCCGCGCCGAAGCAGTGGCCCATCATCGACTTCGTGGAGGACACGGCGAGATCGTAGGCGTGGTCGCCGAAGACGTCCTTGATCGCCTTCGTCTCGGCGGCGTCGCCCAGCGGCGTCGAGGTGCCGTGAGCGTTGATGTAGCCGACCTGCTCGGGCTCGATGCCCGCCCGGTCGATGGCCGCCCGGATCATCTCCGCGACCCCGATCGCCTCCGGCTCCGGGGCGGCCATGTGGTAGCCGTCGTTGGAGGTGCCGTACGAGAGCACCTCGGCGTAGATCGTCGCGCCTCGCGCCCGGGCGGCCTCGAGTTCCTCGAGGACGAGCGCGCCGGCGCCCTCGCCGATCACGAAACCGGCGCGGGTGGCGTCGAACGGACGCGACGCGCGCGGCGGGTGCTCCTCCTCCGCGGCCAGTCCGCGCATCGCGCAGAAGCCGGCGAGGATCAGCGGGTGCATGCAGGCCTCCGTCCCGCCGGCGAGCATGGCGTCGGCGTCGCCGCGGCGGATGATCTCGGCGCCCTCGCCGACCGCGTGGGAGCCGGTCGCGCAGGCGGAGACGGGCGCGTAGTTCGGCCCGCGGAGCCCGAGTGAGATCGCGAGCTGGCCACTGGCGGAGTCCACGAGCACGCTGGGCAGGAAGTGCGGCGAGACGCGCGTCGGGCCGCGTTCCTGGAGCACCTCGTGCTGCTCCATGATCCCGAGGAAGCCGCCGATCGCGGAGCCGAAGGCGATCCCGACGCGGCTGGACTCGTAGTGAGAGTCGAGCCCGGCATCCTCGAGCGCCTGGCGGCCCGCCTCGACCGCGAGCAGCACGTTGCGGTCGAGCCGCCGCGCCTCCTTCGGCGAGACGACGTCGGGCGGCTCGAAGCCCTTCACCTCGGCCGCGACGCGCACGGGGAATCCGGTCGCGTCGAAGGAGCGGATGAAGTCGATCCCGCTCTCGCCCGCGAGCGCAGCGCGCCAGGTGGACGGCGTGTCGAGCCCGATCGGGCTGACGGTTCCCATCCCGGTGATCACGACCCGGCGCATCGCGTCAGCTTAGTGCGGTCGTGACCCGTCTCCGGCGGACCAAGCCGCGGCCCAAGCCGCATCCGCTTCACTCTGCCGCGCCGGGGCGAGGGACTGTCCCTCGCCCGACGACCCGGCACGGAGTTGGTGCAGAAGACGCGGCCCGTTTGGACGGGGGATAGCCTTGCCGGCGATGGCGCTCGGCCCGAACGTCCCTTTCCCGCCGATGGAGGCCGAGCTCGTCTCCGAGCTGCCCGAGGGCGACGGCTGGCAATACGAGCCCAAGTGGGACGGCTTCCGCGGAATCTTCGAGAACGACGGCGGCGAGCTCGCGCTCTGGTCACGGAAGGAGCGGCCGCTGCTCCGCTACTTCCCGGAGCTGCGCCCGCTCGGCGAGCTGCTCCCGCCCCACTCCGCCCTCGACGGCGAGATCGTGATCGCCCGCGACGGCGTCCTCGACTTCGACTCGATGCAGCTGCGGCTCCATCCCGCGGAGAGCCGCGTGCAGCGGCTCGCGAAGGAGATCCCGGCCGAGTTCATCGCCTTCGACGTCCTGCTGTGGAAGGGCAAGCCGCTCCACGAGCTCCCGCTGAAGAAGCGCCGGAAGGAGCTCGAGCGTTTGGCCAAGGGCTTCCGGCTCTCGCCGTACACCCTCGACCCCGAGGCCGCGCGCGAGTGGCTCGACACCTTCGAGGCGGCCGGCCTCGACGGCGTGATCGCGAAGCGCCTCGACCAGCCGTACCGCCCCGGATCGCGCGAGGCGGTCACGAAGGTGAAGCCGTACAAGACCGCGGACGCGGTCGTCGTCGGCCTGCGCTGGAAGAACAAGCCGGAGAAGATCGCGACCCTGCTCCTGGGCCTCTACCGGGACGACGGCGGCCTCGACTACGTCGGCTCGGCCGCGGTCGCCGCGTCGAAGCACGACCGGATCGCCGAGCAGGTCGTCCCGCTGATCGACGAGCGCTCCGACCGGCGCTTCTCCGAGCCCAACCGCTGGGGCACCGGCGACCTCGAGGAGCAGGCCGTGAAGCCGAAGCTCGTCGCCGAGGTGCGGTACGACAAGGTGCAGGGCAACCGTTTCCGCCACGGCACGCGCTTCCTCCGCTTCCGGGACGACAAGGCCCCGAAGGACTGCACCTGGCGAGAGCTGCGCCCGCCGCGGCGCCCGAACGACCCGACCTTCGAGAGCCTGCTCGCCTCTTGAAGGAGCACGAGGACGCCTACGGACGTCTCCTGCTCGCATACCTCGAGGGCGACAGGGTCTCGAGGGAGATCGCGGAACGCGACGGCGGCTTCATCGCCGCGGGTCTCGGACCGGCCGTGTACTTCGAGCCGTTCCGTCGCTGGCCGGCGCACCAGCGGCGCGCCATGCGCTTCGTGCGCGGACGCGTGCTCGACGTCGGCGCCGGAGCGGGACGCGTGGCGCTGCACCTGCAGGAACGCGGCCACGACGTGGTCGCGATCGACGTCTCGCCGCTCGCGGTGGAGGTCTGCCGGCGCCGCGGCGTGCGCGACGCGCGCGTCTGCCCGTTCGAGCGGATCGACGCGTCGCTCGGGTCGTTCGACACGGTCGTGATGTGGGGCAACAACTTCGGGCTCTTCGGAGACCCGGCCAAGGCGGTCCGCATGCTGCGCCGCCTCGACCGGCTGACGACCGACCGCGGGCGGATCGTCGCCGAGAGCCGGAACGTCTACGACACGCACGATCCCGAGCACCTCGCCTACCACGAGCGCAACCGCCGCCGCGGCCGGATGGCCGGCCAGCTGCGCCTGCGCATCCGCCACCGCTCGTACGCGACTCCCTGGTTCGACTACCTGATCGTCTCGCCGCAGGAGATGGTCGAGCTGCTCGACGGCACCGTCTGGCACGTGTCGCGTCTGCTCGACGGGGACGAGGGCGTGTACGCGGCCGTCATCGAGAAGAGCTAGCCAAGTAACACTCTGTTACAAGGCCGCGAGGCGGCTCTGGGCGCGGCTCCGTAGGCAAGTAACACTGTGTTACTTGCCCTATGGGGGCTCTCAGCGCCTGCGGCTCGACCGCCGGCGGGGGGCCCGACCCTCCGGCTCCTCCGCCTTGGCGCGCGAGGGCTGCACGCGCTTGGGCTCACCCGGCATCTTCGGGAACTGCGGCGGGTACGGCGCCTCACCCATCCCCTCCTGCTCGTCCCGCTCGACCCAGTCGAAGAGCTTCCGGAGGTCGCAGACGGCGTCGTCGATCCCCGCCTGCACGTCGCCCAGCTTCGCAAACCGCGTCGGCATCGTCCGCAGGTCGAAGTCCTCGGTCTCGACCTCGGGAAGCTCGTCCCAGGTGACCGGTGCCGAGACGGTCGCGTCCGGGCGCGCGCGCACCGAGTAGGCGGACGCGATCGTGCGGTCGCGCGCGTTCTGGTTGTAGTCGATGAAGACGCGCCGGCCGCGCTCCTCCTTCCACCAGGCGGTCGTGACCTTCTTCGGCATCCGCCGCTCGACCTCCCGCGCGAACGCGAGCGCGCACCGGCGCACCTCGGGGAAGCTCCACCGAGGCTCGATCCGGCACGCGATGTGGATCCCGCGGTTGCCCGACGTCTTCGGCCAGCCGACGAAGCCGAGCTCGTCCAGCACCTCGCGGACCAGCAGCGCGACCTTCTTCGCGTCCTTGAACGTCGTGCCCGGCTGGGGGTCGACGTCGATGCGAAGCTCGTCGGGGTTGTCGACGTGCGCGCGGCGCGACGGCCACGGGTGGAAGTCGATCGTGGCGAGGTTCGCCGCCCACGCGACCTGCGCCACCTCCGTCACGCAGAGCTCGTCGGCGTGCCGGCCGGACGGGAAGGTGACGCGCGCCGTCTCGATCCACTCCGGCCGCTTCTGCGGCACGCGCTTCTGGTAAATCGCCTCGCCCTCGGCCCCGTCGGGGTGGCGCTTCAGCTGCGTCGGGCGCTCGTACAACGCGCGGACGATCCCCTCGCCGACCGAGACGTAGTACTGGACGTGGTCGAGCTTCGTCGCCTTCAGCTTCCGGTAGAAGACCTTGTCCGGGTTCGTCACCTTGACGGTGCGACCACCGATCTCGAGCTCGACGAAC
>DASSSO010000120.1:0-10442 GCA_035776735.1 Gaiellaceae bacterium | reverse complement strand
GTCGCGCGAGCTCGACCTGTGGCTTCCCCGCGTCCAGTCGCTGCTGGTGCTCGCGGCGATCACCGCCGGCCGGGGAGCGGAGGACGAGTGCCTCGTGTACGCGAGGGAGGTGGAGGCAGACCTGGAGGAGGAGGCGAGCCTTGTCGGCTACCGCACCTGGCTGGCGCATTCGCTGGCGCTGCTCGCAATCGGACGTTCCCGGCACGAGGATGCGGTCCGGGAGCTGGAGACGGTCGCGAGGAACCTCCACGAGTTCGGCGTCCACTCCCGCCACATGGTCCCGCATGCCGAGCTCGCCGAGGTGCACGTCCGAACCGGGAACGTGGGCGCGGCGAAGGCGTCTCTCGCTGCCCACGAGGCGTCGCACGAGACCCAGAGCCCGCTCGGTCGGGCAATCGCGGCGCGGGCCCGCGCGCTGCTCGCTTCCGACGACGACTTCGAGGCTGGGTTCGCCGAGGCTCTCCGGCTGCACGACGAGTCCGACGATCGCTGGTCAGCTGCCCGAACCCGCCTGGCCTACGGCGAGCGGCTGCGCCGGGTCGGCCGCAAGGTCGACGCCCGGGAGCAGCTGCGGTCGGCGCTCGCGGTCTTCGAGGCCCAGGGTGCGGAGACGTGGGCCGAGCGTGCCCGCTCCGAGCTCCGGGCCACCGGCGAGACGCTCCGGCGCCGCAAGTCGTGGGAGAAGGAGGAGCTCACGCCCCAGGAGCTCCAGATCGTCCTCCACGTCGCTCGCGGGATGACCAACCGTGAGATCGGCGGCGCGCTCTTCCTCTCCCACAAGACGATCGAGTTCCACCTCGGGCGGGTCTACCGGAAGCTCGACCTGCATTCACGCACCGAGCTGATCAGCCGCTTCGTGCGGGAGGCCGCCGAGGAGCCCGCACCGGTCTAGAACGCCGATCGGGGCCCGAAAGGGCCCCGATCGCCTGAGGAACTGTGGGTTGGTTACTCGCCTGACCCGAGGTCGACGAGCGTTTGGATTAGCTCTGCGACGCCGTCGCCGATGGCGACGTTGTCGTTGCCGCCGAGGGTGTGGATCGCGAGCGTGTCGTTCGCGACCTCCGGGTGGCTGATCCCCACGGCTGTGAAGAGGCCGGTGAGGTCGACGACGCCGGCGTTTGCGGCCAGGGCGACGTTGTCCGGGTTGTTGGTGCCGTTGACGGTGATCGTGTCGGCAGCCGCGTCGCCGGCCCCGCCGCCGATGGCGCCGGCCAGGTCGATGTTCGCCTTCGTGACATCGGTGCCGGTCAGGTCGTTGACGACGGTGGTGTCTACGCCGCCGAGCGGCCTGAGATCGACGGTCTCCGTGCCGTCGACGTCCATGACGATGT
The DNA here is from genome assembly GCA_035776735.1 of Gaiellaceae bacterium. GTDB lineage: Bacteria > Actinomycetota > Thermoleophilia > Gaiellales > Gaiellaceae > JACDAN01. The sequence goes on along the minus strand of DASSSO010000120.1, from coordinate 9,111 downwards.
TGCCGAGGTTGCGGGTGAAGAGGAGCCGTCCGGCGACGGCCGAGGCTTCGAAGGCCTCGTTGCCGCCGGCGCCGTTGAACTCCATGGTGTCGTTGCCCGCCTGGCCTTCGATGAGGTCGTTGGCGTCGCCGGGGTTCCAGACGAGTGTGTCGTTCCCGTCGCCGCCGACCATGGTGTCGTTCTGCTGCTGGCCGACGATCCGGTCGTTGCCGTCGCCGCCGGTGAGCACGTCGGCCTCGGTCCCGCCGTTGATCACGAGCTGGATCAGCGCCGCGAGGCCAGGCCCGGCCGTGATCGTGTCGGCGCCGCCCAGCCCGTTGACGGTCAGCTTGTCGTTTGCGGCCTCCGAGTGGTCGATCCGGAGGCTGATCGGAGCCCCGATGACGTCCACGGCGCTGCCGTCCGCGCTGATCTGGATGTCGTCCGGGTCGTTCGTGCCGTTGACGGTGACCGAGTCGGCCGCGCCGTCGCCCACACCGCCGCCGATCGCGGCCTCGAGCTCGAGCGCGACGGTCTTGAGGTCGGTCGCGCTGGTGTCGTTCAGGACCGCGTTGTCTGCGCCGCCGAGCGCTTCGACGTCGATGAACTCGATGTCGTTCAGGTCCATCGTGATGTTGGCGACGTCGCGGAAGAACCTGACTCGCTCGCCGTTGGCCGAGACGTCGAAGCTCTCGGCCGCGCCGGCGCCGATGAACAGGAGCGTGTCGGCACCGTCGTCGGCGCCGTCTTGGCCCTCGACGACGTCGCTGCCGTCGCCCGGGTCCCAGCGGAACGTGTCGTTGCCCGCGCCGAGGAGCCCCGTGTCGTTGCCGCGGTTGCCGTCGACGGCGTCGTCACCCTCGCCGCCGAGCAGCACCTCGGCGCCGTCGCCGCCGTTGATCGTGTCGTCGCCGACGCCGCCGTCGATCCCGAGCTTGGTCAGGGCCGCGAGCCCGACCGCGCCGGAGATCGTGTCGTTGCCGCCGAGCCCGTTCACGTTCAACAGGTCGTTCGCCGCCTCCGAGCCGACGATCTTCACGGCCGCCGCCAACCCGGTCACGTCTACCGCACCCGCGTTGGGCGCGATCGCGATCGTGTCGTTGCCGCCCGAGCCGTTGACGGTGGTCGTGTCGACCGCTCCGTCGGCGGCGAGGTCGAGCACGACGTTCCTGACGTCGGTGGCGGACAGGTCGTTGACGACCGTGTTGTCGACCCCGCCGAGCGCCCGAATGTCGACTCGCTCGGTGTCGTCGACGTCCATCGTGATGTTCGCGACGTTGCGGAAGAACCTGAGGCGGTTGCCGTTCGCCGAGAGGTCGAAGCTCTCCGCGACCGCGGCGCCGTTGAAGACCAGCGTGTCGCTGCCGGCCTCGCCTTCCACCTTGTCGCTCCCGTCGCCGGGATCCCACGTGAACGAGTCGTCGCCGGCGCCGAGGAGACCGACGTCGTTCCCGCGGTTGCCGTCGATCGAATCGTTCTCGCTCCCGCCGCGCAGCGTGTCGTTGCCGTCGCCGCCGTTGATCGTGTCGTTGCCGGCCCCGCCGTCCAGCGTCAGCTGGGTCAGCGTCGCGAGACCGAGCCCGGCGGTGAGCGAGTCGTTGCCGGCCAGGGCCTCGATCGCCAGTGTCTCGGCGTCGACGACGTCGATCGGCAGGCCGCCCGCCGCGCCGGAGATCGAAATGTGGCGGGCGAGTGCCGCGGCCGCGAGGCCGATCGTGTCGTTTCCGGCTGCGCCTTCGACGACGACGCCGTCGCTGCCCGCGCCGGGGTCGAGATTCAGCCGGCCGAGCCCGACCCGCGCAAGGTTCTTGACGACCACCGTGTCCGCGCCGCCGAGGGCCCGGAGGTCGAACCGCTCGACGGCGGCCCGGAACGCCCTGCCGTTGCGGGCGGCCCTGAGCCGCGAGCCGTCGGCCGAGAGCTCGAACCTCTCTGCCGCGCTCGAGCCCCTGCGGACGGCCACGTCGCTCCCGGCGTCCCCAAAGAGGCTCGTGGCCTCCTTGTCGGTGAAGACGCCGAAGCTCTCGTCGATCGTCATTGCGTCGCTCCCGCGTCCCGCGTTGACGACGATGCGGCTGAACGCCGAGCGCCTGAAGGTGAACTCGGCACGACCGTTGCTGTCGGCGTCCACCTGGAGCCGCGACTGGTTCCCCGGCTTCAACCGCAGCGTGATCCTGTTGTTCCCGGCCGTGCCGAGAACGTTCAGCTGGCCGCGGTGGATCGAGGCCTTGACCTTCGGCTTCTTCGGCGCCGCTTTGGTCGGAGCGCCGTAGGCCGACGAGGCGAGAGACACGGCCAGCGCCGCCCCGACGACGATCGCTGCGCCGCGCCTGATGACTTCGAATGGAGTATTCACGTCCTCCTCCTTGAGCGAGACCCGGGCGGGGTGCCCGCGTCTTGCGTCGATCGTCGGCCGCGGCAGTCGGCAGACGCTTCTGTGGAAGCCCTGGACCGGGGCCGCCGGGAGGACCTAGGAGCCCTACTAGGGGATCGCCCGAAGCGTCGATGCGCGACCGGGGGCGACGATCAGCGTGTTCTCAAGGCCAATCGCGAAGGGAGCAGCACATGTCTCGCATCTCACTCGGCCTACTGTCCGTCCTCGTGACGGCCCTGGCCCTCGCGCCGACCGTGTCAGCGACCCCCGCCGCGCCGAAAGTCGTGAAGGGCATCGTAGGCCCGGGCTTCACGATCTCGCTCACGAGCGGCGGCAAGAAGGTCACGTCGCTCAAGGCCGGCGTCTCGTACCGGTTCCAGGTCACCGACAGGTCGTCGAGCCACGACTTCCACCTCACCGGGCCGGGCGTCAACAAGGTGATCACGGGCGTCTCCTTCACCGGCACGAGGTCGGTGACGGTGAGGCTCAGGCGCGGCACGTACCGCTACATCTGCGATCCGCACTCGACCTCGATGAAGGGCAGCTTCCGAGCCAGGTAAGTCGAAGGGCGGCGGCTCGCGCCGCCGCCCTTGGCCCCGGGGCGTCGCAGCCGCATCGGCCACTCGTGCTGGATCGCCTCGACCCGAAGATCGCGGCGCGGGGCAGCTTCCGCCACCGTTTGCCGGGGTGCGGCCAGCCTACTGGCGAGCGTCAGGTCTTCCGTCACCGCTTCGTGTCGGAGTCGAGCGGCCACGGAAGGCGCACGGGCAGGTACTCGCCCGGCCAGTCGGCGTACGCCTCGTCCGGTTCGTCGGTCTCCTTCGCGGCGGACGCGCCGTACTTCGCCGCGACCTCGCTCACCGGGTAGCGCAGCGTCTCCACCTCGGGCCGCGCGCCGATCATGAGAATCGCGCACGGCCCTTCGCCGGCGCCGACGATCACGTGGCGGGTGTCGGCCGGGCAGTGGAAGTAGTCCCACTGCCGCAGCGGCCGTTCTTCCTCTTCGACGATCAGCGTGCACTCGCCCGAGAGCACGAGGAACCCCTCCTGCACGCCCTCCGAGTGGTAGAGCGCGTTCGGCTCGCCCGGCCAGAGGACGCGGACACGCGCGCCGAAGTCGGCGAACGGCGACTCCTGCGGCTCGAGCGGGTACATCGCGCCGCCCTTCTCCTCGTTGCGAACTGCGAGCGAGTCCGCGAGGTTGAGGACGAACCAGCCGTCCGACGTGACGTAGCGGCCGTACGGTGTCTCTTCCGAGCTTGCTTCCTTCACGGGCATTCGTTCCTCCTTGGTTTGAAGGCGCGATGGTACGGCGACGTGCGGCTATGGGTTCAGCGATGGGCCTTCCGAAGAAAGCCCTGCAAACGAGGAACCGGGATCGAACCAGCGAGGTCGCCGACCGCCCCACGGGAGTAGCCGGCCTCGCTCTGCTCAATGCGTCGATCCGCGCGGTTTCAGGTTGCACGGCATCCGGCTCGAGCCAGGTGAGGTAATACGTCTGACGCAGGAAGAGGTCGAGGCCTATCCCTTTTGCCGGCTTCGGTGACGTGGCCGACATCCACCCACCGATGCGGGACTGGCTGGCCACGGCGGTCTGCGGCGAGGACGGCGGCAGCTACGGGCTTCTCCAGCTCTCCGACAAGTCGGGAGGAGCCGACTTCACCGCCGAGGATGAGGACCGCATCCGCGAGCTCGCCGCGTTCACGGGTGCCACGCTCGACGCTCTCCGAGCTGCCCGACGCTCGAGGTAGGCCTTTGACGGAGCTGGCTACGATGGAGGCCGAGCTGTTCTTTCGCCATCGCCTGAAGGAAGGAGACCTCAATGGGTGATCGGCCGAACATCGTCCAGTGCTTCGGCCTGTGGCGCGTGGCGCGACGGCACGAGCCCGGCGACCGGGCGCGTGAGTGTAAGTAGGCCCGCATACGGCAGCTCGCTCTCCGACTCGACGCCGGATGCATGTACGACGCGCACGCCGCGCGCACGCCGCACTGTCTCTTCAAGCAGCGCGGACTTCCCGATGCCCGGCTCGCCCACGAGGACAAGCACGCAGCTGCGTCCGCGCTTGACCGCGGCGAGCAGCCCGCCGACCTGTCGGAGTTCCTCCCGCCTGCCGACGAGCACTGGACGCCGATCGTACTCCCGGCCCGCGTGGGAAAAGAGCTGAGAGCCGAGCCGGTCCCCAGCTCGGGTCCTAAGTGCCGATGCGCGCGCAGCTCAGAGCCAACCCGCCGTAGCGCACGCTGCCCGCATCCTCACTTCGACGCGCTCACCCTGTCAGCGCCAGGGCGAGGTCTATCGTCATGCGAGATGGTGGACCGGCTGAGTCCTAACGAGTGATCGTCGAGCTCAGGCAGTACACGCTGCGCCCGGGGCAGTGGGCGGTCCTCGCCGGGCTCTTCGAGCGAGCGCTCGCCGAGGGCCAGGAGGCGGTCGGGATGACCATACTCGGTTGGTTTCGCGACCTCGACGACCCGGACCGGTTTGTCTGGTTCCGGGCATTCCCGGACCTGGCGCGGCGGGCGCCGGCGCTGGCGGCGTTCTACGGCGGGCCCGTCTGGGCTGAGCATCGTCAAGTGGCGAATGCGACGATGATCGAATCCGAGAACGTGCTGCTTCTCAGCCCGGCTCGCGGCGAAGCAAGCTTCTCACTCGACCGGGGCGCGCAGTTCGTGGTCTCGATCCATCAGTGCCCCGAGCCCGTCGACGATGGCGAGGTCGAGCGCCTCGAGCGAGAGCTCGGACGAGCCTGGGCGACCCTGATCACCGAGGAGAGCCCCAACGACTTCCCAGCGCTGCCGGTGCGCGAGGGCGAGCACGTGGTCGTCCGGTTCTCGGACCGGGAAGACGCCGGTGCCGACGAGGTGCTGCGGCTCGCCCCGACGTAAGTGCGATCCGAACGTCAAGGAGCCGGCGACGAGCGGCTGGTGAGGAATAACGCGCGGTTCCAGGCGTTTTCCTCGGCGGAAGGAGGTAGACGAATGCTCGGAGCTCTGCTCGTCGTCGCGTTCGTGATCGCCATCGGCCTGCTCGCCGTCCTCTTTGGCAGGGACTCGCGACTCGACCGCGACCGCGGCTCGTTCTTCTAGGCGACGCGGCCACCCTCGGGGCCGGGCGCTACGGCGCGCTCGAACCCAGCGACGCATCGTCGTCTGCGTCGGGCCCCCGAACGTCGGCCCTCCGAACGCCAATGTGACCGTGAGTCCCAGACGGGACCCTGGGCGGATTTCGCGTGGTCACTCCCAGTTGAACTCGGTGCGATGTGCCGCAGCCGCGTCGGCACAATTACGCGATGCGAGTGCGGCGGCAGCGATGACGGGTCGTCGTCCGCTGAGTCGCAATCGACGAAGGCCGCCGTCGTCGAGTCCTCACAGATCTACCGCGACCAGCTGGCGAACATCGTTTGGGGGCCCGATGACTCGAGGAGGAACTTCCACGATGCTCCCCCGCGCCTCGCGTGCGGCAGCGCGCGAGATCGATGAACTCACGCCTGCGGCGGGACTCAACGAGCTTAATGCCGACCTGGCCGAAAGATACCGCCGGTGGGCGGCGGCTCTCGACCGTGAGGTGCTGCGCAGCCCGTCTCGACGGCGCCGCTCGGCGACGTGGTACGCGAGTACGGGAAAGCCGCCGACGTCGTGTACGAGCAAATCCTGATCGCACCCTGACTTAGTCGCGCGCGTCGCCACCACTCCTGGCGCAACCGCATCGGCCCGTACACCTCGTCGGGCCTCATTGAGCGGGGTAGTCTCAACTCCTGCGATCGGACGACGTCGGACGACTGGTGGAGGTGCGCCTTGGAAACCATGATCGGGATCGCGGCCCTTTTCGTGGGTGTGGGCATCGGATGGCTCTGCTTCTCCATGGGCGTCTACTTCCTGACTCGCACAGGACGAGAAGGCATGCGGATCCAGCACATGGAGGATGAGCGGCGGCAACGCCCGTCGGCGGAGCAATAGCTTCGACGTCAGTCCTCGTCCTCGCGTACTTCGAGCCGGATGACGTCCCGAAGCTGATCCGCGCGATCAAGGCGACGCGGACGCCGCCGGGCACGCGGATCTACGTCGGCAGCTACGGCGTCAACGGCCCGGTCAGCCGTCAGGTCAAGGCGCTGACGCGCGGACGGTACGCGCCGCTCTTCCCGATCAAGCCAACGTCGTTCTGGAACCGGCGGCGGGTCGAGGGCGCCGACGAGCCGCGCTATGCCGGCCGGCTCCCGTCGTTGACGGCGCTCCTTCGCCTGCCGGCCCGCGAGCGAGTGGCCTGGGGGAGGGAGCTCGGACGCCGATTCCGAGACGAGGTACGGAGTGCCGAGAGCGAAGGCGTAGTCGTAGACGCGTGGCAGTTCGACGAGCTTGTCGCCGAGCTCAGCGGCTCACAGGGCCGTGCCTGGCGCGAGTTCACGCGCGGGACGCTCCACGGCCTGACCTTCGGCCGTACTGAGCTCGGCGACGGGGCCCGGATCGGCCTCGTCTGGGCCTCGCGCTCCGGGCTCCGCATCGCCCGCCTCAGGGTCGACGCCGAGCTGCGGGCGTTCTGGCGGGCGCTGGCGGCCGCGGCCTTCGGGCTCGTCGGCGAGGAGTACCCGCCGTTCTCGGGCAATCCCGAAGTCGTCGCGCAGGCTTATTCGGCCGAGCAGCGCGAGCTGGCTCGCCGGGGCACAGTCCGTCGCGAGCTCGCCGCACGGTACGTCGTCGGGATGACTCCCGGTTGGCACCTCGCGCGCGGCCTCGGCGGGAACGTGAACGGCTGGCCGCGGAGCGAGGTCAACCGTTGGCGCGCGAAGTACATCGAGGAGCGGGAGCGGATCGGGGTCGCCGGCTTCGGCGCCTATCACTTTCGGTTCGAGAATAGCTCGGAGCAAGTGATGAGAGACACAATCTCCGGCCTCGCCCGAGGTCTGTGAACGCACGGCGACGAGGTACGTCCCAACCAAACGCCGCAGTTCGAACAAAGTGGGAACCGAGCATGAGCCTAAGAGCCATGCGGCGGGCCTTTCCCGTTTCTCGCTTGTGCGCGCTGGCGTTGACCGGTGCCGCGGCGGTGCGGAGAGGCGCGGCTTCATCCCGGCCGTGGACCGCCACGCAACGCACGTGGTTGCGCCACCCTCTCTAGCGACGTGCGCTCGTGACGGCGCCCCCACCGCATGGTGGGCTATAAGAGCCTCCGAAGGGTCGAGTAAGGGCCGAAGTGGCCGAGTCGGATTCTCGCGTTAGAAATTGGGGAACAGTCGCCGCCTTCACCCTGATCATCGCCCTCACCGTCGCGGAAGGGGTAGACGAGGGCTTTAGCCTCTGGGACTGGCTCGTCATCACGGTAGGCGCAGTGTTCATCCTCAAGACTCTCTTCCGCCTGAACGCAAGCCGCTCAGCGCCCACCTGAATTGCTCACGGAGTCGCCGCGACGGCTCGGGGGGAGGGGTAGAACCTCGCGGCCCCGATCGAGTGCTGGACAGTAGGCCCAGGCGATGCCCAGGCGAGCGCTCGTTCCTCACCTGGCGGGGCTAGACGCGCCAGGCCGAACGGCCGGTGCCGCCGCAGGGCGGACCTGAGGCGCAGCGTCGTGAAGACGAGCGCATCCGGCTGAACCCAGCGGAGGTGGCGCCCCGCCTGGCGGACGCGGGTGCTCGGCGAGCTCGCGCTTGAGCACGGGCAGAAGCGGATCAATTTGCAGAAGTTCTTGCCAACGACGGACGTACCGATTCTCCGGGTGATTCGCAAGCGGCTGGAGGCTCTCAGCGCAGAACTCGCGCAGATCTTGTATGGATTGCATCGAAGGTTGAGCCATTCGGCAGGGGAGGAGTCATGCGCACGCAATCTCGCGTGGTAGCGCGGAGCATCGCGCTGCTGTTCGGAGTCGTGCTCGCCCTCGCGGCCGGAACCGGCAGCGTTCTGGCGACGCCAGGCGCGCAAGACCGGTCTCAAAGAGATCCGGCAGGCATTCAGGGCGACCGGCAGGACAACAAGATCAGGGATTACCGCATAGGTCGGATCGCGCCGACATCCCGGCAGAGGGAAAGGGCGGCCGAGGTCGGCGCCCGCGCTCTGTGGAACGCTTTCGGCACACCGGCGATGCTCATGTCGACGGGCAAGCCGCTGGCGCACGGGCTGCCGGCAGACCCGGTTGCAGCGGCCAGGGTGTACGTCGCGGCGAACCGCGACCTCCTAGGACTGACGCAGAGCGGGGCGGCTGCGCTCGAGATTCTGGCCGTGGCCCCGATGGGTCGGGGCGCCGCGGTGCTGTTCCGTCAGCGCTTCGGCAGCCTGCCCGCCGGCGTCGACGGCCTGCTCGCCGTTGGCGTCCGCGGCGGCGCCGCGTACTACGTCAGCTCGTCGCTGGGCCGCAGCTCCGCCACACCGGCCGACGCAACTCTCAGCGCCGCAGCCGCCCGGAAGATCGCGATCAGGGATTCCGGTCGCTCCGACGCAACCGTGATGAAGACCGAGCTGGTGGCGGTGCCGACCGTCTCTGGTGCCAGGGCGGCCTACCTGATCACCCTGGGCGCCGACCTCTACGGCGCGAAGGGCACCCCGGTCGCGTACGCCACGTACGTCGACGCGCGCGACGGGTCGATCCTGCTCCGCGAGGACCTGGTCGACCACGACAGCGACAATCCCGAGTGGGCGGTCTTCCCGAACACTCCGCCGACCGACTACTCCTCGACCGACACCCGAGTGATCTGGTGCGCGACCGCCGCGGCCGGATGCGACGAGGTCGTCGGCTCGCCGGCATCGCCGCTGAGCTGGGACGCGTTCTCCGG
>DASSSO010000037.1:0-12659 GCA_035776735.1 Gaiellaceae bacterium | reverse complement strand
CCCGTCACCGCGGAGGTGCGCACGACCCGGAGGATCCGCTCGTCCTCCAGCGGGAAGTCGACCTCGCCTGCGACGTCGATCTTGTTCAGCACGACGATCTGCGCGAGCCGGTCGAGCCCGGCGCCGTACGCCTCGAGCTCGCCGTCGATCTGCGCGAAGCGCTCTGCCGGATCGGGCTCCGACGCGTCGATGACGTGGACGAGCAGCCGGGCGCGCTCGAGGTGTGCGAGGAACTCGTGGCCGAGGCCGACCCCCTCGCTCGCGCCCTCGATCAGCCCGGGAACGTCGGCGACCGTCAGCTGGCGGCCGCTCGGCGAGTGGACCGTGCCGAGGACGGGCGCGAGCGTCGTGAAGGGGTAGTCGGCGACCTTCGGCTTCGCGTTCGAGATGCGGCGCAGGAGCGACGACTTGCCCGCGTTCGGCAGGCCCACGAGCGCCGCGTCGGCCATCAGCTTCAGCCGGAGGTCGAGCTCCAGCTCCTCGCCGGGCATTCCGACCTCGGCGAACCGCGGCGCGCGCCGCGTCGGCGTTGCAAAGCGCCGGTTCCCGCGGCCACCGGCCCCGCCGCGGGCCGCGATCACGCGCGACCCGGCCCCGGCGAGGTCGGCGATCAGCTCCCCGTCCTCGGAGAAGACCTGCGTCCCGACCGGCACGTGGAGCACGACGTCCTCGCCGTCCGCGCCGTGCTTGTTCGCACCGCGGCCCGCGGCCCCGGCACCGCCGCGGAACCGCCTGCGCCCCTGGAAGAACGACAGGTCGCGCAGATCGGAGTCGACCTCGAGCACGACGTCTCCCCCGCGCCCTCCGTCGCCGCCGTCCGGCCCGCCCTTCGGCACGTACTTCTCGCGCCGGAAGCTCAAAGCGCCGTCGCCCCCGCGGCCCGCCTGGAGCCGGATTCTCGCCCGGTCGTGGAACACGAGCGCACGCTAGCGCCTCGGTGGTACCGTGACCGCCGCCATGAATATCGGAATCTTCATCTACAACGGCGCCGAGGAGCTCGATTTCGCGGGCCCCTTCCAGGTACTGACCCAGTGGGCCCGGCAGGTCGCCGACGAGCGCGAGATCTTCGTCTTCACGGTCGCCCAGGCCACGGATCCGGTCCGCTGCTCGCACGGGCTCCGCGTGGTTCCGGACTACGCGTCGAACGACTGCCCGCCGCTCGACCTGCTCCTGTTCCCCGGCGGACAGGTCAATCAGTTCCTCGAGGACGAGCAGCTGCACGGCTGGATCCGCGGCGTCCGCGACTCGGGCGCGCTGATGACGAGCGTCTGCACCGGAGCGCACGTCTACGCCAGCGCCGGCGTCCTCGAGAACCGCCCGGCGACGACGTGGTACGGCGCCCTCGACTCGCTCGTCGAGATCGACCCGACGATCGAGCTCCGCCGCGACGACCGGTTCGTCGACAGCGGCGAGGTCGTCACCTCCGCCGGCGTCTCGGCGGGAATCGACATGGCGCTGCACCTCGTCGCACGGCTCGACTCGCGCGAGCGCGCAGAGGAGGTTCGCCGCTACATGCAGTACGAGACGCCGGTCTCGGTCTAGCCGGCTACGACTGCTGCTGCTCGCCGACGACGACCGTGCGCCGCTCGCCGCTGCGCCGGAACTCCACGCGCCCGTCGCGGGTCGCGAAGATCGTGTCGTCGCGGCCGAGGCCGGCGCCGGGGCCCGGCCGGAAACGCGTCCCGCGCTGCCGGACGAGGATCATCCCCGCCTTCACGTCCTGGCCGCCGAAGATCTTGACACCGAGGCGCTTGGAATCGGAGTCGCGGCCGTTGCGTGAAGAGCCCAGTCCCTTCTTGTGTGCCATCTCTAGCTCTCGTCCTTCTTCGTCGTCGTGGTCGAGCGGGATCGTGACGAGCTCGAAGACGATCTCGTGCTCTTCTTCGCCCCGATCGACTCGATCTGGATCTGGGTGAGGCTGCTGCGGAAGCCCGTGTGCCGCCGGTAGCCGGTGCGGCGCCGGTACTTGCCGATCCGGATCTTGTCGCCCTTCACGTGGGCGAGCACCTTCGCGGTCACGGTTCCCTTCGGCGCGAGCTCGGCCCTGCCGTCGCCGCCCTCGAAGATCACCTCCGGCTGGAAGGTCTTGTTCTCGTCGACGGAGAGCCGGTCCACGAGCAGCTTCTCGCCCTCGCGGACGACGTACTGCTTCCCACCCAGCTTGATGATCGCGTAGCTCATAACAAGACGCGGGCCTCGGCACCGTCCTGCGGCGCCGAGAAGGCGGATGTGCGGGCTCCGCCCGCGTATCCGCCGGGCTTCTGCCCGCGGAGTGTCAGTCTACCAGCGGTTTCTCCGCCTTTTCGGCCTTGGGCTGGGTGTTTCCTCCGGCGGTCGCGCCGTTGGACTTCGCGGCCGGCTTGCGACGACGGCGGCCTCCGCGCGAGCCTCGGCGGGTCCGCTTCTTCGGCTTGGGAGCCTCGCCGGCCGGCGCCTCCTCGGCCGGCGCCTCCGCGGGCTCGGGCTCCTCTTCTTCGCCGAGGGTCCGATCGGGGAGGTGGATCAGCACGGGCGCCTCGGGCTTGCCGTTCTTCTCGGTCTCCTCGACCGCGGCGGCCCCGTCCTCGACGGTCGCCTCGGCCGGCTTCTTCTTCCGCCGGCGCCCCCCGCGGGAGCCGCGGCGCGTCCGCTTCTTCGGGCGCGGAGCCTCTTCGGCCTCGGCCTCCTCCGGCTCGGCGGCCTCCTCCGGCTCGCCAACCTCCTCCACGGCCTCGGGCTCCTCGGCGACCGCCTCCGCGGCCTCGGCCTTCGGCTCCTCCGGCTTCGCGATCCTGCTGCGGCGGGCGCGCGTCGGCTTCTCCGCCAGCGCCTCGGCCGTGATCGGCGGCGCGGCGGCCTCAGGGCGGCCGACGGGCTCGGCGTACGCCGTTCCGTCGAGGACGCGGTTGACCCTGACCTTCACGCGCTTTCCGACGAGGCTCCCGCCGTCCGCGACGACGACGTCGAGCCCGTCGTGCTTGGCCACTCCGGCGCTCGGGTCGTGGAGGCCGACCTCCACCGGTTTCACGTCGAGCTCCTGCCCCTCCGCGACCGGCGCTTCGGGCTGCAGCTTCGCCAGCGGGCCGCGCGCCACCACCTCGAAGTGCTCGGGCGGCGCCCCCTCCCTCGCCTCGATGAAGAAGCGGCGGCGTGTGCGCTCCTCGATCGCCTGGAGGCGCGCCGCGCCGGGGCCGATCAGGATCGACGCGACGTGCGGGTTCAGCTCCACGCGGTAGGCCGTGGTGCGCGAGCCCGCCGCGAGCGACCGCAGCTTGCGCTCGCCCTCGACGGCGGCCGAGATCTCCGAGAAGACGATGCCGTCTCCGGCGCAGGTCGGGCAGCGCTTCGTGAGGATCTCCCGCGGGCCGTGCGAGACGTTCTGGCGCGTCATCTCCACGAGCCCGAGCGGCGAGATCTCGACGACGTAGGTCTTGGTCCGGTCGCGCTCGAGCTCCGTCTTCAGCGCCTCCTCGACGGCCGCGCGGTTCTTCGGGTTCGCCATGTCGATGAAGTCGATGACGATGATCCCGCCGATGTCGCGCAGGCGCAGCTGGCGGACGACCTCCTTGACCGCCTCGAGGTTGTTCTTCGTGATCGTGTCCTCGAGCCGGCTCGCGGACGACTTCGAGCGCGAGCCGACGAAGCGGCCCGTGTTCACGTCGATGACGGTGAACGCCTCGGCGTAGTCGAAGACGAGGTAGCCGCCCGAGGGCAGGTCGACGCGCCGGGAGAGCGTGGAGCGGATCTCCTCCTCGACGCCGAACTCCTCGAAGAGCGACGTCTTGCCGCTGTGCTTGCGCACCTTCTCGGCCATGTGCGGCGAGGTCTTCTTCAGGTAGCCGACGATCCGCTTGTAGGTCAGGTCGTGGTCGACGACCGCCTGCTCGAAGTCGTTCGTGAAGAGGTCGCGCACGACGCGGAGCGGCAGCTCCGCCTCCTGGTAGACGAGCGCCGGCGACTTCGCCTGCTCGGCGCGCTTCTGGATCTCCTTCCAGAGGCGCTGCAGGAAATCGATGTCGCGCTCGATGTCCTCGGCGGACGCGCCCTCGGCCGCGGTCCGGACGATCATGCTGCCCTTCTTCGGCGCGACCGACTTCAGGATGTCGCGGAGGCGCGCGCGCTCCTCCTCGGGCAGCCGGCGGGAGACGCCGAAGCCCTCGCCGCTCGGGACGTAGACGACGAAGCGCCCGGGCAGCGAGATCTCGGTCGTCAGCCGTGCGCCCTTCGACTTCATCGGGTCCTTGACCGCCTGGACGAGGATCTCCTCGCCGCGGCTCAGCAGGTCCTGGATCTTCCGGCCGTGCCTGCGGCCCTCGAGCTCGGGGGTGACGATCTCGTCGACGTAGAGGAACCCGTTCTTCTCCAGGCCGATCTCGACGAACGCCGCCTCCATCCCCGGGAGGACGTTGTCGACCGAGCCCTTGTAGATGTTCCCGGCGATCGATCGGCTCTCGGGCCGCTCGAGGTACACCTCGGCGACCTTGTCGTCCTCGAGGATCGCGACCCGCTGCTCGGCGACGTCGACGGAGACGACGAGGTCGCGCTTCGCGGGCGGCGGGAGCGCGCGCGGCGTCGCCGTGCGCCTCCGGGTCTGCCGGGGGCGCGACTCGCGCGGCTTACGCTCGGGCTTGGCCTTCGCCTCCGCTTTCTCGGGCTTCTCCGCCTTCTGCTCGGCGCGCTCGCCGGGCTTGCGGCGGCCGCGGCCGCCGCGACTGCCGCGGCGACGGCGACGGGCGGCGGTGGAGGTCGGAGTGGTGGTGTCGGCCGCCTGCGCGGCCGGTGTCTCTACGGTGCTGGTCGGTGTCGCCTGCTCGTCTGCGGGCGCGGAACGTTCAGTCGGCTTGCGCCGAAACCATCGCAACAAGTGAAAACTCCTTCGGTGAAGTCGCGCGCGCGAGGACCTGCTCCGGGGACCGGGCGCTTCACGCGCTGCGACGTTGACGTTTGACGCATATCTGGAAACAAGGCTAGCAGCAGCCGGTTTTCAGCCCGGAAACCGGGGCCGGTCAGGCCGCCTCGGCCGGCCGAAGCTTGGCTCGCTTCGTCCTGATCGCCCGAAGCCGCTGGGTGAGGCGGGCCCAGGCCCACGGCTCGACCTCGCCGTACCGCGCGGCGCTCTGCGCCCTTGTCGCGGCGAGATACTCGAACCAGGCATCGGCTTCCTCGATCAACAGCAATCCGTGCGCATCATGCTTGCCGGCCAACGCATGCACCTCCGCAGATTCCATGCGCAGGATCGTAGGACCACCGCCGGACGGAGCCTGCGGCTCCGTCCTCTCGCTGAAAGTCTCACGACTTTCAGCGACCCTATGGAGCCGGGCTCGAGCTCGCTCGAGCGCGGCCTCAGCGCGCAGCGCGGGCTCCTTCACTCTCTGCCTTGGTGGACGAACGGGCGAGGCCCGTTCGTCGGCGTTAGCGACGGCGGATGGCGATCGCCTGGAGGACTCCCACGGCGAGCAGGTTGGTGACCATCGCCGAGCCGCCTACGCTCACGAACGGCAGTGGGATGCCGGTGATGGGCGCGATCCCGATCGTCATCCCGATGTTCACGAAGGTCTGGAAGAGGAGGCCGAAGACGATCGCCCCCGCCACGGTCGCCGTGAAGGGGCTGCGCGCCGTCGCGATCACCCGGATGCCGCGCCACATCAGCAGCAGGTAGAGGCTGAGGAGGATCGAGGCGCCGACGAATCCGCGCTGCTCGGAGAGCGCGGCGAAGACGAAGTCCGTCTCGTGCTCGGGGAGGTAGTCGAGGCGCGTCTGCGTCGCGCCGGTCACGCCGCGTCCGCTCAGCCCCCCGGAGCCGACCGCGGTGATCGACTGGTTGATGTTGTACGCGGCCCCGCGCGGGTTCTTCGAGGGGTCGGTGAACGCCGTGAGCCGGTCGCGCTGATACGGCTCGAGGATCTCGACCCCCATCGCCGGGCCCGCCCAGAGGACGAAGGTCGCGACGACGGCGCCGGCCGCGGCGATGACGGCCAGGTCGCGCCAGCGCGTCCCCGCGAAGAACATCGCGGCCAGGAGGATCGCGCCGTAGACGAGCGCCGTGCCGATGTCGGGCTGCAGGAAGACGAGCAGCGTGGGGACGGCGGCGGCGCCGAGCACGACGAGCGTCGTGCGGGACTCGGTCGCGCGCCTCCCCCGCTCCGCGAGCATCGCGGCGAGGAAGAGCGCGAGCAGCAGCTTCCCGAACTCAGAGGGCTGGAACTGGAAGAACCCGAGGTCGATCCACCGCGTCGAGCCGCGCACCTCGGTGCCCGCGACCATGACGACGAGCAACATCGCGATCAGCAGCCCGTAGATCGACTTGCGGAACCGCCGGTAGACGGACGGGTCGACGAACAGCACGCCGACGAGGCCGACGGCGCCCATGAGCGCGAAGATCGCCTGGCGCGTGACGTAGTAGTCGGGGTCGCCGACGATGTCCTGGCGGGTGATCCCGTCGATCGCCCACAGGCCGAAGCCGACTAGGCCGCCGACCGCGGCGAGCATCAGCCAGTCGAGCCGCCGCGCGAACGAGACGGCACGCGCGGTGTCGGCCCGCGGATGGCGGCGCGCGCGCCTGGGGGCCTGTGCCGCGTAGTCGGTCATCAGTCGGTCTCCACGCCGGTCTCGACGACCGGCGCCTCACGGCCGAAGTGGCGCTCGAAGATCTTCAGGGCGGCGGGCGCCGCGGCGGTGCTGCCGTGGCCGCCGTTCTCGATCACGACGCAGACGACGAGCTCGGGCGTCTTGTCGGTCGGCCCGTAGCCGCACCACCACGACTGGTCCATCATCACGCTGTAGTCGCCCATGTCGAAACTCTTCTCGGCCGTGCCGGTCTTGCCGGCAATCGGGATCGGGAAGCTCCCGAAGACGCCCGCCGACGTGCCGTACGACGCGTGCGTCGCACGGAAGAGCCCGTCCTCGATCACGTTCAGCTCCGCCGGGTCGACGTTCACGTCCTTCGGCGCCGGCGAGAAGACGGCCTTGACGGCCCCCTGGTTCCCGGGCTGCTCGACACTCGAGACGAGGTGCGGCGTGACGAGCTTGCCGTCGTTCGCGACCAGCGCGTAGAAGCGCGCCATCTGCAGCGGCGTCACGAGCAAGTCCTTCTGGCCGATCGCGAGCTGTACCGAGTCGCCGGACTTCCAGAGCCGGTCGACCTCCCACGTGTCCGGGTAGCGCTCCTTCGTGAACGTCTTGCGCCGCCACTCCGGCGTCGGGAGCAGGCCGGTCGACTCACCGCCGAGGTCGAGGCCGGTCGCCCTGCCGAAACCGAAGGCCGAAGCCCACTTCTGGAGCGGGCTGCCGTACTCCGGCGGGAGGCCGTAGAACTCGAGACCCAGCTGGTAGAAGTACGTGTCGCACGAGGCCGCGAGCGCGGTCGGCAAATCCATCGCCTCGTTCGCGAACGGGTTCCAGTTGCGGAACGTCGTGCCGTCGATCTCCATCTTCCCCGTGCACGAGAGCGGCTCGTACGGGCCGACGAGGTGCTCGCGCATCGCGGCGAGCGCGGTCACCGGCTTGAACGTCGACCCCGGCGGATAGAGGCCCGACGTCGCGCGGTTGAGGCCCGGGTAGTTCGCCTCTTCAGCCGCCTTCTGGTCGATCAGCGGCCGCAGCTTGCCCGGCTTCGGCTTGCCCACGTAGATCCGCGGGTCGTACGTGGGATACGTCGCCATAGCGCGGACCGCGCCTGTCCGCGGGTCGAGCGCGACCGCGGCTCCCGCGTCGGCCGCCCAGCTCTTGTTCTCGCGCGCGACCTCGATCCCGTAGACGAGCGCGTCCTCGGCCGCGCGCTGCAGCTTCGCGTCGAGCGTCGTCCGGACGGCGAGCCCCGGCTGCGGCTGCTCGGCGCGGAGCGGCTTCGAGCGCGGGCGGCCGAGCGAGTCCACACGGAGCTCGGCGAGGCCCGCCGTCCCGCGCAGGAAGCGGTCGTAGGAGAACTCGAGGCCGGCCTGGCCGACGGAGTCACCGTGCCGGTAGCGGCCGCCCTTCAGCTGGTCCTCGGTCACGTCGCCGACATGCCCGAGGATCTGCGGCGCCAGCGACCCGTACCGGTAATCCCGGAGGTGGATGTCGTTCAGCTCCAGCCCCGGGAAGTCCCGCCGGTGCTCCTTGAGGTAGAAGATCTCCTCCTGCGAGAGATCCTCCTTGAGGGTGACCGGAGTCAGGGGGTCGCCCTTGTGGTCACGGAGGCGCTGCTGGAGCTCCGGCACCGGGACCAGGAGGATCGCCGAGAGCCGCCGCAGCATCCGCTGGCGCCCCCGCCGCGGCATGTACGCCGTCCAGACCTGCGCGGCGGTGCCGATCCGGTTCGAGACGAGAATCCGGCCCTTGTAGTCGAGGATCGGCCCGCGCGGAGCGTGGACGCGCACGGTGCGCAGCTGGTTGTCCTGGGCGGCGGCGAGGTACTGGTCGCCCGAGAGCACCTGCAGCGCCCAGAGGCGGAAGAAGAGCACGGCGAAGACGAAGAGGACGATCGCACCGAGCACGCCGAGCCGGAGCGCCATCGCCGGCGTCATCCGGTAGGGCTCCTCGACCCTCGGGTCGCGCGGCATGAAACGGGTGCGCTGGGGGATGCGGGTGACGGTCGCCACTAGCCGAACTCCACGTCCTTGACCGGCAGCCGGAGCCCCGGCGGCGCGAACAGCCGTCGCGCGAGCGCGTAGACCGGGACGGTGAGGAGCAGGTTGAGGAGGATCTGCGCGGGCAGCGAGCGAAGCGCGGCCTGGACGGAGACGGACTCGCCGAGCATCGCGTGCAGCGCAAGCGCACCGAAGGCGTAGAGGACGGTGACGACCGCGATCGAGACGAGCGGTGCGTGCGCGCGGTCCCGCCCGGTGGTCTCGCCGTAGCGGCCGATCCAGTAGCCGGCGAGGCAGAGCAGCAGGGAGCTGACGCCGAGCGTGTCCAGGTTGGCGGCGTCGAGCAGGAAGCCCGCGTAGAACCCGGCGATTGCGCCGAAGATCGAGCCTCGGAGCAGCGCCACTGCGGCGAGCGTTACCAGGACGAGGTCGGCCTTCCCGCCGCCCGGCGCGACCGACGCGACGATCGTCGCCTGCAGGACCACGGCGACGAAGAAGGCGATCGCCGTCTTGAGGACGTCGGCGGTCACGGCGTCGGGGCCTGCTGCTCCTTCGGGACCAGGACGACGAGGACGTCCAACGAGGAGAAGTCGACGAACGGGTCGACCTGGACCTGCTGGAAGTTCTCGATGTCGATCTGGTTGACGTCCTTGACGGAGCCGATCGGGATGTTCCGCGGGAACATCGAGCCGAGGCGGCCGAACCGTCGCCCGGCGGTCACGATCGTGTCGCCGCGCCGGACGACCTTCTCCTTCGGCACGCGGTTGAGCTCGAACGGCCGGTCGGGCCCCTCGCCGATCTCGAGCACCCCGACCGTGTTCGTCGCCGCGTCGAGTGCGGTCACGGAGCTCGTGCTGTCGGTCAGCAGGGTCACCTCGGAGCTCGTTCGCGTGACCTTCGTCACCTGCCCGACGAGGTAGCCGTCGCTCGAGACCACGGGGTCGTCGAGGCTGACGCCGTCGCGCCCGCCGGCGGAGATGACGAGCGACTGCTCCCACTCGCCCGTCGCGTGCGACGTCACGCTCGCGGCGATCTGGTCGTAGTCCCTCGGGAAGCTCGGCCCGCTGATGTAGCGGAGCGCCTTCCGGAGCTCGACGTTCTCCTGCGCCGCGGACTGGTTCTGGATCGCCTGGAGCCGCAGCAACTGGAGGTCCTTTCGCAGCTTCTCGTTCTCGGAGCGCGCGTCGAGCAGGCCCGCCGTCCAGCCGTAAGCGTCGCGGAACGGCCGGGCGACGCGCTCGGCGCCGACCTGGAAGGGGTGCAGGACGCTCGCCACCGCACCCTGGACGCTGTGCATCGGCCCGCTGTCGCCCTCGCGGAAGTAGAGCGTCAGCATCGCGAGCGAGACGACGACGAGGACCGCGGCGACGAGCCGGCGGCGCAGCGCGCCGGCCGCTCGCGAGGACGGATATGCCGGCGAGGCGGCCCGCTGAACCGTCGAGCCCAGTGCCGCCAGCCGCATTGAGCGGTTACGTGGCACGAGGAATCAGTTTAGGAAACGACAAGGAAGGCGCAATCCAGAGGGCGAAGGGTGAAGGTTCTGAACTAGCGCCGGTAGCCGTTGCGGCTCTTGGCGCTCTTGCTTGTCCGCTGCATGACCTCGATCAGCTCGAGGCTGCGGCCGGACCCGACGGCGACGCAGGTCAGCGGCGACTCTGCGAGCTGCACGGGCATCTGGGTCTCGTGGCGCAGCCGCTCGTCCAGGCCGGTGAGCAGCGCGCCGCCGCCGGCGAGGACGATCCCGCGGTCCATGATGTCCGCGGCCAGTTCGGGCGGGGTCTTGTCCAGGGTGGACTTGATTGCGTCGACGATCTGGTTGACCGGCTCCTCCATCGCGTGGCGGACCTCGTCCGAGCTCATGATCACGGTCTTCGGCAGGCCGGTCAGCATGTCGCGGCCACGGACCTCCGCCTGCACCTCGTCGCGCATGCGGAAGGCGGAGCCGATCTCGAGCTTGATCTCCTCGGCGGTCTGGTTCCCGATCAGGAGCTTGTACTCGCGCTTCGTGTGGTTGATGATCGCCTCGTCCATCTCGTCGCCGCCGACGCGGAGGCTCTGGCTGACGACGATGCCGCCGAGCGAGATCACGGCGACCTCGGTCGTTCCGCCGCCGACGTCGACGATCATGTTCCCGGTCGGCTCGGAGACGGGCAGGCCGGCGCCGATCGCGGCCGCCATCGGCTCCTCGATCAGGTGGGCCTCTCTGGCTCCCGCGCTGAGGGTCGCCTCCTCCACGGCGCGCTTCTCGACGCCGGTGACGCCGGACGGCACGCAGACGACGACGCGGGGGTGCGCGAACCGGTGCTGGTGAACCTTCTGAATGAAGTGGCGGAGCATCTGCTCCGTGACGTCGAAGTCGGCGATGACGCCGTCCTTCAGCGGGCGGATCGCGGAGATCGTGCCGGGCGTCCGGCCGAGCATCCGCTTGGCCTCGACGCCGACGGCGTGCACCTCGCCCGAGCGCTGGTCGATGGCGACCACCGACGGCTCGCTGAGCACGATCCCGCGGCCGCGGACGTAGACCAGCGTATTCGCCGTCCCGAGGTCCACCGCCATGTCGCGGCCGCCGAAGCCGTTGAGGTACCCGAAGAGCCCCATCTCCCGAGCGCCGAGTCTAGCGGTCAACTCTCGCCGTTCCCACCGAAAGGCCCTGCTACGCGGCCCGAATCGGCCGGCGCCCCTGCGGCCACGCCCTCGTGCCTGGCACCTCGACGCGTCCCGACAGGCGCAGAAGGGGGTCAGAAGTGCGACGAGCGCGGGCGGTGGTCGGCTGGCGGGCGTACTGTCCGGCCGGATGGGAAGAGCTCCTCGCATCAACGTCGTCGACGGCATCTACCACCTCACGGCACGCGGCGTGCGCCGGGCTCCGATCTACGAGGACGGCCTCGACTACCAACGCTTCCAGCTGTTCTTCCGCGAGGTTGCCGGCGAGCTCGGCTGGGCATGCCATTCCTTCTGCCAGATGCCGAACCACTACCACCTCCTCGTCGAGACGAGACTCCCGAATCTCTCCGCGGGAATGCAGCAGCTCAACTGGCGCCACGCGGTTCGCTTCAACTGGCGACACGGGTACACCGGGCATCTCTTCGAGAGCCGCTTCCACTCCGAGCTGATCGAGACCGAAGCGCACTTCCTCGAGACGGCGCGGTACATCGTCCTCAATCCAGTGCGCGCCGGCCTGTGCACTCACCCCGCCGACTGGCCCTTCAGCAGCTACCGACGGACGCTCGTGCCGGGTGACCCCGTCGTCGCGAGCTCACGGCTGCTCGCCCACTTCGGCAACGACCCGGAGAAGGCGCGGGGCCGCTACGAGGCGTTCGTTGCCGAGGGTGTCGCGTCCAGCCGTGTCCTGGTGCCTGGCACCAGGACACGGCTGGATCAGCCGAAGCCGTACGTCCCTGCGAAACGCTCGGCGAGGAGCCGGACCAGGAGGGCAGCCGGCAGCCCGACGACGTTGAGGTAGTCGCCCTCGATTCGCTCGACCAGCGCGGCGCCGAGTCCCTGAATCGCGTAGCCGCCCGCACGCTCGCGCCACTCGTCCGCCCCGATGTACGCGGCGATGTCGCGCGCCGTGAGTGCGCGGAACGTCACCCGCGTCGTCTCGTCGTGGAGCTCCTCCCACGCCAGCGTGCGGAGGCAGAGGCCCGACACGACCTCGTGCGTCTGCCCGGCGAGCGTCTCGAGCATCCGCTCGGCCTCCGTCGCGTCGGCGGGCTTCGAGTAGAGGTGACCATCGAGGACGACGGTCGTGTCGACTGCGAGAACCGGCCGCTCGCCGGCCTCACCGAGCACGGAGTCGGCCTTGCCGCGCGCGTGCTCACGGACGAGCTCGCGGGGATCCGAGCCGGGCGCGAGCTCGTCGCGCTCCTCGTACGCCGGGGTCGCGATTTCGTGCGGGATTCGAAGCTGCGTCAGGATCGCCCGCCGCTGTGGAGAACGAGACGCCAGCAGGATCGGCGGCGCCGGTGAGAAGCTCACGCGGGCCTGCGCGTCACGTTCCGTTGCCCGCGCTCAGACTGCCTTCCGCGCAACCCAGATCTCCTCCGCCGGCCAGCGGCGGGCCCACTCGGCCGGCACGAACTCGTAGTACTCGTGATCCGTCGCCGACGCCGG
>DASSSO010000049.1:0-7899 GCA_035776735.1 Gaiellaceae bacterium | reverse complement strand
CCCGCGAGGGACCCGCCTCGCTCCTGAGAAAACGGCATCAGCGACGTCGTCAGCATTGCGAGCACGCCTCCGGCCGCGAGCGCAGCCATCCGATCGCCGTCGGCGACCGCGAGATTGCTCGCGGCGAGGTATCCGATCGCCGCAGCGGCACCGGCCGCGACGACGACAGCGCCCCAAAGCGTGCCCAGCCGCCTGGCGGTCCATCCTCCGGCAGCGAGATCCGCGGACGGCGCGATCGACTGAGGGATGTTGGACACCCAGACGGAGCCGAGGAAGCTGGCGCTGATCGGGTACCCGGTGGCGACCTGAATGCCGAAGATGATCGACTCCGGTACGCCGTCGACAACCGAGCCGACGACGATACCCATCGCACCGCCCTGTCCCTCCGATCCGAACCGTCGCTCGACGACGTAGTCCCCGCCGATGAAGAGCGCGGCCCCGAACAACATCCACACCGCGAGCTCGATGTTGTCGAGCTCGGCGGCTTCATCGATCAAGTCGAACGAGACGGCGGCGATGAGCGCTCCGGAGCCGAACCCTCCCAGGAGGCCGACGATCCGAGCCGGAACGTTGACCCAGACCGCAAAGAGACCCGCGATGAGGAGGGATGACTGCGCGGCGAGGCCGAGGAGAAACGCGTCGAGCATCGGCCGATGCTAGGCCGATTCGCAGTGCGAACGGGGAGCGTCGGCCGCCTTCACCCGGGTGAAAAATAGGCAGAGCGCCAGTGGGCGGGTGCTAGCCGGAAGGCGGAAAGACCGGCACCGGTGCAGGCGGTTCACCCGCCGCGGAAACCTCGGCGGCCTTCGCCTGCGCGAGCTCCTTGCTGATGTGCACCGCGGCGGACGTGAGAGGCGCCGCCAGGATCATCCCGAGGGTCCCGAAGATGCTTCCGAACCCGATGGTCACGATGAGGATGACGAGCGGGTTGAGCTCGAGCGTCGCGCCGAATGCGATCGGCTGCACGATGTTCTGGAGCAGCCCGTTCGCGAGCAGGACGATGACGAGCATGATCAGCGCGTCCTCCGTCCCCTGCGACGACAGCGTGAGGAGCACCGCGAAGGTTCCGGACACGAACGCGCCGATGAACGGGATGTACGCGAGCGCGAACGTCACGACGCCGATCGTCCCCCACAGCGGGACACCGAGGATCCAAGCTCCGAGCCCGACGACGAACCCGTTGAAGACGGCGACCACGGTCACTCCCAGGAAGTACCGGCGTAGCGACCTGATCACGTTGCTCGTGATCGTCGCGGCGACCTCGACCGGGATCCCCATGCTGCGGTCGATCCAGCGCCGTACTACCGGACCGTCCTTCAGGAGGAAGAGCGTGCTGAAGGCGGTGAACGTGAGGAAGACGACGAAGGACGTGATTCCCTGGATGCCGGTCAGGAGCGCCTCGCCGGCGTCGACGGCTCCCGTCTGAGCGTCGTCGCTTGCATCCGACGTTCCGCCCGCGCCGAGGTCGTTCGCCCAGCCCTCGATCTGGTCGACGGCCTCGGAGAGCTCGGACTTGATCTCGTCCGACTGCTCGTAGATCCCGCCGAAGACCAAGAGGAGGATCAGCGCACCGAACGCAAGGATGCCGAGCAGGACGATCAATGCGGCCGCGACTCTCGGCACGCGGTGGCGCTCCATCTTGGTCACGAGCGGGCCGGCGACCGTCGCGAGGATCGCTCCCACCGTGACAGGCAGGACGATCGTCGAAGTCAGCCCGAGGAGGACGATCACGCCGACGAGCAGGAGGCCGACGCCGACGAGGAACCACGCGAGCAGGCCGAGGTCCCGCACCCATATCGGCGCGGAGAAGACGCGCGAGAGCGATGTCGCATCGATCCGGACCACGGTCGTGTGCTCGGCTTCCGGCTCAGTCCGGTGACCCGCACCGCGTAAGCGGTCGAAGAGGCTCATCTCAGCAGGGGTCGCCCTTCTGGCCGTTCATGGCGTCTGGTCAGTTCTAAGAGGTCTGAGCCTTCGTTTCCGCACGGCGGATGCGGTTCACCCGGGTGATTCCCCCGCGCGGCGCTGGCACGGTCGGCGGGCCTAGGGTCGAGCCAGCGGTAAACGAGTAACCGCTCGCCGGTCCGCGTGGCTTGCGAGTCGATCGAAGGGAACGCTGGGCAGAAGAGGCTTGATCATCGTGCTCGTCGTCGTGGCAGTCGGCGCCGCGCTCCTGATCGCGGTTCTCGCGAGCGGAGGCGACTCCCAGGAGGAGGCACAGGCTGACTTCTGCACTAGCCCTACGTCGCTCGAATCCTCGCTCCAAGGGTTCCAGGCACCCGAGCCGACGAGCGCCTCACAAGAGGACTACGAGGCGGCCGTGTCCGACATCGAGGACGACTGGGATCAGGCCACTTGCGGCCCGATCCGCAGGTGCACACCTCGTTCCGCCCGCGACGAGCGTCTCCAGCTGCGTAGCGAGCCATGATCTGGGCCGGCGCGTCGCCTCGCCTGAGCTGCTCGGCCATGAAGCGCATCGGCCCGTCCACGTGGTGGAAGAACGCCTTGTAGCCGGCGCACAGGTAGTTGAGGCCCGGCTCGCCCTTGGGAGTCGCTCGGTGAGTGGACATCGCGGTTCCGCGGCGGACGCTCGGCTGACCGAGCGTCTGCCGCGCTGCGGTTCTAGACCACCGATTCCTTGTACGGCTCCCAGCGGGCTATGAGCGCGTAGAGCACGATGATCTGGAGCGCCAGGACGGCGACGTTCCAGAGTGGGTACGCCTGGGGGTAGTTCGCCAGGAACCCCATCTGTGCGACGGCGCCCACCGACACGCCGATGATCGCCAACCACCGAGCCCAGCCGGCGCCACCCAGAAGCGCGAGGCCGGCCAGGAAGAGCAATCCTCCCCAGACGAGGTTGAGCCAACCCCAGCCCGTGACGTCGATGATCGCGAGACCCTCGGGGGTTCCGACGATGTAGTCGTCCTCGATGATTGCGAAGACGCCCTGGATCATGTCGACGGCGCCGACGAGCAACAGCATGAACGCCGCGAACGCGATCCAGCCGGTCCAGCCGTCGCGTGTCACTCAGTCCTCCCCTTTCTCGTGGAGATCGTTCCGGATCCGTCTACCGACGGCGCGCGACGCGCCTCGTTGTGCGCCGGGCAACTCTGCGGGGCCTTCCCAACATGTCACACCTCCGTCTCGGGAATCTGTGTCACGACGGGCTTGCCGCCGCGGTCTTCTCCTGCGCGTGGAGCTCCTGCGCCTCCTCGGCTGTCACCAGCCCGATCGCCACGAGGTCGAGCGGACTGATGAACCCGTCGGCCAGGCGGAATCCGCCGGCCCGTACGATCGCGTCGCGGAGCGGCACCGCCCAGTGATGCTCGATCAGCAGCAACGCGGCCGCCGAGTCGCTCGGGATCTCCTCGAGGACATCCCAGGCGTCCTCCTCGGAGAAGATCTCGATGCCTTCTTCGGCCGCCATCTCGGCGCCGATCTCGGCACCCGCCTCCATGCCCTCCTCGCCCTCGATTCCGAGGCCGATGAGCGCGGCGACCTTGCTTCCGAGCTCGATCGCCTCCTCCTTCGTCAGGTTGCTGAGGTGCATGACCTCGATCTCGCCCTCGGCGTCCTTGTAGACGGCTAGCGAGTCGATGACGCGGACGGTGCCGCTCTCGCGGAGCTTCTCGAGCTCCTCGATGACTTCGCCGTGAAAGTCTGGGTGCTCGAATCCGAGCACGATCAGCTGGACTGGCCCGATTGCCATGGACTGCCTCCTCGTCGTCGGCTTTCTCCTGAGTCCAGCTTCCACGCCCCGTGGGCGCCGCGCACTGCAAGGACGCACGTTCACCCGGGTGAACGAATCGGGCCGAGGCCGAGAACCGCAAGCGATCGCTTATCGTCGTCGGCACTACGAACGAGGAGGAATCGCCATGGGATTCAGACGGCGGACAAGGCGCCGGGCACTCGTCGCGGGAGCAGCGGTTGCCCATCACAGGGACAAGCAGATGTACGAGCAGCAGCAGGGCTACGAGGAGGCGCCTGCCGACACCCCCGAGGACGAGCCGCAGTATGCGCCGCCGCCTCCGGACACGGCAGACCAGATCGAGCACCTCGCACAGCTGCACGCATCGGGGGCGCTGACGGACGAAGAGTTCGCGGCAGCCAAGGCGAAGGCCTTGGGGTCGTGAGCATCAACGACGACGGGAATCGGGGCTGCCATGAATGAATCGCGCAAGGATGTGCTATCGAAGGCGCTCGAGGCCGAGGTCGGTGGCGGATCGGCCGAGCTGAGCACGCTGTTCACCGACGATGTCGTCGGTTGGTCGCCATACGCGTCGGTGTCGGGGCTGACGGCGCTCGGTGAGCTCTCCGCCCTCCGCGAAGAGGCGTTCTCCAACGTCGACATCGTGTTCCGGGGACTCGATGAAGTGGGCAACAAGGCGTTCGCCGAGTGGCTCGTCGAAGCCGATCACACGGGGCCACTCGTCCTCGGCGAAGGCGCGGAGTTGGAGGCGACCGGACGGCATGTGCGGTTGGCCGGCGTCACCGTGGCCGACTTCCGTGACGGGAAGATCCGGTCGTACCGGACGTACTTCGACGACCTCTCACTGATCGAGCAGCTCGTGGGCGCCTGACGAGGCTGGACGCGGTGGCGTTCCACGTCGAGGACGATCCGGATCCGCTCGAGGTCGAATTCCTCGAGACGCAGATCCGCCGAGAAGCGTCCGCCGCGATGGGACTCGGTGACGAGGTCGAGCTGGCGATCTTCGTTCGCGACGCCGGCGGGGTCGTGGCAGGCATCAGCGGCTGGACGTGGGGCGATTGCTGCGAGCTGCAGAACCTCTGGGTGGACCCGAGTCTTCGAGATCGCGGGCTCGGGTCTCGGCTCCTCGCCGCCGCCGAAGCCGAGGCGGCCGCGCGCGGGTGCGCGCAGACCGTCCACTTCACGTACGACTTTCAAGCCGCACGCCTCTACGAGCGGGCCGGATACGAACTGATGGGTCGAGTCGAGGAGTTCCCGTCAGGCGCAGACGTCCTGTGGTACCGCAAGCGCTTGAATCCGCCGGCGAGGCGGCGTCCGGAGGTCGCCGAGTCGACGACGACATCTCCCGCGCCATGATCGCGATCGGTAGCGCCGTGTCCGGGTGAGACGGCGAGAGGATGACGCGACACAAGGCCCTCGAGTAGGACCATGCGGACACCCATCAAGCATCCGCCCGACCCGATGTACGCGGAGTTCGAAGTGCACCGGTCGATGATCTGCGACCGAGTCCGCACGGAAGCCTTCAAGCGTGCGATCGACTCTGTCGTGCGTGCGGGCGACGTCGTGCTCGACGCGGGGGCGGGAAGCGGCATCCTGAGCGTGTTCGCGGCACTGGCAGGGGCTGCGCGCGTCTACGCGGTCGAACAGACGTCGGTTGCCGTCCTGGCGCAGGAGCTGGCCGCTGCGAACGGAGTCTCCGAGATCGTCAGGGTGGTCCACGGCGACGTCATGGACGTGGAACTGCCGGAACGGGTCGACGTGATCGTCTCGGAGTGGCTCGGAGGTTTCGGGATCGACGAAGGGATGCTGGTCCCGGTCGTCGTCGCTCGCGATCGCTGGCTTAAGCCGGGCGGAGTCATGATTCCCCGCGCGGTCACGGCGTGGGCCGCGCTGGTTCACGATCGCTATCTCTCGGAGACCGTCGAGTTCCTGCGGGACAAGCCCTACGGCCTCGACCTCGGTGACCTCGTGGAGAAGACCGTCAACGAGATCTCCTATTCAGGCGGATTCCGTCACCTCGGCGCCGAGGACAGACGCTCCGAGCCGTGTCGGCTGTGGACGACGGACGTCGCCCTGATCCCGCTCGAGCAGGCGCAGGCGCCTCACGAAGCCGAGGTGCTGTTGCCGGTCGACGACCACGGAACGGCCAATGCGCTCGCACTCTGGTTCACGGCCGAGCTCGCACCCGGCGCCTCCCTCTCGGTCGGGCCCGGCGATCCACCAACGCACTGGGGAATGACGACCGCACCGCTGCGCTCGCACGTGGAGCTCACACCGGGCATGGTCGTTCGTGCCAATGTCAGGACGGCCCTCGCTCGGCCGGCCGGAACTTGGACAAGGTGGGCGATCGCGATGCCGGGCGCCGATTGGGAGGAGCACGACGAGCAGTCGGTGTGGGTGGAGATCGACGACGATTGAGCGACCTGCTCGATCGCCCTGCGGCGCCGCATCCGAGGCGAAGCAGGAGCGCACGCGGAACGGGCCGACCACGCAGAGCGGCGCCGATAGCTCGAAGAGCAGGATCTCGCGGTGCCGCTCGAGCAGCCACGGCGGCGTGGTCTCTTCCCTGGAGACGCACTTCAACGCCCAGTCCCTGATCTGGCCTTCGAGCCAGATGGGTCCGGCGGCAAGTCGTGCGACGGGTGTTGGGAAGTCGTCGCGGCTGGCGTAGCGGCTGGCTGTTCGCTTCGAGACGCCCAGGAGGGCCGCGACTTCAGCTAGGGACGGCCTGCGAAAGTCGGTCTCTCTAGTCAGACACGGGCGCCGTGGCAGTGCTTCCACTTGCGGCCCGATCCGCAGGTGCACGGGTCGTTCCGCCCGCGGCGAGCGTCCTCAGCTGCGTAGCGAGCCATGATCTCGGCCGGCGCGTCGCCTCGCCTGAGCTGCTCGGCCATGAAGCGCATCGGCCCGTCCACGTGGTGGAAGAACGCCTTGTAGCCGGCGCACAGGTAGTTGAGGCCCGGCTCGCCGTCGGGGGTCGCGATGAAGCGATCCTTGGGGCAGCCGCCGTGGCAGGCGAACCGGACGTCGCACTCGCGGCAGTACCTGGGGAGCGTGTCGCGCTTGTCGAGCCCGAACTGCCGCTGCCTCTGCGAGGAGACGAGCTTGAGCATGGGCGTGTCGCGGATGTTGCCGAGCTTGAACCGCGGCTCGACGAAGTGGTCGCAGGAGTAGAGGTCGCCCGTGTGCTCGAGGGCGAGCGCGAGGCCGCAGGTCTCCGAGTGAATGCACAACGTGGGCGGCTCTTCGGCCCAGTTGGCGAGCGCGACGTCAAACATCTGCACGAAGACTTCGCCCACGTCGCGACGCACCCACTCCTCGAAGACGTCGATGAGGAAGCGCCCGTACTGCTCGTCCGTGACCGAGCGCGCGGTGACGTGATCCCCGTCCTGAACGTAGAGCGGGCGGTCGCGCCACGACGTCCACGGCACGTCGCCGTCCTCCGCGGCCTCGGCGACGCGCTCGATGATCGGGATGAACTGCATGAACCGCGCGCCGCATTCGTCGCGCAGGAAGCGGTACACCCCGCGTCCGTGGTCGGCGTTCGCCGCGTGGAGCGTGGTGAGCGCGTTCCACTCGGCGCCTGCCTCGCGCAGGTGTCCGAGGCCGCGCATGACGTCGTCGTACGAGCCCTTGCCGCCCTTGTTGACGCGGTACGCGTCGTGCATCTCGCGGGGCCCGTCAATCGAGATCCCGACGAGGAAGTCATGCTCGCGGAAGAACGCCGCCCACTCCCCATCCAGGAGCGTGCCGTTCGTCTGGATCGTGTGCGCGGCGCGCTGGCCCGGCCGCAGGAAGCTCCGCGCGAGCTCGACCGAGCGCCGGAAGAAGTCGATGCCCATCAGCGTCGGCTCGCCGCCCTGCCAGGCGATCGTCACCTCGGGAACGCGTGCATGCGCTTCGATCAGCTGCCGGAGGTACGTCTCGAGCAGGTCCTCGGCCATCCGGAAGCGCGAGCCCGGGTACAGCATCTCCTTCGAGAGGAAGAAGCAGTAGGAGCAGTCGAGGTTGCAGACGGCGCCCGTCGGCTTGGCTAGGAGATGGAAGGCTGGAGGCGCGGCGACGAGGGCTGTGGGCTCAGGGGACATGCGTCTCGAGCAGTCGACGACGAGAGAGGTCGGCCAGGGCCTTCGCGAAGCTCTGCGCCTGCACGGAGAACCCGAGCTGGAGGTTCGGCGGCGGGACGTGCA
>DASSSO010000156.1:0-2811 GCA_035776735.1 Gaiellaceae bacterium | reverse complement strand
CGGAGACGATCAGGCCCGCGAGCGCGGCGAGGAGCGCCCAGAAGGCGACGCCACCAACGAGCGACTGGAGGGCGCGGCTGCCGGGCAGCCCGTTCGGGTTGGGGTCGCCTCCGAGGTCCGTCTGGGCAAGGAGAAGTGCAGTCAGAAGCGAGTTCATGGTCTACGGCCTCCCTTCCAGTGGTACGCCGAATCCGGAGGCGATCGCAGCTGCGAGCTGCAGATGCGCCTCGCGCGTAGCGGGATCCAGCTCCGCTACCTCCGTCTCCGCACCCGTCTCCAGATGCGGATCCCACGGGATGCGCACGGTCGCGCGGCAGCGCCCAGCGAAGTGCTCCTCCACGCGGTCGAGATCGACAATCCCATTCGTTGCTCGGACGCCGTTGACGACGCCGACGGCTCCGTCGACCAGCCGCCCGTAGCCGTTCTCGCCCAGCCAGTCGAGTGTCGAGCTCGCTGCCCGTGCGCCGTCTAGGCTGGGCGCGATCACGACGACGATCTGGTCGGCCGCGTCAAGGATCCCGCGCGTCGCGGACTCGAGCACGCCGGTACCCGTGTCGAGACAGACGAGGTTGTAGTGGCGCTCGAGCAGGGCGATCGCCCGCCGAAACTCCCGGTCGCCGAGTGCCTGCGCGATTCGCGGGTCGTCGTCGGCCGCCACAACCTCCAGCCTGGTCGGCGCGAGCGACGTGTAGCCGCGGATGTCGGCGTAGCGCTCGATCCCGTCCAAGTCCCTCAGCAGCGAGGTGATCGTGGCCGCCGTCTCGCGCCGCACCCGGTGTCCAAGCGTGCCGGCATCTGGGTTGCCGTCGAGCGCGATCACGCGGTCGCCCCGGTAGTTCGCGAACGTGTGCCCAGCGAGTAGGCAGGTCGTCGTCTTCCCTACGCCGCCCTTGCGCGAGATGAAGGCCACCTTGCGGCAGCCGCGGATAGGAGTCTTCACGCGCGCGATCAGCTCTCGCCGGTGAAGCTCCGCCGCGCTCGGACCGACGCGGACGAGCCCGCCGGTCAGATCGAACACCGCCCGCCGCCATCCCGAGGCCGGCCGCGCTCCGGTGTCCCGAAGCATCCGCTCCGCCGAGAAGTCGGCCGCGGAGGGTCGAGACCTGCTCTCGTGCCGTTGGTCGTCTTCCGGCAGGTTGCCGTTTCTGGAGCTCTCCGGAGTGACTGCTTCGGCGGCTGCTGCCGAAAGCGGAACCGGTTGCTCGTCCGTCCACAGATCGAGGCGTTCCGGGGTGTCGCCGTCTTGCAGGTTCATGGCTGCCTCCCGTGGATCTACTGCCTCGACACCATAGCAGAGGATCAACGGTGATGCAGTAGAAGAACTGCGGGATGGTTATCATGAGGAACGCGGCAGTGGATCGACTGCCGCTCGAACGGAAGGAGCGGCCGAGCCACATGAGCCCACAACAGACCGCGCTTGGGCGACTGCTTCAGGATCGCCGTGAGACGGCGGGCTACTCGCGGGCGAGGATCGGCGAGCTCGTCGGCATCAAGCCGGGGACGATCGAGGGCTGGGAGCTCGGCCGCGTCGCACGTCCGCCGATCCACGACGTCCTGCGGCTCGCGCACTTCCTCGACATCTCTGCGGATGAGATCGAGCGAGCCGTCTTCGCGGATGCGGGCGAGGCGCCCTCGGCCAAAGCCCACCCAGCGGAGAAAGAAAGAAAGAAAGTCGGTGTGCGCCGACGGCTCGGAGCCGTCCCGCTACTCGAAGCCGCCTTCCGCCTCTTCGGTTGGGCAGACGACTCGGAGGCGGCCGAGGCACTCGGATCGTCAGCGGAGCGGGTGCGGGCCTGGCGTGCCGGCACGGAGCAGATGGCGTTCGCGGACTACCTGACGCTGACCTCGATGATCGGGGTCGCGGCCGCCGAAGCGATGAGGGGCGACGAGGCGCGGATCGCGGATCTCTCCGCGGCGGCCGAGGAGCTGGGCCTGCGGACAAGCGCGTAACGCACTGTGCGGCACAAGGCTGAGAAGGGTCCAGGCCTGACCGACCTGCGGCCAAGGGTTGCCTCAGCGATAGCGGGATCGCCCGATCTCTTCCTCGAGGAGCTCAGCCAGCTCGCTGCCCGTGTCCTCGATGAGTTCTCGCATCCGTCCCTCGGTTCGCTCGTCAGCGAGGTTGAGGAGATCGGTCATCGCCACGTGCAGCGTGCGCAGCTCGAGGTTGGCTCGGCCGAGATCCTCGTTGGCAGTCACGAGCTGATCCCGGGTCCGCTCGGAGTCGACGAGCGCCTGATCGAGGCGCGTGTATGCATCTTCCGCGGTTCGGATCGAGTCTCGAGCCCGCAGCGCGATCGAGACTCCGATCGTGAGGCTTGCGAAGAGCCCGACTAGCGCGAGCGCCCCAAATCCCGCCAGCAGTCCGTAGCCTGCGACTGAGACGCTAAGCACGAGTGCGCTGAGGGAGACGAGCAGCACAGCGCGTGAGCCGGCAGGGTGTTGCGGGATGCGCGTCCTGGCGCCGATGCTCACGCGCCGGTCGATGCCCAGGATGATCGTGCTGGCGGCGAGGATCGAAAGCCCGGCGCCAGTGGCCCAGGCGAGGCCCGCCCAGCGATCGTCGACGTACGCGTCCTGCACGGCCTGGTAGCTGTAGATGAGGCTGCCGACGGTCAGCGCCACCTCTCCGAGGCCCATGAGGACAATTGAGAGCGGAAGGCCCTGCCATGAGCCGAGCGCTGCGGACGCGAGCAAGACGAGAGTGACGATCCCGAGCAGAGGTCGATTGAGGGTGAAGAGCGAGGCGGCGGAGACTTCGTCGGCGAGCCCGTGCCAGACAAAGGCGGCTCCCAGCGCGATCGTGGCCGT
>DASSSO010000059.1:0-7717 GCA_035776735.1 Gaiellaceae bacterium | reverse complement strand
GCTGCGCGTGCACGCCGGCCTCGTGCCAGGCGCCGTCGTGGGGGTAGAGCGCGAAGCCGATGCTCCAGGGGCCGCGGCACTGGGCGGCCGGGATCGGGATCTCCGGGCCGGCCGGGCTCTCGCGGTAGGCGTGCGCGCTGCGGCTGATCAGGCCGGTCGAGCGCAGGATCGTCAGAGCCAGCTCTCGGCCCCCGACCAGCTCGTACTCCATCGGATGGTCGAGCAGCGCGGAGACGCCGCCCGCGTCGACGAAACCGTATGCCGGGAAGGTCGGAAGCGCCACCTCGCCGAAGCCGGCCTCGGCCTCGAGGCCTCGCTCGACGACGGCGAACTGGCCCTCGGCGGCCGAGAACCGTGCCTCCTGCCGCAGCGGGACGTGGAACCTGAGCCGGTGGTCGTCGCAGGGGTTGTCGAAGGACACGCGGAGGCGCACGAACGGCTCGCCGGCCCGGAGCTCGACCGTCGTCGTGACCTCGGCGCGGACACGCTGCGGGCCCCAGCGGTAGGAGCGGACGACCCGCAGCTCGCCGCGCACCGGCCCGGGTGAGGCGATCTCGATGCGAACCTCGTCCGGCTCCTCGGCGACGTTGTCGTCCTCCGGCGGCGCAAAGTTGTAGCTGTCCCCGGCGTCCCCGCCGTCCACGAGCCGCCCGACGCCCTCGAGACCGTTCAGCGTGAGCGTCCCGTCGGCGGCGACGGCAACCGCGAGCAGCCCGTTGTCGAGCCGGTCCGCCCCCACGTGCGCCGGATGCTCGAGCTCGCCGGAGCCCTCGACGGGAAGCAATGCATTCCAGCCGAGCGGGGGCGCCGGGACCCGCGCGACGACGGTGCGGCGCGCGCGGGCGGCGATCCGAACCTCCCAGTCGTCGTCCGGCCGCTGGGTGGCCACCTCGAGCCGGCTCTTGAGCTCCTCGATGTCGAGCCACATCGGCTCGTCCTCGTCGTCAACCTCGAACGTGATCCGCCGCTCGTCGACCGTCATACCGTTCAGCCGCCGGGCAAAGAGCTCCCGGCCGTGGAGGCGCCGCCGCAGCCACTCGGAGACCGCGCCGCCGGGTACCCGCTCGCTGTGGAGCAGCGGCTCGTTGCGAGTCAGCTCCTGCGTGGCGACACGGGAGCCGTCCGGCAGCTCCAGGGCCAGCTCGTCCCACTCGGCCGGCACGGCGAGCTCGAGCTCGACGAGCCCGAGGCGCTCGCAAGGAGACGGGTTGAAGGCGACGACGGTGCCCAGCGGCGCCTTCGCTGCGGCGACGCGCGCGGCCTCTTCGGCCAGGCCCATGCCGATCTGCTCCGCCTCGGCGCAGCGGACGAGCACCTGGGTCGAGACCTCGTCCACGGAGCAGCCGCAGATCGAGTCGTGTGCCGAGTTATCGAGCACCCGCCGCCAGGCGAGGTCGAGCAGCCGCTCGGGCCACGCGCTGCCGTAGAGCGCCTGGAACGGCTCCGCGTAGCGGGTGAGCGCCCGCTCGGCTCGGGCCATCGCGGCCTTGAGGTCGAGGCGGGCCGAGAGCGTGCCCATGAGCATGTTCGCCCGCGCGCTGGAGCGCAGCTCGCCGCGCCAGCGAGGGAGGCCGGGCCCGCCGTCGAGGCTCGCGAGGTAGTCCGGC
The DNA here is from genome assembly GCA_035776735.1 of Gaiellaceae bacterium. Classification (GTDB taxonomy): domain Bacteria; phylum Actinomycetota; class Thermoleophilia; order Gaiellales; family Gaiellaceae; genus JACDAN01. The sequence continues at coordinate 6,110 of DASSSO010000059.1, read as the reverse complement.
AGGGTCGAGAGCTCGACGGCGGCGCCGCTCTCCTCGACCAGGTCGGCGAGCTGCGCCACCGGCTCCATGTGGTCGGTGCCGTACATCGCGAGCAGCTCGTCCTCGCCGAAGAAGGGACGGAGCGAGGCGCGGATTGTCTCCAGCCGCGCGCCCAGGCGGCCGGGCACGTCGAGCAGGTACGCGCCGTTCCCGTAGCCGTACGGCAGGTACTCGGCCCGGACCGACGAGCCGTCGGGCGCTTCCCACTCGAAGGCGTGCCTGTCGATCGCCGCGGGAACGCCGCGCCAGACGACCGCCTGCTCGATCCCCGCCTGCCGGAGGATCTGTGGCATCTGCGCGACGTGGCCGAACATGTCAGGCAGGTAGCCGACCGCCATCGCGCCGCCGAGCTCGGCTCCGCGGCGCTGCCCCTGCTCGAGGTTGCGGACGATCGTCTCGCCGGAGACCAGGAACTCGTCCATCAGCACCTGCCACGGGCCGATCGCCAACCGCCCCTCCTCGACGAGCCGGCGCACGCGCGGCTCGGCCTCCGGCCGCACTTCCAGGTAGTCGTCCAGCGTCGCGAGCTGGCCGTCGAGCGTGAAGCGGTACCGCTCGTCGGCCTCCATCGCGTCGAGCAGCCGGTCGACCAGCCGGACGAGCTTCAGCCGGAACCGCTGGAAGGGGAGGTACCACTCCCGATCCCAGTGGGTGTGCGGGACAAGGTGAACCTTGCCCGCTTCGCGGTCGCGCGGCGGCGGAGCACCTGCCCCTTCCTTCACTCTCAGCCGTCTCGGCGGAGCGGGCACCGCCCGCTCCGCGGCGAAGCGAAAAATCTCACTTGACCGAGCCCGCGAGCAACCCTTGGACGAAATATCGCTGGAGCGCGAAGAAGACGATCAGCGGCACGATCATCAGGAGGAAGGCGCCGGCGCTCAGCAGGTGCCACTCGATCCCGTAGGTCGACTGCATCTGGTTGATGCGGATCGTCATCGGCCAGAGGTCGGAGTTCTGGACGAAGATCAGCGCCATCAGCAGGTCGTTCCAGACCCAGAGGAACTGGAAGATCCCGAACGAGGCGAGCGCCGGGACCGAGAGCGGAATGACGACCTTCAGGAAGATCCGCATGTTCGAGGCGCCGTCCACCCGCGCCGCCTCGATCAGGTCGCGCGGCAGCGTGATGAAGAAGTTCCGCAGCAGGAAGATCCCGAGCGGGAGGCCGAACGCCGTGTGGGCCAGCCAGATCCCGACGTACCAGTCGGCGACGCCGAGGTCGCGGAAGAGGATCAGCAGCGGGACGAGCGCCATCTGGATCGGGACGACCATGAGCGCGACGATCACGAGGAAGATCGTGTCGCGGAAGGGGAACGCGATCCACGAGAACGCATAGGCGGCCAGCGACCCGATCGCAAGCGGCAGCAGCGTCGACGGGATCGTGATGATCAGGCTGCTGACGAAGCTCGGCCCCATCTTCGCGTTGTCAAGGACGAGGTCGTAGTTGTGGAGCGTGAACGACCAGTCGGTGAGCGAGCTCCACCAGCTCGACGACTGGATCTCCCCGCGGGGCCTGAACGACGTCACCGCCAGCCCGACGGTCGGCACGAGCCAGACCACGGAGATCGCGAGCAGGGCGACGTGGACCGGCGATCTCTGGAGGAACTTGACGATGCGCGCGCTCGTCGTGCGCGGCCGCGGTCGGACTACAGCCTCGGCCGACGCCATCAGCTCACCACCCGCTCGCTCCGGAAGCGCCGGATGTTGAAGGCCATGATCGGGATGATCAGGAGGAGCATCACGACCGCGATCGCCGCCCCGTACCCGCCCTCGGCGTTCGTGAAGGTCTCGTCGACCATCGAGAAGGCGATGACCTCGCTGGCCCCGCCCGGGCCGCCGCCGGTCATCACGTAGATGATGTCGAAGACCTTGATCACGTTGATCAGGAGCCAGACGGTGACGACGGAGATCGGCAGCGAGAGCAGCGGCAGCTGGATCCGCCGGAAGATGTCCCACTCGCTGGCTCCGTCCGTCCGCGCGGCCTCGATCACCTCCTCGGAGATGCCCTTGAGCGCCGCGGAGATCACCACCGTCGCGAAGCCGGTCGAGGCCCAGACGTAGGCGAAGATCAGCGCGTAGTTGACGACGTCGGCACGCCCGTACCAGGCGATCGGGTCGGTGCCGAAGATCGAGAGGACCGCGTTGAGCGACCCCACGTTCGGATCGGGGTCGTACACGAACTTCCAGATGATCGCGACCGCCGTGGCCGAGATCGCCATCGGCACGAACACGATCGCCTTCACCCACGACTCGTAGCGAACCCGCGCGGCCAGGATCGCGATCAGCAGCCCGAGGGCGAGGCAAAGCGATGTGTACAGGACGATCCACTTGAGGTTGTTGATCAGGGCGCCCTCGGGCGGGAAGACCTCGTGGTTCAGGAACTCCTTGTCCTTCGTGAACAGGCGCTCGTAGTTGTCGAGCCCGACCCAGCGGGTGAACTGGAGCCGCGAGTTCGTGTCCCCGAAGCTGAAGTAGATCGTCCGGATCATCGGCCAGACCACAAGGGCGCCGAGCAGGACGACGGCCGGGAGGATGAAGAACAGGCCCTGCCAGGACGGGCGGCTGAACCTCGAAAGCAGCCGCCGTCCCCGGGGTCTACCGACTGGTCCGGGGACGGCGGTGCTGCTCAATGCCTACTTCGCGAACTCGGTCTCGGCCTGCGACTGGTAGTCGTCGAGGAGCGAGTCCATGTTGTTCGGGGTCTTGATGATGTTCTGGAGGAGCGTCCCGAAGTCCTGACCGAGCGTGCCGGGCAGGAGGTCGGAGCCGTCGAACAGGAACGACTCGGCGTTCTTCAGCTGCTCGGCCTCCTTCGCGACGAGCTCGTTCGGGTAGTCGCTCTCGCTGACGCCCTGGTTCGGAGAGGCGATCGCGCCGGTCGAGACCCAGATCTTCCCGGCCTCCGGCGTGGCGAGGAACTCGATCAGCTTCTTGTTGTCCTCGTTGTTCACGAACGCCGACGCGACGTCGCCGCCGCCGACGAGCGGGCTGCCGTACTGCTCGTCGATCGTCGGCCACGGGAAGAAGTCGATGTCCGTCCCGACCTTGAGATCGGGGTTGACATCGCCCAGCGCGATGCCGCCGACGAAGCCGCCCTCCATGTACATCTCGGCGACCGGGTTCTTGCTAAACACGCGGCCGATGCCGTCGACGAAGCCGATGCCGAGAGCGGTGTCGATCCCGCCGGCGACGTACTTGTCGTTGACCACCTTGGTCATCTCGGTGAGCGCGTCCTTGACCGTCTGGTCGTTGAACGGCAGGTCGCCGTTGAACAGCTTCGTGTAGTTGTCGGGCCCGGCCTGGCGCGCGTAGATGTTCTCGAACCAGTCGGTGAGGGTCCACGAGTTGTCGCGGCCCTGCGCCCCGACCGCCCACGGCTCCATGCCCTTGCTGTCGTACTGGGCCGTGATGTCCAGCAGCTGGTCCCAGGTCGTCGGGATCTCGAAGCCGTTCTCCTGGAACGAGGTCGGCTTGTACCAGATCGTGCTCTTCGAGTTCGCCTTCGCGACGACGCCGTAGAGCGTGTCGTCGACGGTCGCGAGGCTCGTCCACGTGTCGCTGTAGTTCGCGTTGATCTCCTCGGGGTCGAGGCCCAGGTCCTCGAGCGGGATCAGGGACTCGTCCCGCGCGAGCTCGGCGACGACGCCGGGCCGCGGGATGATCGCCACGTCCGGCGGGTTGTCCGCCGCGAGCCGCGTCCGGATCACCGGGAGGAAGTCGCGTGCCGACTCGTACTTCGTCTCGATGCCGGTGTCCGCCGTGAACTTGTCCAGGACCTTCTGGAATGCCTCCTGCTCGGAGCCGCCCCACAGCGAGAAGACCGTGATCGTCCCGTCGCCTTCTTCCGTCCCGCCTCCGTCGTCCCCACCGCAGGCGCCGAGTCCCAGCGCCATCGCGGCCAGGACGGCGACCGGGATGAACCACCGTCGCTTCATGTCGAAGCTCCTTTCGTTCCGTTGCCGTCGTCGTAGATGGCCAAGCCTGTCACCGGATCGAAGAAGTGGAGCGCGCGCGTGTCGACCGCCACCTCGGCATCCTGGGTCTCGCGGACCTGGGAGTCGGCGCTGAAGCGGCCGACGACGATCGCGCGATGCCTGTCGCCGCCCTGGAGCTCCTCCGCCGTCGTCCCGGCGTCCGCGGCCAGCTCCTGCACCTCCTCCGTCAGCGCCGGTGGAGCGTCGATCGAGAGGTGCACCACCAGCTCGGAGCCGAGGGCCTCCCGGAGCTCCACCGCGCCCTTCAGCAGCCGGTCGGGCGGGCTGTCGTGCGCGATCTCCGCGTCCTCGAGGTGCTCGGGGCGGATGCCCACGACCACGGTCTTGCCGGCGAACCGCCGCAGGGCCGGACGCGCGGCGAGGTTCTCCTCGTCGAGCTTCAGCCGCGCCTCGCCGAGCACGGCCGTGAACCCGCCGTCCTCCTGCTCGAGCCGCCCTTCGATCAGGTTCATCGCCGGCGAGCCGATGAAGCCGCCGACGAAGAGGTTGATCGGGTGGTCGTAGAGCTCCTGCGGCGATGCGACCTGTTGGAGCTGCCCCTTGCGCATGACTGCGACCCGGTCGCCCATCGTCATCGCCTCGACCTGGTCGTGCGTGACGTAGATCGTCGTCACGCCGAGCTCGCGCTGGAGCTTGCTGATCTCGGCGCGCATCTGGACGCGGAGCTTCGCGTCCAGGTTCGACAGGGGCTCGTCCATCAGGAACGCCGCCGGCTGCCGGACGATCGCGCGGCCCATCGCGACCCGCTGGCGCTGCCCGCCCGAGAGCGCCCGCGGCTTTCGGTCGAGGAGCGCCTCGAGGTCGAGGATCCGCGCCGCCTCGCGCACGCGCCTGTCGATCTCCGGCTTCCTCTCCTTCCTGAGCCGCAGGCTGAAGGCGATGTTGTCGTAGACGGAGAGGTGCGGGTACAGCGCGTAGCTCTGGAAGACCATCGCGATGTCCCGGTCCCGCGAGGGGATCTCGTTCACGATCCGGTCGCCGATCCTGATCTCGCCCTCCGTGATCTCCTCGAGGCCGGCGACCATTCGCAGCGCGGTCGTCTTGCCGCAGCCCGAGGGCCCGACGAGGACCATGAACTCGCCGTCCCTCGCGCCGAGCGTCAAGTCGGTGACGGCGCGGGTCCCGTCCGGGAAGACCTTCGCTACCTCTGAGAAAGTGACTTCGGCCACGGCGGCGTGCGGCTGATCCTTACCACTTGGAAACAGGTTGGGGCAACCTCGATCCTAGGGAGCTTAGGCCCAGAGCGAGGACGAATGAGGCCGCAAAGCTGGGCAGGGACGCGCCGATCCCGAGGTTCGGCTGGCCCGTCCGCTCGACGACGTCGACCCACCACGAGGGCCCGAGCGGCGGCTCGTGCAGCCAGTGGTAGAGCAGGAAGCCGAGCAGCCAGGCGAGGAGGAGCTCGGCCCGCCACGCGGGCGCGTGGAAGATCTGCGACCGGGTGTAGCGGGCTCCTGACCGCAGCCAGTCGGCGAGCAGCACGCCGAAGAGCGGCACGAAGCACGAGCCGAGCAGGAGCAGGAACGACTCGTAGTTCCGCAGCTCGACGACGAGCGCGCCGAGGGTCGCGATCGCCGCGATCGCCGCGATGAGCACCCGCTGCGAAATCCCCGAGAGGACGTTCTGGAGCGAGACCGCGGTCGAGTAGACGTTGGCGAACGCCTCGTCGGTCTCGTCCAGGGTGACGGCGAGGAGCGCGAGCGCCGCGGCGAGACCGGCCGCGGCGACGGCCGGCGGGATCGCCACCGGGTCGCTGATGCCACGGCTGAGGACGATGAAGACGCCGAGCGCGAGCATCCACGTTCCCCCGAGGAAGTAGCCGCCGCCGGCACCCCAGAACGCGGACCGCCGGTCGCGGGAGAAGCGCGTGTAATCGGAGACGAGGGGCACCCAGGAGACGGTGATCGCGATCACGAGGTCGGTGCCGAGCCAGAACGACGAGCCGCCCTCGGCCGGCGCGTCCCAGAGCGTGCGCAGGTCGGCTTCCGACAGCGCCCACCAGCTCAGGTAGGCGAGGGAGGCGAGCACGACCCAGACGCCGAACCGGCGCAGGATCCGGCGCACGAACCCGACCGGGCCGAG
>DASSSO010000136.1:0-27344 GCA_035776735.1 Gaiellaceae bacterium | reverse complement strand
ACGCCGACGGCGGTGACGGTCTTCGTGATCGAGGCGATCCGGTACTGGTGGTCGGGCGTCGCCTCCTCTCCGCGCTCGACGTCCGCCATGCCGACCGCCTCGCTCCAGACGAGCTCCCCGTCTCGGACCGCCGCGCCGCTGACGCTGGGCAGCCGCTTCTCCGCCTGGGCCTCCCGGATGATCCCCGAGAGCTCGGCCGCGAGTCCCTCAGGCGTGGGCAAGGGCTCCGAGTGCCTTCGGCAGGATCTCGATCGCCTGCTCGACGTCCTCGTCCGTGACGTCGAGGTGCGTCACCGCGCGCAGCCGCGTCGGATGGATCGTCGCCGAGATGCCGACGCCGGCCCGGTGCGCCCGCTCGAGCGCCTCTGGCTGCGCGAGGCCAAGCGGCACCAGGTCGATCTGGACGAAGTTGGTCTCCACCTCTTCGACGTCGACCGGGACGCCGGCGCCAGCGAGCCCCTCTGCGAGGCGGCGGGCGCGCGCATGGTCCTCCGCGAGGCGCTCGACGTTGTGCTCGAGTGCGTACACGCCGGCCGCGGCGACGATTCCCGCCTGGCGCATCGCGCCGCCGAACATGTGCTTGAGGCGGCGGGCGCGCAGCATCAGCTCCGAGGAGCCGGCGACGACGGCGCCCAGGGGGCAGCCGAGCCCCTTGGAGAGGCAGATCGTGACCGTGTCGGCCCGGCCGGAGATCCGCGCGGCCGGGACGCCGAGCGCGACCGCGGCGTTGAAGAGCCTCGCGCCGTCGAGATGGAGCTTCAGGCCGAGCTCGCGGCAGCAGTCCACGACGGCGTCGAGCTCCTCGAGTGGCCAGACGCGCCCGCCGGCGCTGTTGTGTGTGTTCTCGATCGAGACGACCCGCGTCCTGGGCGTGTGGAAGTCGTCGTAGAGCCTCGCCGCCGAGCGGATCTGGTCCGCGCCGATCCGGCCGTGCTCGCCGCGGAGCGGCCGGGTGAGCAGGCCGGTGAAGGCGGCCGGCCCGCCGAGCTCGGCGATCAGGACGTGGGAATGCTCCTCGGCGAGCAGCTCGTCGCCCGGCTCGCCGTGGAGCCGCAGCGCGATCTCGTTCGCCATCGTCGCCGTCGGGACGAAGACGGCCTCCTCCTGTCCGAGGGCCTCAGCCGCCCGCTGCTCGAGCAGGTTGACCGTCGGGTCTTCCCGCTTCTGCTCGTCGCCGACCTCCGCGGACGCGATCGCCTCGCGCATCGCCGGGCTCGGCCTCGTCTGCGTGTCCGACCGGAGATCGATCACGGCGTGATTCTGCCTGCCGCCAGGCGACGAGGTAGACCGCTGCGCCCGCCGCTCCGATCGCGAGGATGAGCAGCCACATCCCGGCGTCGCCGAAGGCGGCTCGCGTCTGGAGGCCGATCGCCGGCGCCAGCGAGAGCCCGAGCCAGCTCGCGGCGTTCGCCGTCCCGAGATAGGCCCCGCGGAGCCCCGGCGGCGCCAGGTCCGCGACGAGCGCCTCCGACGCCGGCGCCCACAGCATCTCGCCGAGGACGACGACCAGCAGGACGAAGGCCACGACCGGAAGCGCCGCGCTCGCCTCCAGCAGGAGGTACGGCGAGGCCATGAGCAGCACGCCCGCCGCGAGCTTGACCCCGCGGGGTGTCCCTCCCGTCCACCGGGTGACCCGCATCTGGAGCAGCACGATCACGATCGGGTTCATCGCGAACAGGAGCCCCCACGTCGCCGGCGCCAGACCGTGCGTCTGCGTCAGCGAGATCGGAGCGAGGAGCTCGAACGCCGCGTAGGAGCACCAGCCGCCGATCGCCGCGATGAACACGGCGAGCAGTGCGCTGTCGCGGAAGAGCGGCCGCAGGGTCGGCGAGGCGCCTCCCGTGCCGGCCTGCCTCGCGCTCTCGGGGAGTCGCAGGGCGGCGACGAGCGCGCACGCGTAGGCGGCGACGATCCCGGCGAAAAGCGGCTCCCAGCGCCAGGTGACGAGCGCGGCGCCGGCAAGCGGCCCGAGGGTCGCGCCGGCGTTGAGGACGACGCGGAACGCGCCGTAGGCCTCTTCCCGCGCGCCCTCGCCGACGAGGTCGGCGAGGAGGGCCCGTTGGGCCGTCCCCCGGACGGGCTGGACGAAGCCCATGACGACCAGGACCCCGTAGGCCGCCAGGGTCGGCAGGCGGGGAACGAGCAGCACGGCCGGTGTGAAGGTCTGGACCACGGACGCGGCGACGATGACCGGCTGCCGGCCGACCCGGTCGGACAGGCGCCCACCGAGGAGGCTGCCCACCACGGCCGCCAGGCCGGAGCAGGTGTAAGCGAGGCCGACCTCGGTCGCCTCGGCGCCGAGCTCGGTGAGCGCCCAGATCGCGAAGAAGGCGAAGAACGCGAACTGGCCGAGCGCGCCGAAGCCGACCGAGGCGAGCACGGGCCTGAGGGCGGGATCGACCTCGCCCCCGAAAAGGCGCCTGAAGCTGAGCACGCGTGCACTTTGGCGATCGCTGCCCATGCGCGCCAATGCCGATTCTTCCTCGTGCTATACGATCTGGTAATGCTCGACCCACGCCGGCTCGCGCTGCTCCGAGAGGTTGTTCGCCACGGCTCCTTCTCGCGCGCGGCCCGGGCGCTCTTCCTCACGCAGCCCGCCGTCTCGCGCCAGGTGGCGAAGCTCGAGCAGGAGGCCGGCGTCCGGCTGCTCGAGCGGACGCCGACCGGGCTGCGGCTCACCGACGCCGGCCGCGTCGCGGTCGAGCGGGCCGAGGCGATCGCCGGCCACCTCGCCGCCGCGGAGGCCGAGCTCGAGGCGATCGCCGCCCTCGGCGCCGGCCGGCTCCGGCTGTGCGCCTTCCCGACGGCCGCCTCGACCCTCGTCCTCGAGGCCATCCGCATGTTCCGGCGCCGCCATCCAGGGGTCGAGCTCTCGTTCCTCGAGGCGGGCACGCGCGCCGGCGTGCAGCGGCTGCGCGGCGGCGACGTGGACCTCGCGCTCGCCTTCCGCGAGCGGGGCCAGCCTCCCCCCACGTCCTGGGAGGGCCTGCAAGCCGAGCACCTGCTCGTCGATCCGCTGTACGTGGCGCTCGCGAAGGACCACCGACTGGCCGGGAGGGACGCGATTCGCCTGCGCGACCTCCGTGACGAGGCCTGGGTCCAGGCGGTCCAGGCGGGGCCGAGCGGAATCACCTACCGCGCGTGCCTGGCGGCCGGGTTCGAGCCACGCGTCGTCCATCTCAGCGACCACGCGCCGATCACCCAGGGCCTGGTCGCGGCGGGCATGGGCGTCACGCTGATCTCCAGCCTCTCCGTGCCGCAGGCGCGAAAGGACATCGCGATCCGTCCGTTGAAGCCGTCGGGCCCACGGCGGGACGTGTTCGCCGTCTCGCTTCCCGGCGCGCTGCGCCCGCCGGCGATCACGGCGATGGTGGAAATCCTGCGCGAGCTCGCGCCGCGCTACGAGCCTGCGCGGAGGTCGGCTGCCGTCCGCCCGTCGTCCGTCGCCGCCCCCTGATCCGCGCCGTGCGCGACGAGCAGCTCGTAGAGCTCGTCGTTCCCGCTCTGCGCCGCGGCGTGGATGGGCGTGTACCCGCCCTCCTGCCGCGCGTTCGGATCGGCCCCGTTCTCGAGCAGGATCCGGGCGACGTCGGTGTGACCGCCGGCCGCCGCGCTGTGAAGCGCCTGGACGCCCAGAGGATTCCTCGCGACGGCGGAGACGTCTGCGCCGCGGCGGAGGAGCTCGGCGGCGACCTCGGGGTGGCCGAAGAACGCTGCGAGGTGGAGCGCGGTGAAGCCGTCGGGCGACCAGAGGTCCACGAAGCCCGCCTCGAGGAGAAGCAGCTCGTGGACCCGAGCGTCGTCGCCCACAGCAGCCGCCTCGAAGATCGTGAGCTCAGGCTCCCCGGCCAGCAACGAGTCGACGGTCTCGCGGTCGCCGCGGTACAGCGCGTCGAGCACCTCCGAGCCCGGGCTCGGCATCTCGCTCATACGCACATTCTCACCGGATGAGGGATATGCGGTCGCAGGCGCCCGCCGATCAGACTCCGTAACGGAAAGGAGAAGCGGCATGAACGAAACAGCGGCTTCTCTGTGGCAACTGGTTCGGGATGACTATCTCGTCCGCCGCGGCGCCTGGATCGCGCTGGGCATCGTCTGGCTGGCCGCCGCCTGGGCGGATCTCCGCATGCTCGTCTTCATCCCCGCCGTCGGCGGTGTCGTCTGGATCCTCATGCGGCGGCGCGGCGAGCTCGTGGACGACACAGACTTACTCTGAGACCGTCGCCGCGGAACGGGCTTCGCCCGTTCTGCCACTGAGGCTCCAGGAGAAGGAAGTGCCGTGGCTTTCGCGGCCGCGCGGCGTGAAGCGCCGCCCGGCTCCATACGGTCGCTGAAAGTCGTGAGACTTTCAGCGAGAGGGCGAGCCCCTAGACCCCCTTGGGAGCTTCCGCTTGCGCTGGAGCTACGGGCTCGCCCGAAAGGTCGGGGTGCTCCTCGAAGCGGTAGCGGACGATCGCGCGCTTTGCGGCCTTGACCTCGTCCAGCCGACCCACGGCCCGGCTGTGCGGCGCGCTCTTGACCGTCTCCGGCTCCTCGGCCGCCTCGCGGGCGATCGCCAGCATCGCCTCGGCGAAGGCGTCGAGCGTCTCCTTCGTCTCCGTCTCGGTCGGCTCGATCATGAGCGCCTCGGGGACGACGAGCGGGAAGTAGACCGTGGGCGGGTGGAAGCCGTAGTCCATCAGCCGCTTGGCGACGTCGAACGTCGTCACGCCGTGCTCGCGCTTCAGCTTCCTCCCCGAAAGCACGAACTCGTGCATGCACAGCCGGTCGAACGGCAGGTCGTAGGCGTGCTTGAGTCGGGCGAGGAGGTAGTTCGCATTGAGGACCGCGTCCTCTGACATCCCGCGGAGCTCCCTGCCCCACGCCAGGATGAAGGCGTACGACCGGACGAAGACGCCGAACGGCCCGGTGAACGCGCGAACCTTCCCGATCGACTTCGGCCGGTCGTAGTCGAGGCGGAAGCGGTCCCCGTCCCTGACGACGGCGGGGACGGGCAGGAACGGCTCGAGATGCTCCCTGACGGCGATCGGCCCGCCTCCGGGGCCGCCGCCGCCGTGCGGCTGGGAGAACGTCTTGTGCAGGTTGATGTGGACGATGTCGAAGCCCATGTCTCCGGGGCGCGAGATGCCGCAGACGGCGTTGAGGTTCGCCCCGTCGTAGTACAGGAGCGCGCCGGCGTCGTGGAAGAGCTTCGAGATCTCCTCGATGTTCTCGTCGAACAGGCCCAGCGTGGACGGATTCGTAAGCATGAGCCCGGCCGTCGAGTCGTCGACCTTGCTCCTCAGGTCGTCGAGGTCGATGTTGCCGCGCGCGTCGGTCGAGACCTTCCGCAGCTCGTAGCCCCCCATCGTCACGCTGGCCGGGTTCGTCCCGTGGGCCGTGTCCGCGACGACCACGCTGCGCCGCTGCTCCGACTCGCCGCGGTCGGCGAAGTAGGCGCGCATGAGCATGAGGCCGGTCAGCTCCCCCTGGGAGCCGGCCGCCGGCTGGAGCGACACCGCGTGCAGGCCGGTGACCTCCGCCAGGATCTCCTGCAGGTCGTGCATCAGCTCGAGCGCGCCCTGCGCGCCGTCCTCGTCCTGATGCGGATGGAGGTCGCGGAACCCGGGCAGCGCGGCGACGCGTTCGTTGACGCGCGGGTTGTACTTCATCGTGCAGGAGCCGAGCGGGTAGAAGCCGGTGTCGATCCCGAAGTTGCGGCTGGTCAGCTCCGTGAAGTGGCGGACGAGCTCGACCTCGGGGAGCTCGGGCAGGCGCGCCGGCCGCTCGCGGCGGAGCTCGCCGGGGACCGTCGGCGGCGAGAGCTCCGCGGGCCGCGGGATCCTGCCCGCGCGACGACCGGGGCGGGACTTCTCGAAAACCAGCTTCACTCGCCCAGCGCCTCCACCAGCCGGTCGATGTCGTCGATCGTCCGCCGCTCGGTCACGGCGACGAGGATCGCGTCGTCCATCTCCGGGTAGTCGCGGCCGAGCGGGTAGCCGGGGTTGACGCCGTGCGTGCGCGCGTCGCGGATCGCGTCCAGGGCCTGCCGTCCGACGCGAACGGCAAACTCCTTGAACGTTGCCTGCTCGGGAAACAACAATGGAAGATCGAGGCGCTCTTTGGCGTGCTCGGCGAGGGCCATGCAGGTCTCGCCCACCTCCCGCAGCCCTTCCGGGCCCAGCCAGCACAAATAGATGAGGCCGCCCAGCGCCAGCAGGGTCTGGTTGGTCGTGATGTTCGACGTCGCCTTCTCGCGCCGGATGTGCTGCTCCCGCGTCTGGAGCGTGAGGACGTAGCCGCGCTGGCCGTGGACGTCGGTCGTCTCACCGACGATCCGGCCGGGCATCCGCCGCGTGAACTCCTCGCGCGCGGCGATGAACCCGTAGTGCGGGCCACCGAAGGAGAGCGGGTTGCCGGCCGACTGTCCCTCGCCGATCGCGATCGCGCAGCCGTAGTTGCCGGGTGCCTCGAGCACGCCGAGCGAGATCGGGTCGACATGGGCCACCGCCAGCGCCTCGGCGTCGTTCGCCGCGGCCGCGAGTTGCGGCGCCGGCTCGAGGCAGCCGAAGAAGTTCGGCTGCTGGAAGATCGCGCAGGCGGCGCCCTCGGCGGCCGCGCGGAACTCCTCCGGGTCGGTGACCCCGTCACGGTGGGGCACGTCCACGACCTCCATCCCGAACCCCGGCGCATAGGTGCGGACGACCTGGCGCACCTGCGGGTTGACGGTCTCGGCGAGCACGATCTTCGACCGGCCGGTCGCGTGCTTGGCCACGTAGCACGCGTCGGCGGCGACCGTCGTCCCGTCGTACCCGGACGCGTTCGAGACGTCCATGCCGGTCAGCTCGCAGACGACCGTCTGGTACTCGAAGATCGCCTGGAGGACGCCCTGGCTCAACTCCGGCTGGTACGGCGTGTAGGCGGTCAGGAACTCGCCGCGCTGGAGGATGTAGTCGACGACCGCGGGAACGTAGTGGTCGTAGACGCCCGCGCCGACGAAGGAGAGCTCCTCGCCCGCGTGCACATTGCGTGCCGCGAGCTCCTCCAGCCGCTCCACGATCTCCTGCTCGGTCAGCGGCTCGCCGAGGTCGAGCGGGCGGTCGAGCCGGACCCCGGCCGGGATGTCGCGGAAGAGCTCGTCGATGCTCGAGACGCCGATCGTGTCGAGCATCGCCTCGCGGTCGGCGTCGGTGAGCGCCGCGTACGTCACTGCTCGGCGAGAAGCGCCTTGTAGGCCTCGAGGTTCAGCAGGCCATCGGCCTCGGAGGGGTCCGAGAGCCGGATGCGCACCAGCCAGCCCTCTCCGTAGGGGTCGTCGTTCACGGTCTCGGGAGCGTCGACGATCTTCTGGTTCACCTCGACGACCTCGCCCGAGAGCGGGGAGACGAGGTCCGAGACCGCCTTGACCGACTCGACCTCGCCGTAGATGCCGTCCTTCGCGACCGACGCTCCGGCCTCGGGCGGCTCGAAGTGGACGAGCTCGCCGAGGGCGTCCTGGGCGTACCAGGTGATGCCGAGCACGGCCTCGCCGTCCTCGACCCGGGCCCAGTCGTGCTCCCGGTGGTAGAGCAGGTCGTCGGGGTAGCTCTCGGCAGCCGCCATCAATCCTCCTCGCGCTTGTAGATCGGTTTCTTGACGACGTGGGCCTTCCGGGGCCGGCCCCGCACGTCGATCGTCAGCTCCGTCCCGGGCTCCGACCCCCCGGCCGGCACATAGCCCATGCCGATGCCCTTGTCGAGCATCGGGGAGTGCGTCCCGGACGTGACCTCACCCTCGCCGTCGATGCGCATGCCCTGGCGCGGGATGCCGACGTCGTCCATGACGAACGCCACGAGCCTCCGGGCCGGGCCCTCGGCCTTGATCCGGCGCAGCTCCTCCGCGCCGTTGAAGTCCTTGTCGAGCGCGCAGACCCAGCCGAGCCCCGCCGAGATCGCGTCGGTGTCGGGCCCGATGTCGTTCCCGTGCAACGGGTAGCACACCTCCAGGCGCAGCGTGTCGCGGGCGCCGAGGCCGGCGGGCTTGACGCCCCGGGCGAGGACGGCGTCCCAGAGCGCCGGGCCGTCCTCCGCCGGAACCATGAGCTCCACACCCGCCTCGCCCGTGTACCCGGTGCGGTTGACCATGACCTCGACCCCGTCCAGCTCCTCCATGGAGAACGTGAACGCGGGTGCCTCGTCCAGGCCGAGACGCTCGATCGAACGCGGGCCCTGGACGGCCAGGAGCACGTAGTCGTCGGAGATGTCACGCACGTCGGATCCGGGTAGCTCACGTTCCTTCAGCCACCGGAAGTCCGCCTCGCGGTTGGAAGCGTTGACGATCAGGAGGTACCGGCCGGGCTCCAGGCGGTACGCGATCAGGTCGTCGACGATGCCGCCGCGCTCGTTCGTGAGCAGCGTGTACTGCGCCTGGCCCGGCTCGACACGGCCCAGGTCGTTCGAGAGGACCCCTTGCAGGAACTCGTGGGCCCGCGGGCCCTCGACCTCCAGCTCGCCCATGTGGGAGACGTCGAACACGCCGGCGTCCGTGCGGACCGCGCGGTGCTCCTGGATGACGCCCTCGTACTGCACCGGCATCTCCCACCCGGCGAAGGGGACGAGCCGCGCCCCGAGCGCGACGTGGCGCTCGTGAAGGGGAGTTCGGCGCAGCGTCTGCACGTCGGGCGGATGCTACCGCCGGGCGTTCGTGCGACCGGTCGGGACTAGTCGCGGAGGAACGAGGGCACTTCGAGCTCCTCGTCGGTGACCTCGAAGCGCTCGCGTTCCCGCTCGCGCTCCTCGGGCTCCCGCGCCGGCGCCTCCTCCGGCACCGCGGCCCTCCGCCGGCGCCGGTGCGCCGCGGGGCCGAAGCCGGTCGCGATGACCGTCACGCGAACCTCGTCGCTCAGTGACTCGTCGATCACCGCGCCGAAGATGACGTTCGCGTTCTGGTCCGATGCGCTGGTGACGACCTCGGCCGCCTCGTTCACCTCGAAGAGGCCCATGTCGGGCGGCCCGCTGATGTTGAGGAGGATCCCGGTCGCTCCCTCGATCGACGACTCCAGCAGCGGCGAGGAAACCGCGGTGTGCGCCGCTTCCGCCGCCCGGCTCTCGCCCGAAGCGGCCCCGATCCCCATGAGCGCCGACCCGGCGTCGGACATGATCGCCCGCACGTCGGCGAAGTCCAGGTTGACGATGCCCGGCACCGTGATCAGGTCGGTGATGCCCTGGACGCCCTGGCGGAGGATGTCGTCGGCCATCCGGAAGGCGTCGACGATGGAAGTGCGCTTCTCGACGACCTGGAGCAGGCGGTCGTTCTCGATCACGATCAGCGTGTCGACGTGGTCGCGGAGCTCCTCGATGCCCATCATCGCCTGGTCTGCGCGCTTGCGGCCCTCGAAGCCGAAGGGACGCGTGACGACGCCGACGGTCAGCGCGCCGAGCTCGCGCGCGATCCCGGCGACGATCGGAGCGCCGCCGGTGCCCGTCCCGCCGCCCTCGCCGGCGGTCACGAAGACCATGTCCGCGCCCTTCAGCGCGTCCTTGAGTTCGTCGCGGCTCTCCATCGCGGCCGCGCGTCCGACCTCCGGGTTCGCGCCCGCACCGAGCCCGCGCGTGGACTCGGCGCCGATGTGGACCTTCATGTCCGCGTCGACGACGAGGAGCGCCTGCGCGTCCGTGTTGGCGGCGATGAAGTCGACGCCGCTGAGTCGGGCGTCGACCATGCGGTTGACCGCGTTCGAGCCGCCGCCGCCGACGCCGACAACCTTGATGACTGCGAGGTAGTTCCCTGTCTGATCGCGTACGCTCAACGTCCCTCCACCTCAGGCTCGACTGTAGCTCGCGGCTTCGCGGGCCAGTGCAACGCCCCAGGGTAAGGGCGATCTACTGTGGTGTCAACGGGGTTTCGGGCGCCGTAGTCTCAGGCTCAAGCTGAGACTCTAGAGTTTCGCCGACGACCGGTCTGTCGGGAACGCTGACGTCGAGGTAGGCGGCGACGTCCCCCTCGCGGCGCAGCGCCGCGAGCACGCGGCGGGCGACCTCGAGCTTGACCGGCAGCTCCGCGACCGGCCCGAGCCGGATCTCGGAGCGGTCGTCGAGGACGGCGGTCGCCGCACCGGCCTCACCCATCTTCACGTACCAGACCCTCCGGGCGAGGGCCGGGGATGCGGCGCGAACCGCGGAGATCGTCTTGATCGCGCGGGCCGGCTCCGCGGCGCCGAGAACGGCGCCGACCTCCGGATCGACGGTCCGCTCGAGCCAGACGACGGGCAGCGGCCTCCGTAGCCGCCGCTCGAGCGGCCGCAGGACACGGCCTTCCGCGGAGACGAGCCAGCGGTCGCTGCCGCGGCGTGCGACGGCGACCGCGCGTTCCACGCTCACCCGGACGCGAAGGCCGTTCGGAAACGCGCGGTCGAAGCCGAGGAGATGGACGTGCGGGAGCCTGTCCAGCCGGCGTTGGATCGCGTCCTGGTTCACGCGGAGCAGGCTGACGCCGTGGAGGTCATCGAGCGCGCGGCCGACGGGGCGCGCCTGGCTCGGGGGAACCGACTCCACCTGCACCTCGTGGACGGCGAAGACGGCGCTGTGCCGTGCGCCGAAGAAGAGCGCAACGGCCACGGCGAGCAGCCCGAAGCCGACGCCGAGCGACCGGCCGGAGGGAACGAGCCGGAGAGCAGGGGACACCGAGGCGGCCGCACGAGCCACCGCGCCAGATTCGCCGCGGCGGGAGCCGCTCCTACACGCCGGACGTGGGCAGCTCGATCGGCCCGAGCAGCTGCACCTCGTGCTCGAGCTCGACCCCGAACTCCTCGAGCGCCCGCCGGCGGGCCTCGGCCATCAGGGCGATCGCGTCGGCCGAGCTGGCGCCGTCGGCGTTCTCGATGAAGTTCGCGTGCCGGGGAGAGATCTGCGCGCCGCCGATCCGGTAGCCGCGCAGCCCGCAGGCCTCGAGCATCCGGCCGGCGGTCAGCTCGTGCTCGGGGTTCTTGAAGACGCTTCCGAACGTGCGCTTGTTCGTCGGCTGTGCAGCCTTCCGGGCCGACTGCATCTCGGCGACGGTCGCCTTGATCTCCTCGACCGGACGGGGGTGGAGCCGGAACTCGGCCCGCGCGACGACTTCACCCGGCCGGAGCGCCGACCTGCGGTACTCGAGCCCGAGCTCGTCGGGCGTCCGCCAGCTCGACCCCGACGAATCGGCGACGAGGGCACGCTCGAGGACGCCGGCGATGTCGCCGCCGTACGCGCCGGCGTTCATCCAGACCCCGCCGCCGACGGTTCCAGGGATCGCGCAGGCGAACTCGAGCCCCCCGAGGCCCGCGGCACGCGCGCGGTGCAGGCAGACCGCGAGCGACGCGCCGCCGCCGGCACGGAGCAGCTCCCCGTCGACCTCTGCCGCTGCCAGCTCCCCCGACAGCTTGAGCACGAGGCCGTCCACGCCCTCGTCGGCGACCAGGAGGTTCGAGCCGAGGCCGATCACGGCGACCGGCGCCTCGCGCTCGGCGGCCCAGGCGAGCAGCTCCTCGAGCTCGGCAACGCTCTCGGGCCGGGCGAACCAGCGGGCGGGGCCGCCGGTCCCCAGCGTCGTGAACCGCGAGAGCGCGATCTGCTCCTCGATCCTCACGCCAGCTCCGCGAAGACGAGCTCGGCGCCCCGGTCGACGTCGCCGGCCCCGATCGTGAGCACGACGTCGCCGGGCCGCGCGCGCCGCGCGAGGAAGCGCGCCCCGTCCTCCACCTGGGGCATCCAGGCGATCGGCATCCCGGGCCGGAGCTCCGCCAGCGCGTCGACGACGAGCTTGCCGGTGACCCCTTCGACGGGCTGCTCCCTCGCCGGGTAGACGTCCGTGACCGCGACGACGTCCGCCTCGGCGAGCGCGGCGGCCGTCTCGCGCGCGAGGTGACGGGTGCGGGAGTAGAGGTGCGGCTGGAAGAGCGCCAGGATCCGACCGGTGCCCTGGTCGCGCAGCGCCGAGAGGGTCGCGCGAATCTCTTCCGGGTGGTGCGCGTAGTCGTCGACGATCCGCACGTCGCCCGCGACCCCGACCTCCTCGAGCCGCCGCCCGGCGCCGCGGAACTCGCGCAGCACCGGCCACGCGTCGCGCCCGTCCACGCCGGCGAGCTCGAGCGCCGCGAGGGCGGTCGCAGCGTTCCGGCGGTTGTGCTCGCCGGGGACGTTGAGCTCGCCGTCGTACGGCGCGAGCGACTCGCCCTGAACGGTCTTCGGGACGGTCTCGAGCCAGCGCTCGAACAGCTCCCCCACCTCCGACCTCGACGCGAACTCCGTGTGGTGGTCCAGGTCGACGTTCGTGACGACGGCGATCTTCGGGCGGAGCAGCTCGATCGTGCGGTCGGACTCGTCGCCCTCGACGACGAGCCAGCCCGAGCCTGCACGCGCGTTCCCGCCGAGCTGCGGGATGTCGGCGCCGATCAGAAAGCCCGGGTCGCGCCCGAGGCGGTCGAAGACGAAGGCGATCATCGCCGCGGTCGTCGTCTTGCCGTGCGCGCCGGCGACGACGATCGCGTCCTGCAGCGAGACCAGCTCGGCCAGGAACTCCGCGCGCGACTTGCCTGTGGCACTGCCCGTGAACGCCGTGGAGACGATCGTCTCGGCGCCGTCCGGCGGGTCCGGCTCCGGCGAGATCTCGACGTGGATCCCCTCCGGCAGGTGCTCCAGGTACGGCGTCTCGTACCGGTCCCAGCCTGACACCTCCGCGCCCCAGGCGAACGCCAGGAGCGCGTAGCCCGACAGCCCCGCGCCGCCGATCCCGACGAAGTGGAGCTTCCTACCGGCCAGCGGCTGCAAGCTCGATCAGCTCCTCCGCGATCCTCGCCGCCGCGTCCTCCCGGGCGAGGCGCTTCATCGCCGCCCGCATCGTCGCGAGCCGGGCCTCGTCCTCCAGCAGCGCCTCGACGATCGCCGGAGCCGTGCTCAGCTGCGTCTCCGTCACGACGACCGCGCCCCCGCCACCTTCGAAGTACCGGGCGTTCTTCGTCTGGTGGTCGGAAGTCGCATGCGGATAGGGAACGAGCACTGCCGGGAGTCCCGCCGCCGCGAGCTCCCAGACGGTTCCGCCGGACCGCGAGAGGACGAGGTCGACGGCCGAGAGCGCTGCGCCGAAGTCGTCGGCCGTCGGGAGCAGATGGTAGTCCTCGCGCTCCACGCGCGGCCGCAGCGCCTCGTAGTCGCGCTCGCCGGACAGGTGGAGGACGACCGGCCCCTCCCGGCCCCAGGTCTCGAGGGCGAACTCGTTCAGGCTCTTCGCGCCGGCCCGTGCGCCGAAGACGCCGAGGATCCGGCCCTCGGGCGGGAGCCCGAACCGCGACCGGGCCTCGGCGCGCTCGACCGGTCGCGACCGGCTCGGGATCGGGCGCCCCACCACTTGGTACTTCGGCGGGCCGAGACCGTCGAGCTCGTACGCGAGGAAGACGCGCTTCGCGAACGGCGCCGCGAGCCGGTTGGCCAGGCCGAGATGCGCGTCCGCCTCGGTCAGGGCGGTGGGGATCCGAAGCGTTGCAGCCGCGAGCACCATCGGTCCCGCGACGAAGCTTCCCGCGCCGAGCACGACGTCGGGCCGGCGCCGCCTCAGGATTCGGCGGCTCTCGCGGACCGCACCGCCGGCACGCAGGAGCGAGCGGACGAGCTCGAGCCCGGGCCTCCGCGGCAGCCCCGAGATCGCGAAGGCATCGAACTCGAAGCCGGCCTCGGGCACGAGGCCGGCTTCAACGCGATCCGGCGACCCGGCGAACGTCACGCCGGCCCCGCGCTCGCGAAGCGCCTCGCCGACGGCGATCGCCGGAAGCACGTGTCCGGCTGTTCCCCCTGCTGCGATCAGGCACGCGGGCCCTGCTTGCTCGCCCATGGTCGCCCGCGATGTTAAGGAGGATGCCGACTCCCGCGAGGCCGACGATCAGGCTCGAGCCGCCGTAGGAGACGAACGGCAGGGTGATCCCGGTCAGCGGTGCGGCGCCCATGACCGCCGCGATGTTGATCAGCGCCTGCCCGCAGACGAGCGTCGTGATCCCGGCGGCGAGCCGCTTCCCGAATGGATCCTTGCAGCCGAGGGCGAGCCGGAAGCCGGCATAGCCGAAGGCCGCGTAGGCGCCGATCAGCGCCGTCGTCCCGACGAGGCCGAGCTCCTCGCCGACGATGGCGAAGATCATGTCCGTGTGCGCCTCGGGGAGATAGAAGTTCTTCGAGATCCCCTCACCCAGGCCGACCCCGAAGATCCCGCCAGAGCCGAGGCCGATCATCGCCTGTACGGTCTGGTAGCCCGCGCCCTGCGGGTCGTCCCAGGGGTTGAGGAAGCTCAGGAGGCGCGCGCGCCGGTACGGCTCGAACCAGGCGGCGGTGAGAACCAGCCCGGCGGCCAGCGCCCCCGAGGTGGCAAGCAGCCGCGCCGGGGCGCCGGAGACGATCAGGACGCCGCCGAGCATCACGACGACGGTGATCGCCGTCCCGAGGTCGGGCTCGGCGAGGAAGAGCGCGCAGAAGACGCCCGTGACGAGCCCGATCGGCTTGAAGAGCTCGCCCAGCGTCCGGGGCGCCGGCCGGCGCGAGAGGTGCGCAGCGAGCCAGATCACGAGCGCGAGCTTCGCGAGCTCGGACGGCTGGAAGACGGCCGGGCCGAACTGGAGCCAGCGCTTCGCGCCGTTCACCGTCGTCCCGATCGCGAGCACAGCGACGAGGAGCCCGAGGCTGGCGACGATCAGCGTCGGGGCCAGCGGCCTCAGCGCGCGGTAGCTCGTCCTGCGCATCAGCACGAGCAGCACGACGCCGAAAAGCGCGTAGAGCCCCTGCTTGCGGAGGTAGTACGACGCGTCGCCGTTGCCGAGCGTCGCCTGCCCGGAGGTGGCGCTGAAGACCATCACGAGCCCGAACGCGACGAGCGCCAGCGTGATCAGCAGCAACAGCTGCCCCTCGAACTGACCCTTCTTCACGAGAGCTCCTCGACCAGGCGGCGGAACTGGTCGCCCCGCTCCTCGAAGTCGCGGAACTGGTCGTAGCTGGCGCAGGCCGGGGAGAGCAAGACGACCTCGCCCGCCTTCGCCGCGGCGGCCGCCGACCTGACGGCGGTCGCGAGGTCGCCGCAGAGCTCGTTGTCCTCGATCGCCGCGGCGAGCTCCTCCGCGGCGGCGCCGATCAGGTACGCGCGGGCGCCGCGGGCATGCAGGTCGGCGGCGAGCTCCGCGTAGCTCTCGTTCTTGCCGAGACCGCCGAGGATCACGTGCAGCGGCTCGTCGTAGGACGCGATCGCCCGCCGCGCGGCCGCGGCGTTCGTCGCCTTCGAGTCGTTCACGAAGCGGACGCCGCCGACGTCCGCCACCTCCTCGAGCCGGTGCTCGACGCCGGGGAACTCGCGGAGCGCGCGGGCGATCTGGTCCTCGGCCGCGCCCGCCTCGCGGGCGGCGGCGACCGCCGCGGCGGCGTTCTCGCGGTTGTGCGCGCCGCGGAGGCGCGGCTCGGCGGGGAGCAGGTCGTCCGGCGAGAACTCGACCCGCCGTCCCTGCCCTGAGACCTCGCGGAACCCGCGCGGCACGACGGCGACGTCGTCCGGGCCCTGGTTCTCGAAGATCCGGAGCTTCGCCTCGCGGTACGCGTCGAAGGTTCCGTGCCGGTCGAGGTGGTCGGGCTCGAGGTTGAGGAGCACGGCGATCCGCGGTCGGAACTCGTGGACGTCCTCCAGCTGGAAGCTCGAGAGCTCGCAGACGATCCAGCGGCCCTCGTCGCCGAGCTCCGTCAGCGCGCGGCCGATGTTCCCGGCGACGGGCGCGCCGAGCATGGCGCCGAGGAGCGCGGTCGTCGTCGTCTTCCCGTTCGTCCCGGTGACCCCGAGGATGGGCGTGGAGAGCAGGCGGCCGCCGAGCTCGACTTCGCTCCAGACGGGAATGCCGCGCGCCCGCGCGGCGGCGACGAGCGGTGCCTCGGCCGGCACCCCGGGGCTCTTGATCAGGACGTCCACACCCTCCAGCAGCGAGGTCTCCTCGGTTCCGAGGTGGACTTCGACGCCCGCCTCCGCGAGCCTGCCGGGGTCCGCCTCCGGGGAGCGGTCGACGGCGACGACTCGGTCGCCTCGGCGCGCAAGCGCGAGCGCGGCCGCCCGGCCCGAGCGCGCTAGGCCCAAGACGAGGGCTGTCATCCGACCAGGTCGGGACGGAAGGCCGGGAAGTAGCGGTAGTAGAGGGCGAACGCCGCGCCGCACAGGATCGCCGCGACGATCCAGAACCGCACCATGATCTTCGTCTCCGACCACGCCTTCATCTCGAAGTGGTGGTGGATCGGCGCCATCAGGAAGATCCGCCGGCCCCAGTACTTGAACGAGGCGACCTGCAGGATCACCGAGAGCGCCTCGATCACGAAGATCCCGCCGATCAGGAGCAGGAGCAGCTCGCTGCGGCTCATCACCGCGAAGGCGCCGATCGCCCCGCCGATCGCCATCGAGCCCGTGTCGCCCATGATCACCTCGGCGGGGAAGGCGTTGTACCAGAGGAATCCGATCGCGCCTCCGATCAGCGCCGCACCCAGGATCGCCATGTCCAGCGAGGCCAGGTCCTGCTCGGCCTGGAACTGCCCCGAACGCGTGTAGGCGACGACGTTCATCGCCGTGAAGGTGAGCAGCGCGATGATCCCGATCCCCGCGGCGAGGCCGTCGATCCCGTCCGTCAGGTTGGCGCCGTTTGCGGCACCGGCGACGATGAGAAAGAGCAGGAGGTAGAAGCCGAGCGACAGGCCGAAGCGCCAGTCGACGATCGGCACGTAGATCTCGCTCGGCGCGTTCACATCCTCGACGGCGACGGCGAGCCCGACCGTGATCGCCGCGAGGAGGACGAGCTTCCAGCGCCCGGCGAGCCCGAGCGAGCGCCTGTGCCGGAGTTTCGTGTAGTCGTCCGCGAAGCCGACCGCGGCACAGCCGAGCATCACGCCGAACACGGCGAGCCCCTCGGTCGTGTAGTGGCTGAGCAGCAGGAAGGCGACGGTCGCGGAGAAGACCAGCAGCAGCCCGCCCATCGTCGGCGTCCCCTGCTTGACGCGGTGCCCCTCGGGGCCCTCCTCGCGGATGTGCTGGCCCATCTCGTTCCGGCGCAGGAAGTCGATGAACTTCGGACCGGCGACGATCGAGATCAGCATGGCCAGCAGGCCCGCGGCGAGGACTCGTTCCATTAGCCCACTAGGTTCTGTGCGACCCGCTCGAGGCCTACCGAGCGCGACCCCTTCACGAGCACGATGTCGCCCGGCCGGACGAGCTCCGCGAGGCGCTCGGCCGCCTCGTCGGCATCGGCGACCCATTCGCCGGCGCCGTAGCCGCGGGCGAGCTCCCCGACGGCGATCACGTGGTCGATCTTCTGTTCGCCGAGCAGGCGGCCGACCTCTTCGTGGTACCTGGCCGACTCGGCGCCGAGCTCCGCCATCCCGCCGAGGACGGCGAGCCGCCGGCCCCCGTTTGCACGGGCCGCCAGGTCGCGAAGGGCGGCCGCCATCGAGGCCGGGTTGGCGTTCCAGCAGTCGTTGATGAGCACGCCGCCGCCGGGCAGCGGGAGCTCCTCGCCGCGGAGGCGCGAGAGCTCGATCTCCTCCGCTCCCGCCTCGATCCCTTCGAGCGGCAGGCCGAGCGCGTGGTAGACGGCGATCGCGACCACGGCGTTCTCGGCCTGGTGGGCGCCGCGGAGCGGGAGCGCGAGCTCGACCTGGACGCCGAACACGTCGGCCCGCAGACGGCCGTCGACGAACGAGACGAGACGGACGTCCTCGCCGACCCGGATCAGCGTCAGGTCCGGGCGAAGGTGCGGCTCGAGCTCCTCCGCCCCCGCGGGCACGACCGCGGTCGCGCGCTCGGGCAGCGCCTCCAGGAGCTCCGCCTTCGCGCGTGCGACGCCGGTGACGGACTCGACGAACTCGAGGTGCGCCGGCCCGATGGCAGTGATGGCGCCCATGGTCGGCGCGGCGATCTCGCAGAGCTCGCGGATCTGGCCGAAGCCGCGCATCGCGAGCTCCGAGATCAAGATCTCGGTGTCGGTCTCAAGGCGGGCGAGCGTGAGCGGGACGCCGAGCTCGGCGTTGTAGCTCGCTTCAGCCGCGACGGTCCGTCGGTGCGGGCGGACGAGCGCGGCGAGGATGTCCTTCGTGGACGTCTTTCCCGTGGAGCCCGTGATCCCGACGATCTCCGCGTCGCTGCGCTCGCGGATCGCGCGCCCGATCGCCGCCATGGCGGCGAAGTCGTCATCGGGGACGAGGATCGCGGCCGCGCCGGACTCCCGAGCCTCGTCGACGTAGTCCACCCCGCCCCGGACCGCCACGAAGAGGTCGCCGGGCCGGACGCGACGCGAGTCGATCTGGACGCCCGTGACCTCGTCGGCCGTCGCCGCCAGGCGTCCGAGGCCCTCGAGCTCCGAGACGGGGAGCGGGATCACGCCGGCGCCCCCAGCCGCCGGAGTGCCTCGCGCGCGACCTCGCGGTCGTCGAACGGGATCTTCCGGTCGGCGAACTCCTGGCCCTGCTCGTGGCCCTTGCCCGCGATGACGACGACGTCGTGCTCGCCGGCCTGCTCGATCGCCCGCGCGATCGCGGCCCGGCGGTCGGGCTCGACCTGCACGTCCTCGGAGACCCCCGCGAGGATCTCGTCGATGATCGCGAGCGGGTCCTCGCTGCGGGGGTTGTCGGAGGTGACGATCGCGGTGTCCGCGAGCTCGCTCGCGATCCGCCCCATCTCGGGACGCTTCCCGCGGTCCCTGTCGCCGCCGCAGCCGAAGACGCAGATCAGCTGCCCCGCCGTCAGCTCTCGCGCCGTGCGGAGCACGTTCGCGAGCGAGTCCGGCGTGTGCGCGTAGTCGACGACGACGGTGAACGGCTGGCCCTCGTCGACCGTCTCGAAGCGCCCCGGGACGCTCGGCGCCCGCGCGAGGCCTTCCTCCACCGCGGCGCTCGGCACGCCGAGGAGCCGGGCGAGGGCGACCGCCGCGAGCGCGTTCTCCTGGTTGAAGCGCCCCCGGAGGCGGCTCGCCGCCGGCGCCTCGCGCACGTCGGCGTCGTCCGTCAGCCCGTACGTCAGGAGCGGTGCCCGGTCGAGGCGGCGAAGCTCGTCCGCCAGCCGCCGACCCCACTCGTCGCCCACGTTGACGGCCGCCGCCGGCGCCGGCTCGTGGTCCGTGAAGAGGCGCCGCTTCGCGGCGTAGTAGTCGTCCATCGAGCCGTGGAAGTCGAGGTGGTCCTGCGTCAGGTTCGTGAAGGCGAGGGCGTCGAAGCGGACGCCGGCGAGGCGTCCGAGCTCGGAGCCGTGCGAGGTCGCCTCCATCGCGACGCTGCGGTCGCCCGCGTCGAGCATCTCGCGAAAAGTCCGCTGGAGATCGATCGCCTCGGGCGTCGTACGGACGGCCGGCCGGGCCTCCCCGCCGACCCGCGACTCGATCGTCCCGATCAGCCCCGGCCGCATGCCCGCGGCGTCGAGGATCGAGTAGAGGAGATACGCCGTCGTCGTCTTGCCGTTCGTCCCCGTCACCCCGCCGACGAGGAGCTCCTGCGTCGGGCGGCCGAAGAACTCGTCGGCGGCCACCGCCATCGCCTCGCGGGCGGAGCGCACGATCAGTTGCGGGACGGCGAGCTCGAGCGGCCGCTCGACGACGAGCGCCGCAGCTCCGCGCTCGACCGCCTCGCCGGCGAGGTCGTGCCTGTCGACCCGCTCGCCGGGCACGCAGAAGAAGAGCGCGCCCGGGCGCACCTCACGCGTGTCGTACGCGAGATCGGCGATGTCGATTGGAGCGCCCCCGCGGACCTCCTGGGGTCCGAGCGCGGTGATCAGCCGCTCGAGATCCACGATCGGCACGGAGGCTAGCTGAGGCGGCGGACCCAGCCGGGGGAACCTCTCGGTTCCCCCAGACCCCTCCACCGATCCGCTCCGCGGACGAGACGCTCACGCGTCTGGCGGGATCTCGAGGTACTGCAGCGCGAAGCGCGCGATCTGCTGGAACGCCGGCGCGGCCACGGTGCCGCCCCAGATCGTGCTCGGCTCGTCGACGGTCACGAGCACGACGAGACGGGGGTCGCTGGCAGGCACGGCGCCGACGAAGGAGGCGACGTAGCGCGAGGTCGAGTACCCGCCGCGCGGATCGGGCTTGGCGGCCGTCCCGGTCTTGCCGGCGACCTGGTACCCCTCGACGGCCGCCTCGGTGCCCGTCCCCTCGAGGACGACGTCGCGCATCATCGACATCAGCTGGTCGGAGACCTGCTGGGAGATGACGCGGCGCTTCTTCACACGGCCGTTCATCACGAGGTGCGGCTGCAGCCAGACGCCGCCGTTCGCCACCGCCGCGTACGCGGCCGCCATCTGCACCGGCGTCACCGCGATCCCGTGGCCGATCGGCAGCGTCCCGATCGTCGAGCCCGACCAGTAGCCCGGGAGGATCCCCTCGGTCTCTCCGGGGAAGTCGATGCCGGTCTTCCTCCCGAAGCCGAACCGTCCGAGCCACTTGGTCAGGCGCTCGCGCCCGAGTAGCTGCGCCAGCGTGATCGTCCCGATGTTCGACGACTGCGCGAGGATCGCGGCGACCGTCATCCGCTCCGTCCGCGTCCGGTGCGCCTCGTGGATCACGCGGTCGGCGACGTGGATCTTCGGCCCGAGCGTGAACGCCGTCATCGGGCTGACGAGCCCCTCGGCGAGCGCACCAGCGACGGTCACGACCTTCAGCGTCGAGCCCGGCTCGTACGTGTCCGTGACGGCGCGGTTCCGCTGGACCTCCTTCGACGTCTGTGGGAAGCGGTTCGCGTCGAAGCCGGGCTCCACCGCGAGCGCCAGGACCTCGCCGGTGTGCGGGTCGAGGATGACCGCGGAGGCCGCGAGCGCTCCCCACTTCCGGACGGTCGCCCGGAGCACCGACTCGGCGTTGCCCTGGAGGGTGGCGTCGAGCGTCAGGCGGACGTCGCGGCCCTCGACGACGGGCGTCGAATGGATGACGTCCAGCGTCCGCCCGAACGGGTCGCGGACGATCGTCTCGCGCCCGGGCCGTCCGCCGAGCGTCCTGTCGAGCGCCAGCTCGAGCCCGGACAAGCCCTTGTTGTCCACGCCCGCGTAGCCGAGGACGTGCGCGGCGACGGGCCCCTGTGGATAGACACGCCGCTCCTCCGAGTAGAAGCCCAGGCCCTCGATTCCCTTCCGCCGGAGCGCCTCGGCCCGCTCGGGGTCGGCCTTCCGCGCGAGGTAGACGAATCCGCGCGACCGGTCGGCCAGGGGCCCGTAGAGCTCGTCCGGGTCGAGCCGGAGCGCACGCCCGGACGCGATCGCCGCGGCACGCGGGTTCGCGATGTGCCTCGGGTTCGCGTAGACCGTCGTCGCCCGTTTGCCGACCGCCAGCCGGACGCCGTTGCGGTCGACCATCGAACCGCGCGGCGCCGGCACCGCGACGGTGGCGTGGTGCTGTCCCTGCGCGAGGCGGTCGAGGCCCTGGGCGTTCACCGCCTGGAGCCAGACGGCCCGGCCGAAAGTGCCCGCGAAGGCGAGCGTGAAGAGGGCGAGGAGGAGCCTGATCCGCCGGTTCGGGAGCCGCCGGCTCACGGGTTGGCGAGATCCAGGTACGTCGTCGTGGCCGGATCGGCGGGCTGGTAGCCGAGCCGGGTGCGCGCGAGGCTGCTCGTCCGCGCGGACGCGGACCGCGTCGCGAGCTCCGACGCGAGCTCGGCCGACTCGGCGCGGACCTTGTCGCGCTCGCGCGCGAGCTCGTCGTACTGGAGGTTCAGCCGCAGCACGGCGACGTTCAGCGCCACGACGCCCGCGAGGAGAACGCCCATCAGGACGATCCAGACGGCCCCGCCGGCCGTCCGCCGCCGCGTGGCCGTCCGGCGCTTCGGCCGGGCACGGGCCCGGGTGCGTGCGACTGCGACGGCCATCAGCCCACTACACCTTCTGGGCTGCGCGAAGGCGCGCCGAGGCAGCGCGCGGGTTGGCGGCGATCTCCTGCGCCGTCGGCCGCACGGCCTTCCGGGTCAGGACGCGCAGGGACGGCTCGCGGCCGCAGACGCACACGGGGAAGTCGGGCGGGCAGGTGCAGCCGTGCGACTCGGTGCGGAAGAAGCGCTTGACGATCCGGTCCTCGAGCGAGTGGAAGCTGATAACGGCGATCCGTCCGCCGGGGTTCAGCATCTCGAGCGCCGCCGGCAGGGCAGCCTCGAGCGCGCCGAGCTCGTCGTTGACCGCGATCCGGAGGGCCTGGAACACACGCCGCGCCGGATGTCCCTCGCCGAACCGCGCCGGCGTGGGGATCGCCGCCTTGATCGTCTCGACGAGCTCGCCGGTCCTCTCGAACGGATGCGTGCGCCGCTCCCGGACGATCCGCTTCGCGATCTGGCGCGCGTACCGCTCCTCGCCGTACGAGCGGAAGATCTCGGTCAGCTCCCGCTCGCTCGCCTCGTTCACGAGCTCGCGTGCCGAGAGCTCCGCCGACGGGTCCATGCGCATGTCGAGCGGCGCGTCGGCCGCGTACGAGAACCCGCGCTCGGGCCGGTCGAGCTGCATGCTCGAGACGCCGAGGTCGAAGAGGATCGCGTCGGCTCCGCGCCCGTTGTCGGCGAACCGCTCGAGCACGTCGGCGAAGTCGCCGGCGAGGAAGCGCGTCTTCACCCCGGCGCGGCGCCGGAACGACTCGAAGTACGGCTTCACGCTCGGGTCGCGGTCGACCGCGACGTACTTGCCCTCGCCCTCGAGGTCCTGGGCGAGCAGCGAGGCGTGCCCGCCCGCGCCGAAGGTGGCGTCGACCACCGTCTCGCCCGGGTGCACGTCGAGCAGGCGCCGAACCTCTTCGGCCAGGACGGGGACGTGATCAGTCGCGTTTGGCTGCAAGACGCTCGGCAACATGCTCCGCACTCCCTTCGACCTCGTTGAGCTCCCGCCGCCAGGTCTCCCGATCCCAGATCTCCAGGTGATCGTGGATTCCGGCGACGACGACTTCCCGCTCGAGGCCCGCATAGCGGAGCAGGGGTCCAGGAATCATGATCCTTCCCTGCTTGTCCAGCTCCGCCTCGGCCGCGCCGGAGAAGAAGTGGCGCTGCAGCTTGCGGCCCTCGCTGCTGAGCGGATCGAGCTCCGCGACGCGCGCCTGGAACCGCTCGAGCCAGTCGCCTCGCGGGTACGCATACAGACAGCCGTCCATGCCGCGCGTGACGACGACGCCGCCGGACATGGCGTCCCTGAACCGGGCCGGAAGGGTGAGCCGGTTCTTGTCGTCGATGGTGTGTTCGTACTCTCCGAGCAGCATGGTCGTGCCATTTGGCGCTCCCCCACTTTCTACCACTTTAGACCACTTTTCCCCACTCCGTCAACCCGCGAAACGCATGCGGCGTCGCTGAGGGGCCGAGCGCTGCGCCAGGTCAGGAAGGGTCGGGCGCCTGCCCGAGCCGCAGGAGCTCCTCGTCGGAGGCGGCGGCGAGCTTCTTCGGCACCACCATCCGCCAGGCGTCGAAGACGAGCTCGAGGAGCTCCTGGTGGTCGATCGCGTCCAGGCGGACGTCGATCCAGTGGTAGCGGAGGTCGCCCGGGGCGGGCAACGCGAACTTGTCCGGGTAGGTCTGGACCGCCGCCTCCCGCTCTTCCTTGGGGAAGGCCACCCCAATCACCCGCTCGTCCTTCGAGAAGGCCAGGTAGACGATGCGTCCGACGCGGAACTTGACCCGGCCCCGGACGACCGCCTCGTACGACCGCGGCAGGCCCGCGACCAGCGCCCGCACGTCGTCGATCGTCACCACGGGCCAGTCATAGCCGAACGGTCACGCGTCGGGGTGAGACGGGCCTAGGACGTTCCGCCGCCGCGACGCGTCATCGCAAGGGCGCCGCCTTGCGCCGCGAAGTCCAGCGCGTCGGCGGGCGCGCGGCCCTCGGCCAGTGCGTAGGCAAGCCCGGCCGCGAAGCGGTCACCGGCGCTGTAGACGTCCACGAGCGGGCCCGGAAGCGGCGCGGCGGCCCAGCGCCCCTCCGTCCCGTCCGCCGTGAACCGCCCGCCGGCGGGCCCCTCGGTCGTCGCCACGAGCCGCGGCGGCCGCTGGAGATCCCCTGGTTGGTAGCGCTCGCTCGGGTCGCGCCCCGAGTGCACGAGGGCGTCGAGCTCGAACTGCGCGGTCTTGAGCGTCGGCAGCTCCCGCGCCGTAGCGACGAGGACGACCGGTGACTGCCCCAAGAGCTCGAGAGCCTTCGCGTCTCCACCGCAGAAGTAGGCCGCGTCCGTGCTCGTCAGCTCGTCCCAGGCCAGGGGATCGTCGCCGTGCGGGACGAGCTTCTCCCCCACCACCGTGATCGTCCGCTCGCCGGCGCCGTCGAGGAAGGTAAAGCCGCGCCGTTGCGGAGCGTCGCGGGTCACGACCTCGAGCCGAAGGCCGCTCGCCCGAAGCTCCCGCTCGGCCCGCTCCCCCAGCTCGTCGTTGCCGACCGCCGTGAAGAACGTCGTCTCCGCTCCGAGGCGGAGGAACTCGAACGCGGCCATCGCGCCGCCCCCGGCCGGCTCGCTCCAGCCCTCGAGGGCCGTGACGATCTCGCCGGGAGCCGGGACACGCTCGACGCGCACGAAGTCGATCCACTCCACATGGCCGACGACCGCCGCCTTCATCTCACACGCTCCACGACCTGCACGTTGAAGAGAATGATGGAGGTGATGGCCCTCCCGCCGTTCGAGCGCTTCTACGCGGAGAACCGCGACGCCGTGTTCGCGCACCTCGTGCGCCTGCTCGGGCGCCAGCGCGCCGAGGACGCGTTCCAGGAGACGTTCCTCCGGGCGCTTCGCGGCTACGACGGCCTGCGGCACGGCCGCTACCTCCGCGCCTGGGTGTTCACGATCGCGACCCGCGTCGCCGCCGACGAAGGCCGGAAGCGGCGGCCCGAGCCGGCCGCCGACGTCGACGGCCTGACCGCCGACGACCGCCCCGCCTACGCCCAGATCGAGCACCTCGCGGAGGAGCTCCCGGAGAAGGAGCGCGCCGCCGTCGTGCTCCGCTACGCCTACGACCTGTCCTACTCGGACATCGGCGCCGCGCTCGGCTCCAGCGAGGAGGCGGCCCGCCAGGCCGCGTCCTCGGGCGTCCGGCGCCTGCGAAGGAGGCTGACATGACCTCGGTTCCCAGCGCACTCGACCGCCGCTTCCGACAGGCGGCCGCCGAAGCGGGCCTGCTGGACGTTTCGTTCGACGTCACCGAGACGCCGATCGGCACGCTGCTCGTGGCAGTGACCGAGCGCGGCCTCTGCCGGATCTCCTTCGACCCCGAGCCCGAGCGGGAGGCCGAGCTGCTCGCCCGGACGTTCGGCGTGCGCGTCCTCCGCTCGCCGCGCGAGGTGGACGAGGTCCGCCGCGAGCTCGACGAGTACTTCGAGGGACACCGCCGCCAGTTCGACCTGCCGCTCGACCTCCGCGGCCGGGAGGGCTTCTCGCGCACGATCCTCGAGTACCTGGCCAGGGTGCCCTACGGCGAGGTCACGACCTACAAGTCGCTGGCGGTCAAGGCCGGCAATCCCCGCGCCGCGCGGGCGGTCGGGACGATCATGAACCGGAACCCGATCCCGATCGTGCTCCCGTGCCACCGTGTCGTCGGCTCGAACGGCAGCCTCGTCGGCTACGGCGGGGGCCTCGAGCGGAAGCGCCTGCTGCTCGACCTCGAGGCCGGGACGCCTGCGCTTGACATCGGCTTACCGTAAGCCTACGCTTACGGTAAGTGGAAGCTTACGGAATAGCAATGAGCGCGCTCGGCGACCCGACTCGCCGGACGATCTTCGAGCGGCTGGCGCTGAGGCCGATGGCTGTTGGGGAGCTGGCGGAAGAGCTCCCCGTCAGCCGCCCCGCCGTCTCACAGCACCTGAAGGTGCTGAAGGCCGCGGGTCTCGTCCGCGACCGGGCCGAGGGCACCCGCCACGTCTACCGGGTCGACCTCGACGGCGTCGCGGCGCTCCGCAGCTACTTCGACCGCTTCTGGGATCAGGCGCTCGCCGACTTCAAGGCCGAGGCCGAGCGGAGGGAAAGGAGCAAGGGATGAGCACGACGGAAGCGCTGGCGGCGATCAACAAGACGATCAGGGTCGACGCCGCGCCCGAGACCGCGTTCGAGACGTTCACGCGGCAGATCGGCAGCTGGTGGCCCCTGAAGACGCACACGGTCTTCAAGGACAAGGTCGAGGAGGTCGTCTTCGACGAGCGGTCCGGCGGCCGGGTCTACGAGCGCTCGACTGGCGGCGAGGAGGCCGACTGGGCCGACGTCCTCGCCTGGGAGCCGCACAGCAGGTTCGTCCTCCGCTGGCGGGTGAACCCCGAGCGCGGCCCGACTGAGGTCGAGGTCCGCTTCACGCCCGAGGGCAGCGGCACCCGCGTCGACCTCGAGCACCGCGGCTGGGACGCAATCGGAGACGAGGCCGGCCGCGCGGGCTACGACCCGGGCTGGGACTTCGTCCTCGGCCACTACGTCGACTTGTTCGAAGGCGAGGAGCCGCGTGGATAAGAAGGATCTCATGGTCGCTTGACCGTGGCCTTACCGTGGCGGCTGGACGAGTCCGCGCCGGGGGGAGTCGACATCGTCCTCGAGTACGAGGACCTGAAGGAGGGCGTCTCGTTCACCCTCCATCCACCGCGAGACCGCGCCCTCGACGCCTTAAACCACCCGAACGCCTATGCCTGGCTCAAGTGGGGCGAGCGGGACGGCCTCGCGTCGTCGGCGGCCTAGCCACGGCCGAAAATGAACGGAGGGGCGGCAAGCAAGCGCCGCCCCTCCCGATCCGTCGAACCGCCTTGCTACCTCGACCTGCCCAGGCCAAGACGGCCCTCCGCGGTGGCGCTAGGTGGCGGCTCGGTCTGGGTGTCGAACGGCGGCGAGACCGCGGTGTCGGAGATCGACCCGGAGTCGAACGCCGTCGTGAGCACGATCCCGACGCGGTACTACCCGACCGACCTGGCGGACGGCCACGGCTTCCTGTGGGTCTGCCTCCAGAACGAGCCGTTCCATTTCTAGGACCCGCGGATTCGGACGCCGTCTACGGGACGGCGCCTGGCCGTAAGCTGCTCGGATGGCCAGCGTGGCCTCCGACGACGCCGAGCTCGCCCGCCGGCTCGAGGACGTGCAGGAACAGCAGCGTGCGATCAGCGGTGTCCTGCGCGCCGTCGCCCGCAGCGCTGGGATCCAGCCGGTCCTCGACGAGGTCGTCGAGGCCTGCGAGCGGCTCTGCAGGGCGGATTACGGCGCGCTCTACCTGCTCGAGGACGGGCTCCTTCACGTGGCGGCACACGACACGAAGGCCGAGGGTGCCGAATACGACAGGCAGCATCCGCATGCTGTCGACCGAACGACGGGCGCCGGCCGGGCGGCGCTGGTACGTGAGCCCGTCCACATCCCGGACATCCATGACGACCCGGAATACTCCTACGGCGGACCGACGGCGTACTAC
>DASSSO010000099.1:0-4823 GCA_035776735.1 Gaiellaceae bacterium | reverse complement strand
GTTCGGCGCCGCAGCGGCGCTCGCCGCGAGGACGAGTACGCAGGTGGCAGCGACGGCTAACGGTATGTGGCGGCGGTTGAACATGGACCCCTTCCTCTAGAGCAAGACCGCAATGTTGAGACACAGGAACGCAAGCGCGACTGTCCCGATGCCCAGCGCGGCCAGGTTCGAACGGTGAACGAAGAGTGGTTCTGCCAGAACGGGCCAGGGAACATGTCTCGGTGGGACGGCTGAGGCGCCGAGCATGAGCGCTCCGAGCAGCAGAAACGCTGCGAAGACGACGACCACACCGCGTCCCGTGGGCGCCGTCGGCTCCGGCACGGGCTCGGTTATCGCGATCGGAGCCGCGCCGACGACCGCTCCCGCTTCTTCAGGCCCCTGCGGCTGCTCGAAGCGCTTTGCTTTCACACGCACGACCTTTCGCCGGGTCGGCGGCGTCGCTGCCCGGCGCGCAGCTCTGGGCCGTCGCGCGGCGGGAGGAGCATCTGTGGTCGTCGTCCTACGGACAGGCGGCGCGGCCGTCGTCCGAGCCACGGTGGACGGCGCTGGCGGAGGCGGCGCGGTCTCGGCGGGCGGCGGCGGCGGCGCCGGTGGAGGTGGCGGCGCCGGCGGTGGGTTCGGCCTCGGATCCGGAGCGGGCGGCGGCGGCTTGGGGTCCGGCGCGGGCGCTGTGGCGGCCGCCGGCGCGCCGGCGACAGTTCCGGTCGCGACGGCTGCCGGCGCTGCCGGGCAGGCGACTCCGAGCGCGCCGACGGCAACGAGGCCGACAAGCTTCGCGAGCCCGAGGGGGCGGGAGCTCGGCGGGCCGGCGCCGGCTCCACGTCTCATAGGAGCGGTAAGTGCCTCGCCGGGCCTCTCGGCCCGAGAGGAAAGGTTGACCCCTGCATGAACGTCATTTGCAAGCGGCCTTCACTGTAGACCGTCTCGGGGATTTCTCAAGGTCCAGGAACCGCCTCGCGGCGAGGGATTCCGCTCGCGTCCGGCGAATGCTAAGAACTTCCCGTTACGCTCAGACAAGTTTCAGCGTGCAAGCCCGCGCCAAGACGATCCTCATCTGCGAGGACGACGAAAACCTGCGGCAGCTCATCCGGGTCGTGATCGGCGCGGGCTACCACGTCGTGGAAGCAAGTGACGGGGACGAGGCGCTCGAGCTCGCCGGGGAGCACCGGCCGGACCTGATCATCCTCGACTTGATGATGCCCCGCATGAGCGGCCTTGACGTCCTCCGCCGCCTCCACGAGGACGGAGGCCCGGCCGGCACGCATATCGTCGTGATGAGCGCGTGGCCGGACGCGGACGGCGCATCGCTCGAGGCGGGCGCCGACGTCTTCCTCCGAAAGCCGTTCGAGCCGGACGCATTGACCGCGATCGTCAACGACGTCCTCGGGGATCCGGACGCGTGAGGTCGCTGTCGCTCTCGAGCCGGATGATCGCCGCCAGCGTGGTGCTCGCCGCGCTCGTCGTCGGCATCTTCGCCGTCTTCATCCACGCGATCTCGTCACTCGACGACGCCCGGGTCCGGGAGGCGCAGTCGAACGAGGTGACCGCGGCGGCCGTCGGTCTCGAGAAGCTCGTCGTCGACTTCGAAACCGGCCTTCGGGGGTTCGTGTTGACAGGCGACCGCCGCTTTCTCACCCCGGCGACGAGGGCGCGGGGCGATCTGTCGAGCAGCACACGGGAGCTCGAGCGCCTCGTCTCCGGGAACCTGGAGCAGATGCAGCGGGTGCGCGACCTGCGAACGGCGATCGACGACTATGTCTTTGGCTTCTCGCTCCCGCTTGTGGAGATCTTTCCCGACAACCCGAGAGCGGTTCGCTCCACCCTCGCGACCGAGGAGGCCAGGCGGCACACCACCGCGATCCGGTCGCAGTTCGACCGGTTGCTCGCGACCGAGGAGGCTCGCGCCGACGCCAGGGCCGCGACCGCGGAGGCCCAGTCCAGGCGCGCGATCGTCCTCGGTGCGGCGGGCCTCGTTGCATGCGCGCTCCTGATCCTGCTCTTCGGCCTCTACCTCTCGCGCTCGACTGCGAAGCCGGTGCGCGAGGTCGCCACCGCCGCGAGCAGCCTCGCCGGCGGCGATCTCTCGGTGCGGCTCGCGGAGGGCGGGCCCGGCGAGGTGGGCGAGCTCACTGCCGCGTTCAACCACATGGCTCAGGAGCTGGAGCGCAGGGGCCGCGAACTGGAGAGCCAGAACGAGAAGCTGCGCGAGAGCGAGCGGCGCAAGTCCGAGCTGGTCAGGATCGTCTCGCACGAGCTCCGTACGCCGCTCGCGAGCATCCTGGGCTTCACGTCGGTGCTGCTGAACCGCGACGTCCCGCCGGAGGAGCAGCAGCGCTACCTGGAGATCGTCGACCGGGAGGGACGCCGCCTCTCGGAGCTGCTCAACGACTTCCTGGACGCCGAGCGGCTCGAGGAGGGGCACCTGCAGCTCGAGCCGGAGCTGATCGACGTGGGCAAGGTGGTCGCCGAGCAGGTGCGCCTCTTCGCGGGTCAGAGCGAGAAGCACGAGCTCGACATGGTGCTGCGGTCGAGGCCGCTGCCCGTCCACGGCGATCCGAACCGCCTCGCGCAGGTCGTCGGGAACCTGCTCTCGAACGCGATCAAGTACTCGCCCGAGGGAGGGAGGGTGGAGGTCGTCGCGGAGCAGCAGAACGGCGTCGTCCGGGTCAGCGTGCGGGACGAGGGGCTCGGAATCCCGGAAGAGCTGCAGGAACGGGTGTTCGCGAAGTTCTTCCGGGGCGACGCTCCGGCGAGCGGAATTCCGGGCAGCGGGCTGGGCCTGGCAATCGCTCGCTCGGTCGTCGAGGCGCACGGAGGGCGCATGAATTTCGAGAGCGGACGTGGCGAAGGGTCGATTTTCTGGCTAGAACTTCCGAGTGCCGCGGGGGGATGACAGCGCGGCTCGTCGAAAGGAGTGGGGGGATGCGTCGTTTGACCAGCATGCTCGTGATCGTGGCGGGCCTGACGGTGCTCGGGGGTCTTTACGCGTGGAACTCCGCAGCGTGGAGCTCCGGGGCAGCGACGGGGCCGTCCACGATCCGCATCACGAGTCGCGAGATCAGCCGCGTGCGCGTGGACGTCGGGGTGCCCGGCCAGCGCGTCGGTGACACCGAGATCGTCAAGCAGAACCTGTTCAACAGGCGGATCAAGCCCACGCCGATCGGACACTCGGAGTACGTCTGCACGTTCACGACCGAGACGACGCGCGCCTGCACGGTGACGATCTTCCTCCCGAAGGGCCGGCTGGTCGCGGGTGGGTCGATTCAGTACCAGGAGCTCTACGAGCTCGCCGTGCTTGGGGGCACCCGCCTCTACGACAACGCACGGGGGACGCTGACCGTGATCCGCACCACGCGGAAGCCGCGCCGGCACATCCTTCTCTTCCGGCTGGCGGGCTGAACCGCCGCGGCGGCCGCGAGGTCGCGACGTTCGCCACGCCGCAGGTCAACATCTACTCGGCCGACGTCGTCAGGGCCGTCGAGTTCTATCGCGGCCTCGGGTTCGAGGAGACCTTCCGAACGCCGCGCGAAGGCGTGCCGATCCACGTGGAGCTGGAGCTCGACGGGTTCAAGCTGGGTATCGCCTCGGTGGCCTCGGCGGTGGCCGACCACGGGCTCGACCTCGATCTGAGCCAACCGGGTCGCGGCATGGAGATCGCGCTGTGGACCGACGACACAGACGCAGCCTTCACCCGATTGGTCGCGGCTGGAGCACGAGTGCTCTCCGAGCCTCACGACTGGCTGGGCACCCTGCGCGTCGCCTGGGTCGCGGACATCGACGACAACCCGATCGAGCTGGTGGAGCGTCGGGTGCGAGCAAGCTCGGCCGGCCGGCCCTGACGGCCGTCAGTCGACGGAGCGGCGCAGGAGTCGAACCTACCCAGCCTGGAACTATCGGACCTCACCAGTCTTGAAGACTTCGGCCGTAACTGCCGTCGAATGCGCTCGGTGAGCGGACGGTCCGGCACGAGCACGGACGCCGGCTGCGGCGTTCTACCGATGCACGACCGAGGCGGCGGGCGTAGCGTCGGTTTGTGGCGATCTGCGCGAAGTGTGGCGCGGAGTTGCTTCCGCGCTTTCGTTTCTGCGGCGCCTGCGGGGCGCCGGTGGAGCCGGCCGCCGACCGCGAGGTGCGCAAGCTGGTCACCGTCTTCTTCTGCGACCTCGTCGAGTCGACCGCCCTTGGGGAGCGCCACGATCCGGAGCTCGTCCGCCACGTGCTCGGCCGCTACTTCGAGGCGATCGAGCAGCTGATCGTCGGCCACGGCGGCACAGTCGAGAAGTTCATCGGCGACGCGGTGATGGCGATCTTCGGGCTGCCGACGGCACACGAGGACGACGCGCTCAGAGCCGTCAAGGCCGCGGTCGAACTGCAAGAGCAGCTTTCGGCGTTGGCGGAAGAGACCGGGTTCGCGCTGTCGTTCCGGATCGGGATCACGAGCGGGGAGGTCGTCGTCGGCAGCGGCCAGACGCTCGCGACCGGCGACCCGATCAACGTCGCGGCCCGCCTGCAGCAGGCGGCGGCGCCGGGGGAGATTCTGCTGGGCGGGGAGACCGTTCGGCTGCTCGGCGCTGCGGTGGAGACTGAGTTGCTCCCGCCGCTTCAACTCCACGGGAAGGCAGGCCCGGTGGAGGCGTCGCGATTTCGCCGCCTTGTCACGCCGCCCGAGCATCAGCCGCCCGTGTTCGTCGGGCGCGAGCGCGAGCTGGCGGAGCTCGCCTCCGCGTTCCGGCAGACGGTGAAGCAGCGCGAGCTGCACTTGCTCACCGTTCTGGGCCCGGCGGGCATCGGTAAGTCGGCGCTCGCCGCAGAGTTCCTCAGGT
>DASSSO010000029.1:0-26095 GCA_035776735.1 Gaiellaceae bacterium | reverse complement strand
CGCCGTGCTCGTCCTCGACGGCGAGATCGTCTCGCGCGGGCGGAACCGCCACCTCGAGCGGAGGACGCAGCTCGCGCACGCCGAGCTCGAGGCGCTGCTCGAGGGCGGCGAGGCGGCCTGGTCGCGCCACGACGACTGCGTTCTCTACACGACCGTCGAGCCGTGCCCGATGTGCCTCGGTGCAGTCGTCATGGCCGACGTGCCGCACGTCGTCTTCGCCGCCCACGACGCGAATGCCGGGATCCACCACCTCGGCGACAACGCGTACCTCGCCCGCCACATCCGGACGTACGACGGCGGGATCCTGGAGCGCGACTCGCTCGACCTCGTCGCCCGCTACGACCCCGAGCTGCTCGCCTACATCAGGGGATCGGCCTGAGTGCCTCCGCGGCCACTCCGTACGCCGCGACGCCCACGGTTTTCTTTAGCGGCGGCTCGAGCCGCGAACCTTCCCGAGGCGCGTCTCCACGCCGCCTCGCCGCTCGTGGATGCGCATGCAGCCGGGACGAGCCCGCCGCGCCGCGGGCCGAACGCATCGCCGCGCGCCCTCGAGCTCGGCCGAAGCGCTCACCCGCACGACGGGCTGTGGGCCGGCGACCTCGCCGTTCCGGGCAGGCATGAGGTTCCACGGCTGGAGCAGCGCGAGCGCGAACAGGATCGCGACGACACCGAGAGCCGCTCTCACCCTTCAAGGATCCCGCAAGCCCCCGGGAACCGCCAGTCCCGCTCTAAGCTTCGCGCGATGCCCCGCGAGTACCCGACCGTCCTGGAGCTGGTCGGCGACACGCCGCTCGTCAAGCTCCAGCGTCTGGTCCCCGACTCCGCCGCGACCGTCGTCGCGAAGCTCGAGTACATGAACCCCGGCGGCTCCGTCAAGGACCGGATCGGGATCAAGATGATCGAGGCCGCCGAGCGGGAAGGAAAGCTCAAGCCGGGTGGCACGATCGTCGAGCCGACATCGGGCAACACCGGCACCGGCCTTGCGATTGCCGCGGCGCTCAAGGGCTATCGCTGCATCTTCGTGATGCCCGACAAGATGAGCCAGGAGAAGATCTCGCTCCTGCGGGCCTACGGCGCCGAGGTCGTGATCTGCCCCTACGCCGTCGAGCCGGAGTCGCCGGAGAGCTACTACTCCGTCTCGGACCGGCTCGCCGAGGAGATTCCGGGCGCCTACAAGCCCGACCAGTACACGAATCCGGGCAACCCCGAGGCGCATTACGAGACGACCGGTCCCGAGATCTGGGAGCAGACGGGCGGCGAGCTCGACGCCCTCGTGGTCGCCGTCGGCACCGGCGGCACGATCAGCGGCGCCGGTCGGTACGTGAAGGAACGCAAGCCGGACCTGCTCGTCGTAGGCGCTGACCCGGAGGGCTCGATCTACACCGCCGGCGCCGAGCGGATGCACCCCTACCTGGTCGAGGGGATCGGCGAGGACTTCTATCCGAAGACGTTCGACCGCGAGATCGTCGACCAGTGGGTGACCGTCTCGGACAAGGACTCGTTCGTCACGGCGAGGCGAATGGCGCGTGAGGAAGGCCTCCTGATCGGCGGCTCCGGCGGAACCGCGGTGTGGGCCGCGGTCGAGGTCGCGAAGCAACTGGGCCCGGGCAGGCTCGTTGTCACACTGATCCCGGACGGCGGACGCGCCTACCTCTCGAAGTTCTTCGACGACAACTACATGCTCGAGCTCGGGTTCCTCGAGCGCCGCGCGCCCGTACCGACCGTCGAGGAGGTGCTGAGCTCGAAGCGAACGGAGGAGCCGGACATCCCCGACCTCGTGACGATCGCGGCCAACCAGAAGGTCGGCGCCGCGATCGACTTGATGCAGCGCTACTCGATCTC
Organism: Gaiellaceae bacterium; assembly: GCA_035776735.1. Taxonomy (GTDB): domain Bacteria; phylum Actinomycetota; class Thermoleophilia; order Gaiellales; family Gaiellaceae; genus JACDAN01. Next base: position 24,253 of record DASSSO010000029.1, on the reverse strand, counting down.
GCAGCTGCCCGTGATCCGAGACGGCGAGGTCGACTCGCTCGCCGACGTGATCGGCTCGCTCCAGGACCGCGACCTGCTCGAGCGGGTCTTCAAGAACCCCGACTCGCTACACGAGGACGTCGCCGCGGCGATGCAGCCGCCGCTCGCCGCGATCGATGCAACCGATCCGCTGGACGAGGTCTTCGCGACCCTGACGGGACGGACGAACGCCGTCGTCGTGGCGCAGGACGGGAAGCCGGTCGGCGTCCTGACCCGTACCGACCTGCTCGAGTACCTCGCGCACAACCGCTAGGCACTAGGCACTTGCGGGTCGCGCTCTTCTCGGACGTCCACGGGAACGCCGTCGCCTTCGACGCGTTCCTCGCCGACCTCGCGGGGCAGAACGTCGACCAGGTCGTCTGCCTCGGCGACCACGCGCAGGGCGGGGCCCAGCCCGCCGAGTGCCTGGAACGGCTTCGCGACCTCGGCTGTCCGGCCGTGATGGGCAACTCCGACCACTTCCTGCTCACGCTCGACCCGGGCGAGGAGCCGGTCACCGACACCCAGCTCGACATGGCCCGCTGGTCCGCCGCCCAGCTCTCGCCGGAGCTCCTCGAGTTCCACGAGAGCTTCGAGCCCACGGTCGAGCTCGACCTCGGAGACGGCGGCACGCTGCTCGCCTTCCACGGCTCGCCGCGGTCGCGTGACGAGTTCATGACGCCGTGGATGGAGGAGGCGGAGTTCCGCGCGCCCCTGGAGGGGCTCGACGCGGCCGTCTTCGCCGGCGGCCACATCCACCTGCAGTGGACGCGCCGGTGCGGGCCTTCGTACTTCGTCAACCCGGGCAGCGTCGGGCTCGCCTACGACCACCACCAGGACGAGGCGACGTTCCGCGCCGACCCGTTCGCCGAGTACGCCGTCCTCACCCTGGACGGCGGGATCGGCGTCGAGTTCAGGCGGATCGCTTACGACGCGGCGGACGTCGTCCGTGCGATCGAGGCGAGCGGCATGCCACACCCGGACCGCGCCGCCCGCTTCTGGCGCTAGCCCCTCCTAACGCGGAAGGCCGACGTAGCGAAAGCCCAGCCCGGGGACGTCGACCCCGTCGACCGGGTACGGACGCCACTCGAAGAAGCGCTCGTGGAAGCGTGCGTCGAGCTCGGCCCGCATCGCGCCGTAGCCGTGCAGCCCCCGATGCTCCTCCTCCCACTCCGGCGTCATCGGCTCGAGGCGATCCCACGCGTGCTCGTTCAGGATCAGCGGTCCGCGCAGGAGCCGCACGAGCTTGTCGAGCGCTCCGCCGAGGTCGTGGACGTGGTGGAGCGAGAGGCTGGCGACGACCGCGTCGAACGGCCCCGGCTCGTCGAACGCCTCGAGCGTCGTCCGCCGGAAGATCGGGCCGTCGGGCGCCTCCGGGTCGATCGCGACGACGTCGCAGCCGGCCCCGGCGAGCCCCAGCGCGAGCTCGCCCTCCCCGCAGCCGACCTCGAGGACCCGTCGCGGAGGTGGCCCGAGTTGCGACAGTACGAAGTCGATGAGCGCGGTCACCGGGGTCGAGGTTACGCGTGAGGAAGCGCGCAGGATCGCGGTGCGCGCGCAGCTGCTGGACGGCTCGGCGACGGGCGTGCTGGAGACGGTCCGCCGGCTCGGCTTCCTCCAGCTCGACCCGATCTCGACGGTGGCGCCGCCGCAGCACCTCGTCCTCTGGAGCCGTCTCGGACCGTACGACCGGGCCCAGCTCGACCGCCTGCTGTGGAAGAAGCGGACGCTCTTCGAGTGGGACGCGTTCATCTGGCCGATCGAGGATCTCCCGCTCATCCGAGCCCGGATGCGCGAGCGCTGGGGCCACTACAAGCGCGAGCGCTGGGCCATGCAGTTCCTGAAGGAGCAGTCGCGCCTGCGGCGCTACGTGCTCCGAGAGCTCGAACGGCGCGGCCCGCTGCCGTCGCGCGAGCTCGAGCACACGGACGCTCGGTTCCACGAGCGCACCGTCTGGTGGGGCACCCGCGCGCAGCTGACCTGGATGCTGGAGCTCCTGCACCTGCGCGGCTTCATCGCGGTCGCCGGCCGAAGTGGGACCCACCGGTTGTGGGATCTCGCCGAGCGGGTCTATCCGGAGACGGAGACGGTGCCGGCCGGGAAGGCACGCCGCATCCGCGACGAGAAGCGCTTCCGCTCACTCGGCGTGAAGCTCGTGAAGGGCCGGCTGCGCGCGCACCCCGACGCGGACGCGCGCCCCGTGCCCGACCGCGTGACGTTCCTCTCACCGTTCGACCGCCTGGTCCATAACCGCGATCGCGCCGAGGCACTGTGGGACTTTCGCTATCGGCTCGAGATGTACGTCCCCAAGGCGAAGCGCGAGTACGGCTACTACGTCCTGCCGATCCTCCACGGGGACGACCTCGTGGGGCGGATCGAGCCGGTCTTCGACCGCAAGACGGGGATCCTGCGCGTGAACGGCGTCTGGTGGGAGCCGGGCAAGAAAGAGGTCTCGCTCGACGAGCCGCTCGCGTCGCTCGCGGCCTTCGTCGGCGCCGATAGCATCACGACGTAGTGCTCCTCCCCGCAATACACGCCGACTTCCGGCCCGCGATCACGCGGCGCCAGAGCCGACCCTCCTCCTCACCAAGGCTCACCAGCCTTGGTGAGTCGGAGTGCGCGCTCTGGCTTGGTGCTCGCGACCCTGAAGTGGGGCAGCATTACGGGAAGGAGCGCTGATGGACTTCGAGACCCGCGCCATCCACGACGGCCAGGACCCGGATCCGGCCACCGGGTCGGTCACCGTCCCGATCTACCAGACGTCGACGTTCGTCCAGGACGCGGTCGGGGTCCACAGGGGCTACGACTACGCGCGGGTGGCGAACCCGACGCGGACGGCGCTCCAGCTCTGCCTCGCCTCGCTCGAGAACGCCGAGTTCGGCGCGGCCTACGCGTCCGGGATCGCGGCGACGACGACGCTCATGCACCTCGTCCACCCGAGCGAGAAGGTCGTCTCCGTCAACGACGTCTACGGCGGCGTCTACCGGCTCTTCACCCAGGTGTACGAGCCGAAGGGCTACAGCTTCGAGTTCCTCGACGCGGAGACGGTCAGCACCTCGCTCGCCGACCACCTCGACGAGCAGACGAGGATCGTCTGGCTCGAATCGCCGACGAACCCGCTGCTGAACGTCGTCGACATCGAGGCGGCCGCGAAGGCGGCACACGAGGTCGGCGCGATGGTCGTCGTCGACAATACGTTCGCCACGCCGTACCTCCAGCGCCCGCTCGACCTCGGCGCCGACGTCGTCCTCCACTCGACCACGAAGTACCTCGGCGGGCACTCGGACACCGTCGGCGGCTTCGTCGCCACGAACGACCCGACGGTGGCGGAGCGCCTCTACTTCCTGCAGAAGTCGCTCGGGGCGATCCCCGGGCCGATGGACTCCTGGCTCGTCCTCCGCGGCGTCAAGACGCTGGCGATCCGGATGCAGAAGCACTCCGAGAACGCCCGCAAGGTCGCCGAGTACCTGTCGTCGCACGACGCGGTCGAGCAGGTGCTCTACCCCGGCCTGCCGGACCATCCCGGGCACCAGATCGCCGCGCGCCAGATGGACGACTTCGGGGGGATGGTCTCGTTCACCGTCGCCTCCGAGCAGGAGGCGGTCGACCTCGTCGCGCGGACGAAGGTCTTCCAGCTCGCGGAGAGTCTCGGCGGCGTCGAGAGCCTGATCGAGCATCCCGCCCGGATGACGCACGCCTCGACCGCGGACGCCCCGTTCGCCGTCCCGGGAAACTTGATCCGTCTCTCGGTCGGGATCGAGTCCGCGACAGACCTCATCCAAGATCTCGAGCAGGCGCTCGTCCGCTCGCCGGCCGCGGCCGGCGCATAGCCGGAACCGGGCGCTCCGGAGCGGTGTAGTGCGGGCGAACGCCTCGAAAGGAGTCTCGATGAAGCGCCTCTTCGTCACCTTCGCGATCGTCTCGCTCGCGCTGCCGGCAACCGCGCTCGCCAAGGGGCCGTCCGAGGCCACCATCAGCGGCGGCGGCGGCGGCAATCTGACGATCACAGGTTGCTGCGAGCCCGGAAGCCCGGCGATGAACCTCGCCGAGCAGGCCGGGTTCTTCCCCGCCGTCTTCGGCCAGCAGCCGGATCCCATGCTCGACCGCCGGCCGAGGGCCGAGCTCGGCCCGAAGTACACGATCACCTACACCGTGCCCGGTCCGAACAACGAGACGTGGTTCGTCCGCCAGGACGTCTATCCGTACGCCAGCCCAGTGCCCGTCACGTACACGGCGCCGGGTCAGGACGTCTTCGAGACGGATGGGACCCCCGGCGGCTGGTACCAGGCCAGCCCCGAGCTGAAGGAGACGCTCGTCGCGGCCGGTCTACCCGCGAACCCGCCGCCGGCCTCGTCGGACGGGTGGGAGTTCCCGACGGCGCCGGTCGGCGTCCTGCTCGCCGGGCTCGTCGTCATCGGTGCGGCGGCGCTACTCGTCCGGCGCCGGATCCGCCCCGCGGCCGCCTGACCCCCCGCAGAGGATCGGGCCGGGTGAACGCACTCGGCCCGATCGACTTCCGCCGGACGAAGGTCTTCCAGCTCGCGGAGAGGAACCTCCCGGTCTCCGCCGGTGTAGAGCCGGCATGAGTCGCATCCCGTTCGTTCTCGTCGCCGCGGCGCTCCTGCTGCCGGCGACCGCACTCGCCAAGGGACCCACGAGCGCGACCCTCGAGGGCCCCGGCGCCGACGGGATCTCGTTCAGCGGCTACGAGACTCCCGGCCCGGATCTCGGCGAGCTGGCGCAGCAGACCGGGTTCTGGGCAGCGACGCTCGGCGATAGCCTCGAGCCGCTGCCGGCGACCCGCCCAGCGGGAGACCTCGGGCCGAAGCTGACGATCACGTACGTCTTCGGCCCCGGCGTGCCGGAGATCCGGCAGGACGTCTACCCGTACGCGACGCCGGCACCGGTCACCTACACCCCTTCCGGCCAGGAGATCTTCGACCGCGAGGTCGACGGCGGCTGGTACCGCGCTTCCCCCGACCTGAAGGCGACGCTTGTCGCCGCCGGCCTGCCCGCAACCGCCCAGAGGGACTCATCCGACGGGTCGTCGTTCCCCACGGCACCGGTCGGCTTCCTCGCGTTCGCGCTGCTCGTCGTCTGCGCGACGGCGCTGTTGCTGCGCCGGCGCACTCATCCCGCGGCCGCCTGACCCCCCGCGTAGGATCGGGCCGAGTGAACGCGCTCGGCCCGATCGACCTCCACCACCAGGGCGCGGAGCGCGTCATCGGCTGCTACCTGCTCGAGACCTCCGACGGCCTCGCCCTCAACGACTGCGGCCCCTCGGTTTGTGTTGCATCACTCGCACAAGGTCTCGAGGCCCGGGGCCTGTCCCTCCAGGACATCGACCACCTGCTCCTGACCCACATCCACCTCGACCACGCCGGCGCCGCCGGCGTCCTCGTCCGGGAGCATCCGGGGCTGCGCGTGCACGTCTCCGAGGTGGGAGCGCCGCACCTGGCCGACCCCTCGCGGCTCGAGCGCAGCGCACGCCGGCTCTACGGCGACGCCTTCGACGACCTGTGGGGAGAGCTGGCGCCGGTGCCGGAGGAGAACCTCGTGCTGCTGCAACACAAAGTCCTGGGGCTCGAGTCGTTCCCGACGCCCGGGCACGCGAGCCACCACGCGTGCTACCTCGCCCCCGACGGGACGCTCTACGCCGGCGACGCGGCCGGGGTGCGGATCCAGCCGGACCGCTACGCCTGCCCGCCGACGCCCCCGCCCGAGTTCGACCTCGACACGTGGCTCCATACGATCGACGAGATCGAGCGCCGCGAGCCCGCCAGGCTCGCGCTGATCCACTTCGGCGTCGTCGACGACCCCGGCCCGCACCTCGACCAGCTCCGCCGCCGCCTCCGCGAGTGGGCCGCCGAGGACCTCCCGGAGGACGAGTGGCTCCGACGGCGCGAGAGCGAGCGGGCGGCCGGGAGCAGCGACCCCGCGGTCTACGAGCAGGCGATGCCGCTCTGGCAGTCCTACGCGGGGCTGCGCCGCTACTGGGACAAGCTCGCAGAGACCGGGGCGCCGACGATGGCCTCCCGGTAGGCCCGTACGTAGTCCTCGACCATCCTCTCGGGCGAGAATCGCTCCTCGGCGTACCGGCGGCACTCGAGCGGATCGAGCGCATCAGCCTGCTCGAGGGCCGCGGGCATGTCGCGGTAGTGGTCGACGATGATCCCGGAGCGTCCGTGCTCGATCACCTCGGGGACCGCCCCGCGATTGGTTGCGATGACCGGCGTCCCGCAGGCCATCGACTCGATCATCACCAGGCCGAACGGCTCCTCCCAGTCGATCGGGAAGAGCGTCGCCCGCGCGTCCTGCAGCAGCTCGACCTTCGTCCCGTGCGAGACCTCGCCGAGGTACTCGATGCCGTGCACGCCGAGGTGGGGCTCGACGAGCTCGGCGAAGTACCGCTGCTCCTTCGGCTCCTGCTTCTTCCCCGCGATCTTCAGCGGGAGCTCCAGCTCCATCGCCACCGCGATCGCGCGGTGGCAGCCCTTGTCGGCGCTCATCCGCCCGAGGAAGAGCAGGTACTCACCCGGGTGCGGCTTGCAGGGATAGACGGAGAAGTCGAGGGCGTTGGGGCAGTTCGCGAGCCACGGGAGGTCCGGCTTCGGCTTCCGCTGGTTGAGCGAGATCGAGATCAGGTGCAGGTCGGGGACGAGCTTGTAGAGCGCCTCGTACATCTCCCCGGGCTCGCCCGTCAGCGGGCCGTGCACGGTGTGGACGACCGGCGTGTCGACGAGCCCGGAGAGGACGATGCCCGTCATCCCCGTGTGCTCGTGGATCACGTCGAAGTCCTCGGCATGCGTGTAGCAGGGCAGCGAGTGGAGGAGCTCGAAGTGCGAGCGGCCGATCCACTCGCTCGGCGCCGTGTCGAAGACGGACGAGAGCTTGGCCTTCGTCCGCGAGTCGCCGGAGGCGAAGAGCGTCACGTCGTGCCCCGCCTCGGCGAGGCCGTCGGCGAGCAGCGCCACGACCCACTCGATGCCGCCGTAGCCGCTCGGAGGGACGGGAAACCATGCGGGGCTGACGATCGCGATCCGGAGCTGCTCGTCGTTCATTCCGTGTGCACCCTCGCCTGTCCGTCCTCCAGCCGCACTTCCCAGAGCCTTTCGAATGCTCTCACGCTGGACAGTCTGAGCGATCCGGCCCAGGCAGGGAGCTCCTGCGGCGAGATCGTCACCAGCGTGTTCTGCCGCCGGTCGGGGACTAGGCCGAGGAGGATCTGCAGGAGCAGCACCGGCGTGCCGGCCGCCCACGCCTGCGGGCGGGCCGCGGTCGGGTAGGCGATCGGGAAGCGCGTCTCCGTTCGCGGCATGCCGGCGAACACCTCCGGGAGCTGGTAGTCGAAGTGCCGGGCCGCGGTCAACATCTGGCGGACGATCCTGTGCGCCTCCGGCCAGCGCCCGTACCGCGCGAGGCCCCAGGCGCAGAGGGAGTTGTCGTGGGGCCAGACGGTCCCGTTGTGGTACGCGAGCGGGTTGTAGCCGCGGTCGAGCGTCGACATGGTGCGGATGCCCCAGCCCGACCAGAGCGCGTCCCCCATGAGCGCGTCGACGACGGGGTCGACCCGCTCCGCCGGGACGATGCCGCTCCAGAGCAGATGGCCGACGTTCGAGCAGAGCGAGTCCACGCGGTTCTTCTCGCCGTCGAGCGCGAGGACGTAGTAGCCGCCGCGCTCCTCCGTCCAGAACGCCTCGTTGAAGCGGTCCCGGAGCTCCGCCGCCTCCCGCTCGAGCCGGTCGGCCAGTTCTCGGTCCCGCCAGACCTCGCGGGCGAGCTCGGCCGTCCTCAGCTTGGCGTCGTACACGTAGCCCTGGACTTCGCAGGGGGCGATCGGCGGCGCGGCGATCCGGCCGTCCGCGAAGCGCTGCGAGTCGTGCGAGTCCTTCCACGACTGGTTGTCGAGCCCCCGGCGGCTCCGCTTCACGTACTCGACGAAGCCGTCGCCGTCGAGATCTCCGCGCTTGTCGATCCACTCGAGCGCGTGCAGCGCGTGCTGCTTCAGGTCCTCGACGAGGCCGGCGTCGTCGGTCCAGCGCCAGACCTCCGAGAGGAGGATGAGGTACAGCGGCGTCGCGTCGACCGTTCCGTAGTAGGTGCCGTGCCAGGTGCGCGCGGCCTTCCCGCGCCGGAGCTCGTGCACGATCTTCCCCGGCTCGGCGTCGCGCATCGGGTCGTCGACGGACGACTGGAGGTCGCCGAGCACCTGGAGGGCGGTGACGGCGAGCTCGGGGCCGAAGAGCAGCGTCTGGAGGCAGGTGATGATCGTGTCGCGCCCGAAAACGGTCATGAACCACGGCATGCCGGCGGCGGGCAGCTTCCCGACCCCGTCCTCACGGCCGTGCATCCGCAGGGAGGCGAGGTCGGAGACCGAGCGGCCGAACGCGTGCGCCAGGTCGTCCCAGGTCGCGCGAAGCTGCGGCACGCGCAGCTGCCACGCCGCGAGCGACTCGCGCACCCGAGCCAGCTCGTCGCCGAAGCGCCGCTCGGCCACGCGCGGGACGACCTGCTGGCCGTCCACCCCCGGAACGATGTCGAGGCGGAGGTCCCAGCGCTCCCTCGGCTCGAGCTCGACGCGGTACGCGACCCGGCAGTCCTGGGTGGCTCCCCTCCGGGAGAGGATCACCTGCGTCTGTGCGGCCACGCCGGTCTCGTCGGCGAGGACGAACTGGTTGTGCTCTCCGTCGTAGCGGCATTGGACGAGGGGCGGCAGCGGCTCGGCGTGCTGCGGGTCGCCGAGCGCGAAGTCGTAGTCCTTGACGGCGAAGATGTCCGCGAAGTCGCTCCCGACCTCGAGCGCGAGCTCGAGCGAGACGGGCTGCATCCCCTGGTTCTGCACGACGATCCGGTCCTGCATCGCCTCCCCGATGAAGCGCTCGCGGATGATCGAGACCTGGTCGGCCTCGAGGCTGTCCGTCGGCGGGTTACGGAGGTAGAACGCGGCCGAGAAGTAGTCGACCTTGTCCGAGGTGAGGAGCAGCGGCCGCTTCCCGTCGATCGTCAGCCGCAGGACGGAGAGGAAGCGGGTGTCCACGGCGAAGAGCCCGCTCGTCGCGGTGACGCCGATGTCGCCGACGTCGTCGCAGATGCAGAAGGTCGAGCCCTCGAGGATCGTTATCGCCATGAGCTACGAGCCGCGGACGATCCGGTGCGGCGAGCTCTGCGAGCGCGCCTTGACGACGAGCTCGTCGACGTTCACGTGCTCGGGACGGGAGACGGCGAACACGACGCACTCGGCGACGTCGTCCGGCGTCAGCGGCTCGACGTTCGCATAGACCTGGGCCGCGCGCTCGGCATCGCCGCGGAAGCGGACGAGCGAGAACTCGCTCTCGACCAGCCCCGGGTCGACGAGCGTGATCCGGATCGGGCGGCCCAGGAGATCCTCGCGCAGCGCGTAGGTGAACCCTCGCACCGCGAACTTCGTCGTCACGTAGACCGCGGCGTTCTCGTAGGCGTGGCGGCCTGCGATCGAGCCGACGTTGACGATGTGGCCGCCGTCCGCGAAGTGCGGCAGGCACAACCGCGTCATCCGGACGAGCCCGTGGACGTTGGTCTCGAGCAGGGTCTCCTCGTCCTCCTCCGTGCTCATGTCGAAGAGATCCCTGCCGAGTGCGAGCCCCGCGTTGTTGACGAGGATGTCGAGGCCGCCGAGCCGGTGGGTCGCGCTGCTGACGAAGCTGGCGCTGCTCTCGAGGTCGGTCACGTCCAGCTCGAGCGCGACGAAGCCCTCGCCGAGCTCGGCGAGCCGGTCGAGCCGACGGGCGCCGACGGCCACCTGGGCGCCCTCGCGCGAGAGTGCTCCGGCGGTCGCCGCCCCGATCCCGCTCGACGCGCCGGTCACGATCGCTCTCTTGCCGTCGAGCGCCCCCACCGGCGCGGAGCTTACGTTTTTGACACGATCACCTGTGCCAACGCCGTTCGGCTCGAAGGAGGCCAGGATGTTCGCGCGTGTCGCCCGCTACAAGATCCCCGAGGAGAACCTCGACGCCGCGATCGGGGCGTTCGAGCAAGCGGTCGAGGAGCTTCGTGACATCGGGGGGAACGAGGGCGGCTACCTGCTCGTCGACCGGGACAACTCAACGGCGATCACCCTGACGTTCTGGACCGACCGGACGGCCCTCGAGGCGAGCGAGGTGCGCGCAAGCAGGCTCAGATCGCAGGCCGTCGGCCCCCACGGCGGGGAGATCCAGGCGGTCGATCGCTGCGAGGTCGCGCTCGACTTCAGCCGGTCGACGCGGGTCTGAGAAAAGGCTAGCCCCGGACGGATCTGCGGCCAATCCGCCGGGGCTGACGCAGTCTTCGGCGCCCGTACGCTCGTCCTGCAGCCTCGTTCGAGGGATCGCACCGCTGACCGAATCGAGCGGAGGCCTCGGCTCGGCGGCCGGTCCTCTCTGGCACCTTCGGGATGGGCGGTGCCGGGCTCGAACCAGCGACCTCCTGCTTGTAAGGCAGGCGCTCTCCCAACTGAGCTAACCGCCCCGCCGTAAGCGTATCGGCCGGAATCGCCACTCCCCCGCGCTGATGCGTGCCATCTTCTGCTCCGGCCGCGGTTCCGATCTACTCGAAGAAGCGCCTACCGCAAGCGCGGCTGACTCGGCACGCGACCTGCGAGTACTCTGCCCTCGGGCCCCCATCGACTAGCGGCCCAGGTCACAGCCCTTTCAAGGCTGTAGCGCGGGTTCGAATCCCGCTGGGGGCATTCCACCCACCCTTCCCCCGTATCCTCCGCCGCCGTGAATGCAATCCGGCGTGTCGCGATCATCGGAGCCGAGCTCGACCTGGGCGCGGGCCGCCGCGGGGTGGACATGGGCCCCTCTGCGATCAGGTACGCGGGCCTCGGCGAGCGGCTCGCGAGCCTCGGCATCGCCTCGGAGGACTGGGGCAACGTCTACACCCCCGTTCGCGAGACGATGGACGCCGGGGACGAGAACGCCCGCTTTCTCACCGAAATCCGGAAGACCTGCGAGCGAATCGCCGAACAGGTCCGGGCGGCGGCCGAAAACGGGTTGACCCCACTCGTGCTCGGCGGCGACCACTCCGTGGCGCTCGGGTCGATCGGCGGGCTGGCCTCGGTTCACGGCCGCGGAGGGGTCCTCTGGTTCGACGCCCACGCCGACTTCAACACGCCGTCCACGACGCCGAGCGGCGCAGTCCACGGCATGCCCCTTGCCGCGGTCCTGGGACGGGCGGGCGTCGGCTTCGAGAGCAACAGCTGGACGCTCCCGGCGGCCGACCCCGGGCAGGTTGCGTTGATCGGGTCTCGGAGCATCGATCGGGGCGAGCGCGACGCGATTCGCGAGGCCGGCGTCGCCGTCTACACGATCTCGGACATCGACCGGAGAGGCGTCGAGCCGGTCCTGCGGGAGGCACTCGAGCGCGTCTCGGGCGCGGCGTTCGTCCACGTCTCCGTCGATCTCGACCTCGTCGACCCGGGCGTCGCCCCCGGCGTCGGCTCGCCGGTGAGGGGCGGGCTCTCCTACCGCGAGGCACATCTCGCGATGGAGCTGGTCGCCGAGAGCGGCCTGCTCACGTCGCTCGAGCTCGTCGAGGTGAACCCGATCCTCGACCACGAGAACACGACTGCCGGGCTCGCGGTCGAGCTGGCGGCGAGCGCGCTCGGCGCGCGCATCCTCTAGCGGTCGACGGCGAGCCGCAGTCCGAGGGCGACGAGCACGACGCCGCTGATCGTCTCGACCACGAGCCGGAAGCGCCGGTTGTGCGCGAGCGCGTCCGCGACGAGCGCGTAGAGCGTGAGGCACCCGAGGCCGATGACCGAGAACAGCACGGCGAGCACGATCGCCTTCGCGACGTAGGGATCGTTCGCCGAGATGAACTGCGGGAGCAGGGTCGTGAAGAACACCGCCAGCTTCGGGTTCAGCAGGTTCGTCACGAGGCCCTGGCGGAACGGCGAGCCGCGCCGCTCTTCCCGCGCGGCGGGCCGCTCGCCGCGGCGCAGCGACCGCAGCGTCTGCACGCCCAGGTAGACGAGGTAGAGGCCGCCCGCGACCTTGAGGATCGTGAACACGGTCGCGGAGGCGGCGAGCACGGCGGCGACGCCGAGCGCCGTCGCGAGCGCCCACCCGACGAGCCCGACGGAGATGCCCCCGATCGTCCGGAAGCCCGCCACCCGCCCGCCGCTCATCGTGTTCCGGAGCACGAGGGCGATGTCGGGGCCGGGCGTCAGGCCGAGCACGAGGGCCACGCCGCAGAAGGCGGCGACCTGAGCATCTAGCATGGATTCGTTCTACCTGGACCGTTCGCTGCGCCTGAGGGCCGGTAGCTCAGCTGGCAGAGCAGGGGACTTTTAATCCCAAGGTCGCTGGTTCGAATCCAGCCCGGCCCATCGCCAACTCCTACGACGGCTCCGCTGCCGCCAGCCGCTCCTCGACCACGGCGTCGCCGGCGGCGCGCGCGACGTCGTGGCCGGTGACCGCGGCCAGGAAGTCCTCACGTTGGAGGGCGTAGAGGCGGCTCGGGACGACCGCCTTGACTGTCGCCGTCCGCGGCACGTCGCGGAGAAGTGCGATCTCGCCGAAGTATTCGGCCCTGTGTGCGGTCTTGTGCACGCCGTCGGCAGAGATGTCGAACTCTCCGTCGCCGACGATGTAGAAGCGGTCTCCAGTCTCGCCGGCGCGAATCACGAGCTCGCCCGCCTCGACGGACAGCGGGACGAGGTTCGCCGCCACCCGTTCCTTCGCGGCCACCGACAGCGGCGCGAACATCGGCACCTGCTCGATGAGCTCGAGCTCTGCGACGGGCGCAACCGTCCTGTCGATCTCGACGAGCCGCGTATAGGCGAGGAGCGTGAGGAGAGGCAGAATCGACCCGACGACGACGAACGCCGGCTGCGGGCCGATGGCCTCGACGATCACGGGCGCGACGATCGAGCCCAGCGCCACGCCGCCCATTGCGAGGCTCCAGACCACGCCGAGCACCCGCGTGAGGATGTGATCCGGGACGAGCCGTTGGAGCAGGGTGAATCCCGCGACGTCCTCCACGCTGTTCGCGGCTCCGACGACCGCGAGCATCAGCATGGCCACGCCGAGCTCCGCCGAGGGCGCGATGAGCGCCAGGGGCACCCCCCAGAACACGAGCGCGACGCCGAAGGCGACCCCGAGTCGTCGTCCAGCGAGCCGCATCGCGCCGAGGGCACCGGCCATCCCGCCGACGCCGATGGCGGCGGTCATGTACCCGACGGCTTCGCCGCCCGAGTCGAACACCTGAAACGCGGCCACGACGATCAAGACGTTGAGGCAGCCGCGCACGAACGTCTGCGCGACGATCAGCGCGACGACGAGTCGGGTTCGCGGAGCCTCGACGATCGTCCGGAACCCCGCCCCGAGCACCCGCCCCACTCCCTCCCCGACGCCGAGCTCGACGTCGACACGGCCACTGACCCGAACTCCCGAGAGGAGGACGGCCGCAAGCAGGAGCGCCGCGGCGCCGACGGCGAAGACCAGGCTCGCGTCGGCGAGCGAGACGAGGACGCCCGCGACGATCGGGCCGACCAGGGTCCCGAGGCTCTCCATCGTCGACGTGGCGCCGTTGGACGCGATCAGCTCCTCCGGCGTCCGGGCGAGCGACGGCAGCAGCGCCTGGAGCGCCGGCCGGATCAGCGTGATGGCCACCCCCAGCAGCGCGGCGAACGCGAAGACCAGCACCTCCCCGTCGGCGAGAACGGCGGCGGCCGAGCCGGCGAGTGCAACCGAGCCCAGCAGCGCGAGCCCGAGCAGGAAGCGCTCGCGCGGGACGCGGTCGCCCAGCGACGCCACGAATGGCCCGACGATCGCGGCCGGCAGCAGGCGCACCAGCCCGGCGATCCCGACCGCGGAGGCGCCGCCCGCCTCGTAGGCGTAGACGCCGAAGGCGACGAAGTGGGCCCACTCCGCGAAGATCGCGGCGCCCCAGGCAAGCTCGGCCCGCCGGATGTCCCGATTTCGGACGGCGTCGACGAGCGGCCCGACGACCTGTCCGGGGCCGATCACTCCGTGCATTGAAGCCGCTCGCCCCCGGCGCTACAAGGCCCCTCCAGGACCGGCGGAATCCTCGTCCTCTGCTTGCAGGCGCCGGCTAGCGCCTGAGCCCGGCGCCGAGGACGGCACCGAGCAGGACGCCGGCGACCAGCAGCTGCGTTTCCACCGTCAGGCCGCCGGGCCGGTGCCAGCCCGGGATCCGGTGGCTCGGGAACAGCTTCCTCCCGCCCGGCCGCGGGAGGCGCAGCACGTGCTCCACGTCGGGGACGGTCGCGGCGATCGCGCCGACCGTCGCCGGATCGAGCGGCCCGCGGACGAGGGCCAGCGCCAGCACGCCGAGCACGCCGCACTGGGCCTCGAACCGCCTCGACGCAATGTCCTCGTGCGGGACGCGATCGCCGAGAAAGTGCAGCACGGGTCCGACGAGCGCGGCCGCCACCGGAGAACGGACGGCCGCGCCGGCCGCGGCGCCCGTGGCAAGGTGCAGGGAGACGATCAAGGAGTCACATGAAAGCGAAGCTCGTCGGGATCAACCACGTGGCACTCGAGGTCGGGGACGTCGAGGAGGCCCTGGAGTTCTACGGCCGGATCTTCGACCTGACGCTCAGGGGGCGCGCCGGGCGCATGGCGTTCGTGGACATCGGCGACCAGTTCGTCGCGCTCGCCGAGGGCCGGCGGCAGGCCCCGGACGACCACCGTCACTTCGGGCTCGTCGTCGACGACAAGCAGGGCGCCCTCGAGGCGGCCCGCGAGGCCGGCGCGGCGGTCGCGGGCAACCGGATTCGCGATCCGTGGGGGAACAACGTCGAGGTGGTTGCGTACGAGGACGTCCAGTTCACGAAGGCGCCGGAGATTCTCGAGGGCATGGGGCTGAACGGGCTCGAGAAGACGCCGAAGGCCCGCGAGGAGCTCCGCGCCAAGGGCCTTGGCTGAGATCAGGGCGTACGAGCCGGAGGACGCGGAGCAGGCCGCGGGCTTGATCGCCGGTGCGATGCCGCAGCCCACGGCGATCACCGCCACGACGATGCGGCACTGGGTCGACGGCGCGCCTGCGAGGGCGCAGACGCGCGTCTGGGTCGCCGAGGACGGCGGCGAGCTCATCGGCTGGGGCGACGCGCGGCTCCGCTGGGCGATCGCCGACGAGGGGATCACGGACGTCTGGGTCACGGTTCGGGCCGACCGTCGCGGCCAAGGGATCGGGTCGAGGCTCGCGGTGCTCGTGGAGGGTCACGTCCGCGAGCTCAGCGCGCGGAAGATCTCGACGTTCGTGCGCGAGGACGAGCCCGGCTCGCTCGCGTTCGCCGTCGAGCGCGGCTACGCCGAGACCCGGCGGGAGTACTCGTGGATCCTCTACCTGGAGGGGATCTCTCTCGACGCGCCCGAGCTTCCCGACGGCTTCCGCCTCGTCCGGCTCCAGGAGCTCCGCGCCCGCGAGCGGGAGCTGTTCGACCTCTACGACGCCGCCCACCGGGACATGCCCGCCGACCACCCCTACGCCCTCGAGTTCGACGAGTGGCGGACGGAGACGCTCGAGAACCCCGAGCTGGACTTCGAAGCGAGCTCGGTCGTCCTCGCCGGCGACCGCCTCGTCTCCTTCGCCTGGATCACGAGCGCCCACGAGGGCGGCGGCGGGATGCACGAGCTCACCGGGACCCTGCCCGAGTACCGCGGCCGCGGACTCGCGCGCGCGGCGAAGGTCGCGACCATCCGCTGGGCCGCGGAAACCGGCCTCCGCTTTCTCGTGACCTCCAACGACGACACGAACGCGCCGATGCTCGCGCTCAACGAGCGGCTGGGCTACGAGCCGCGGACGACGATCATCGAGCTGGCCAAGGACGCCTAGCAAGGACGTCTAGACCGATGCGAGGCCGGGGCGGGCCGACCCCAACCGGGTGGAGATGACCGAGTCGGCGGTCTCCGCGCTCGCCGCGTGCCCCGTGACGGCCGCGATGAAGTCGTCGCGGTCGAGCGCGAACAGCTCCACGTCGGTCTTCGCGCGCACGGTCGCGGTCCGGGGAACGTCGCGCAGGAGCGCGATCTCCCCGAAGTAGCCGCCGGGGCCGGTGACGTTGACGACCCGCTCGTCCTGCACGATCTCGAGCTCGCCGTCCGCGACGATGTAGAAGCGGTCGCCGATGTCGCCCTGACGGAAGATCTCCTCCCCGGCCCGTAGCCGCACGGGCGACAGTGCCTGCGCGAGGCTCTCGAGCGTTGGCTGCGGAAGCGGCGCGAAGAGGTCGATGCCCCTGAGCAGCTCCAGCTGGCGCTCGGGGACCGGCACCGCGTCGAGCTGCGCGAGGCGGCGGCGCAGGAGCGTCGCGAGGATCGGCAGGAGCGCACCGGTGATCATGAGCGCGCCCCGGATGTCCACGGCGGCGATCAGGAGCGGCGCCACGATCGACCCGATCCCGATCGTCGCCACCCACAGCCCCTGCACCGCGCCGAAGACCCGTGCCAGCACGTCGTCGGGCACCGCGCGCTGGAGGAGCGTGAACGCCGAGACGTCGACGAGCGTGTTCCCGAGACCGACGATTGCGAGGAACAGGAGCGCGGGGCCGGGCTCGGGGAAGATCCCGATGAGCGCGATCGGGATCCCCCAGAGCAGGATCCCGACGATGAAGTTGGACGACAGCCGCCGTCCGATCAGCGCGGCCGAGACCAGCGCGCCGACGAGGCCGCCGATGCCGACCGCGGAGTTGAGGAAGCCGACGCCTCTCTCCCCCAGGTCGAGAAGCTGGAGCGCCGTCACGACGATCAGGACGTTCAGCGCGCCGGCGACGAGCGTCTGCGAGGCGAGGAGCAGCACGAGGACGCGCAGGCCCCGCTCGCGGAACAGCGTCACGAAGCCGGCAGTGAACTCCCGGAAGACGCCTGCGCGCGCCTCGCGCGGCTCCGGCTGGACCTCCACCCGGACACGGCTGACGAGGATCGCGGAGAGCAGGAACGCCGCGGCCGTGGCGCCGAACACGACGTCCTCGCTGGTCGCGGCGAGCAGCACGCCGCCGATCGCAGGCCCGCCGAAGATCCCGAGGCTCTCGATCGTGCTCGAGGTGACGTTGGCGGCGGTCAGCTCCTGCGGCGTCTTCGCGACCGACGGCAGCAGCGCCGCCTGCGCCGGACGGACCGCCGAGTACGCAACGGCCACGAGTCCGGCAAGCAGGTACACGAGCGCCGCGGGCCCTTCGAGGACGACGACCGCGGTGCTCACGGCCAAGAGGGCGGCTCTCGTCAGCTCGGCGGCGACGATCACGCGCTCGCGGCGATAGCGGTCGCCGAGCACGGCCGCGAACGGCGAGGCCACGGCCGAGGGCAGGAACCGCACGAGCCCGACGAGGCCGACGGCGGCCGCGCCTCCGTCCCGGTACGCGTAGACGGCGAGTGCGATGCCGTACGCCCAGTGGGCGATGATCGACGCCGCCCACGCGCCCTCGATACGGCGGATGTTGGGATTTCGGAAGACCTTGCCGAACGAGCGCGCAGAGTCTCCGAGGCGGTCCCGCAGCGCGCTCACTGCGCGAAGCATCCCACACGGATTGTGGCGTTCGTGGCGAAAAGTGGGAAGATTCAGGAGCCGACCGGCGTCTTGTGAGTCGGAAGCGGCTGACCAACGCGAAAGGAGACCAGGGAATGTCGGACGAGCAGATGGACCAGATGGATCGGGCGGACGACCGCGCCGATCGCGCCGACCAGGTGGAGGCGCACCAGATGGATCAGATCGAGCAGATCGAGCAGATCGAGCGCGCCGACGATGCGGCCCAGGTTGAGGCGCACCAGATGGACCAGATCGAGCGGATGGACCCCTAGGGCCGTTCGCCCTTTTCCGCGTTTCTGAAGCCGGGCGAGCCCCGGCTTCAGTCCTTGAAGAGGGCCTCCAGCGACCGGAGCAGCTCGACGCCGGCGGCGCGGCGCCGGCCCTCCAGGCCCTCGAGGTTCTCCGCGACCCGCGCGAGCAGCGCGGCGTCGGTGTCCGCGTCGTCCAGCACCGCTTTCGCCCGCCGCGCCTTCCGGAGCAGGTCGAGCCCGATCGCCGCCTGGTTCCCGAACAGTCCGAGCAGCTCCATCTCCTCCAGCGAGAACCTCGTCTCCTGGGGCC
This sequence comes from Gaiellaceae bacterium, assembly GCA_035776735.1. Lineage (GTDB taxonomy): Bacteria > Actinomycetota > Thermoleophilia > Gaiellales > Gaiellaceae > JACDAN01. The sequence continues at coordinate 6,166 of DASSSO010000029.1, read as the reverse complement.
GGTCGAGGACGTAGAGCACGCCGAGCGGCTCCTCCTCGTAGACGAGCGGCACGCACATCATTCCCTTCGGGACGTAGCCGGTGCGTTGCGCGGCGTCCTTGGCCCACCGCGGATCCTGCGCCACGTCGTCGAGGACGATCGGCTGACGGGTGACGAGCACCCAGCCGCCGATCCCGGTGCTCGACGGCAGCCGCTCGCCGACCAGCGAGCCCGACCCCTCCCCGGCGACGGCCTCGAACACGAGCTCGTCCGTCGTCTCGTCGTAGAGCAGCACGGAGGCCGCCTTCGCGGAGAAGATCCCGCGCGCCACCTCGACGGTCGCCTGCAGGAGCGCGCGATGCGCCTCCTCCGAGGCGAGCACTCCCGCGGCCACCGCAGCCCGCAGATCGTCCTGGGTCATTCGCCTCCCTCCACGTTGTTGGCCGTCAGATAGAGCGCGCTCTTCAGCTGGAACGGCGTCAGCTCGGGGTGCTTGCCGAGGATGCGCGCGCAGATGCCGGTCATGTGCGGCGTCGCGAAGCTGTTCCCCGTCGAGCGGGCCCGCGACCCCCCGAGCCAGGCGACCTCGACGTCGACGCCGCGGGCGAAGAACTCCACCGGTGGGCTGGGGTTGTAGTAGAACGTCTCCGCGTCGGGCTCCTCGTGGCTGCCGACCGAGATTACGGACGAGAAGCGCCACGGGTAGCTCTCGACGGGCATGTTGTGCGCCGAGGCCACGAGCACGGTCCTGCGGAAGTACGCGGTGTCCGCGACCTCGTGCAGAAGCCCCGCGAACTGGCTCTTCGTCGTCGAGAGGCTCATGTTGATGACCTGGAACCCCTGCTCGACCGCCCAGCGGAGGCCGCCGAGCAGCGCCGTGCCGCTGCCGGTGAAGCCGGCGCCCAGGACACGCACGCTGTGGAGCTCGCAGTCCGGCGCGAGCGAGCGGACGATGCCCGCGCAGGCGGTCCCGTGGCCGCAGAGATCGCCCTCGGCGTCGTCGACGACCGTGACTCCCTCGTCCGGACCGACCTCGACCGCGACGGCGCCGGCGAGCTCGCCGACGTCGGGATGATCGGGCTCGACGCCGGAGTCGAGGATGCAGACGCGGACGCCCTCGCCGGTCGATCCTCCCCACGCCCACTCGCGCGTGACACGACCGGGCCACTCCGTCGGCAGCGCGAGCGCCTCGGCGGCTCCAGCCGGGAGGCTCCAGGCCGGAAGCGGGCGCTCGGGAGCGGGGTCGGCCACGCTTCGATGTTACGTCGCGTCCAGGGAGCGAACGGCCTCGCGGGCCGCCTGGGCTGCCGTCTTGGCCAGCAGCTCCGCCCGCTGCGCCCGCTCGTCTCCCGCCTTGACGAGGAGGTTGACGGAGACGAGCGCCGCAGCGGCACGCGTGCCCGCCTCGGCGAGCAGCGCGGCGGTGACCGCGTCGGCGCGGCGGTCCTCCAGCCCGCGGTCGGCGGCGTGCGCGGCCAGGCACGCGGCGTCCGCGCCCGCTTCCGCGATCGCCATCGGCAGGTCGACCGCCCGCTTGAGCGCGGCCCCGACGGCCATGTCCCGGACCGTCGGCTCGACCCGCTCGGGGAGCTTCATGGCCACGAGCGCCTCCTCGTATGCCTCGGCGTCGAGCTGGGCGAGCGGCGCCACCCGCTTGCGCAGTCGCTCCGCCTGCGCCACGACCGACCGCGCTTCCCGCCACCCCTCGGTCGCGCGGGCCACCATCGCCGTCAGGCCAGCTGACAGCGCCACCGCGAGTGCGGCGGCGGAGCCCCCGCCGGGCGTCGGATCCTCCGAGGCGACGGCCTCGAGGAACTCGCCCAGGGACTGGTCGAGAAGGTCGCCCGAGCTCACGGGCGGGATTCTCTACTTGTCGGCGTCCAGGCGGCGGCGGAGGATCTCGATGTCCTCGGCGTGCGCGACCACGTCGGCTTCCTCGAGGGCGGCCTCGGGATCCGCGATCACCCGACGGCGGAACTCCTCGTCCGCGTCGGCTCGCTGCACGATCTGCTCGAGCCCCCGCCGGGCGAGCGGGATGTCCTGCGCGGCCTTGACCCAGGCCTCCGGGGCAGGCGGAAGTGCGCTCAAGATCTCACCAAGCTTCTCTTCGTCGTAGGCGGGCACAGGCGTCACCAAGCTCAGGACGCAGAGGCGCCGCGGTTTCTTCCCTCCATCTCGACCCGAAGCTTCGTCAGGCAGCGGGAGATGCGGCTGGCGATCGTCCCGGAGGGCAGGTCGAGGGCGTCGCCGATCATGCGGTAGCTCTCGTCCCGCGCGAAGAACCGGTCGAGGATCTCCTGGCAGCTGTCGGGAAGCGCCGAGAGCGCCTCGTGCACGGCGAGCGACTCGTCGAGCCGGGCGATCGTGTCGCGGACGTCCGCGATCTCGACGTCGTCCTCGAGCTGCTCCGCCGAGCGGGCCCGAAGGCGGTCGATACAGAGCCGCCGGGTCAGCTGTGCGAGCCACGGGCGGATCGCTTCGTCGTCGCGAAGCTTGTGGAGGTTCTCGTAGGCGCGTGTGAACACCTCTTGGAAGACGTCCTCCGCGTCGTGCTCCGGCAGCTTGAAGGCCTGGACGGCGATCGCGTAGACGTAGCGCGAGAACCGTTCGACCAGCTCGTTCCACGCGTCGGGATCCCCGGTCCGGCAGCGCGCGACGAGCTGCGCGTCGGTCAGCTCCACGCGCATGCTCATGGCCTCGACGGCGCCCGCGAGGTCCTCCCCCACCGCGTCCATGCCCATAGCTTGACCCATTGTGGCGACAACCGCATACCCCCGGCATGGAAGGCGGCAGGTGCGCGACCGTCGCTAGGGAAGGGACGGCTCCAGGAACAGGCTCCTCCAGGCGGTCCACCAGTCGGCCGCCCGCACGACGATCGAGCGCGGGCCGGTGATCTCGACGCCCGTTCGGCCGCGGTACTTGTCCAGCTCGCTGGTCTGCGTGAACTCGACCTCGATCACCGACGGGCGGCCCGGCTCGTAAGGCTGCACGGCGCTCAGATCCTTCAGCGCGTTGCGCGCGCCCTCCTCGATCACCTCGCGTGCACGCAGGGGTGCGAGATTGCGGGCGGCCCGTGAACCGATCCCCTTCTTGACGGCGACCGTGGTCAGGCCGTCGCCCAGCAGGGCCTTGGCCTCGCGGCAGGCCGCTTCGTCTCCTGTCACGAGCAGCACGGGACAGCCCCAGTTCCCGCACATGGCCGCGTTGATCGCCGACTCGCCGACGGGCACGCCGTTGAAGCGGAGGTTGTGCCACTCCCGCCCGGAGACCGTGTGGTTCAGAACCCCGTCGGGGGTGCCGGCCATCGCGTGCATGCCGACGAGGAGGCAACCGTCGACGCCGCTCTCCAGGAACTCCGTGTACTGCGTCCAGCTCGACTGGACGACGTACTCGCAGGCCGGGTCGAGCATGTCGTGGACGAGCGAGTTGAAGCTCCAGGCCTTGCCGGCGCCGTGGTGGTCCATGACGACGATCTCCTCGGCGCCCGCCGCCTTCGCGCCGCGCACCGCGGCGTTGATCTCCTCGGTGTAGAGCTTGCGGCCCTCCTCGTAGAGCTCGTGGCCACCCACGGTCTGTTCCGCCCGGACAATGCCGGCGACACCCTCCATGTCGCTGATGATGTGGACTTTCACTCCGCCTCCTCCTTGGTTTCGATCAGGAAGGGGCCAGACGTCGTCGACGTTGAGGTGGACTCGGACCTAGGTAGTGTCGCCGCATGGAGACCGGGCTACGTGGTAGGAGAATCCTAATCACGGGCGCCTCCGGCGGCATCGGCTCCGCGTGTGTCCGGGAGTTCCTCCAGGAAGGCGCGGAGGTCGTCGCCCACTACCACCGCGGCCGCGAGCAAGCCGAGGCGCTCGGCGCGGCGCAGCTCGTCCAGGCCGACTTGACGCGGGAGGAGGAGGTCGAGCGGCTGTTCGAGGAGGTGGGGACACTGGACGCCTGCGCCGCCGTCGCCGGCGTGTGGCCCTCCGAGGACGTGCCTGCCTGGGAGCTCCCGCTCGACCGCTGGGAGAAGACGCTGCGCCTGAACCTGACGGCGACGTTCCTCACGGCGCGGGGGTTTCTCCGCTCGGTGGAGCGCACGGGCCGCGGGAGCCTCGTCCTGGTCGGCTCGACCGCCGGCGTCTTCGGCGAGGCCGGCCACGCCGACTACGCGGCCGCCAAGTCGGCGATCGCCTACGGGCTCCTGCTGAGCCTGAAGAACGAAATCGTCCGGATCGCACCCGGTGGGCGCGTGAACTGCGTGTGTCCCGGCTGGACGCGGTCGCCGATGACCCGGCGGGAGATCGAGGACCCGGCCCTCGTCGACCGCGTCACGAAGACGATGCCGCTGCGCAAGGTGGCGACCACCGAGGACGTCGCGCGGCAGATCGTCGTCCTGACCTCCGACGAACTCTCCGGCCACGTCACCGGCCAGGTGGTCGTCGTCGCAGGCGGCATGGAAGGCCGCGTGCTCCACTGAGAAGAGAAGCGGCGCGCACGGAGCGCGCCGCAAGACCCGCCGCAGAGCGCTAGTTGCCGTTAGTTCCCCGCGGAGGAGTCGAAGCACTTATCGGCACATGCGGTTGAACCCATGAGTGTGGTGAAGCCGCGGAACGGGCTTTGCCCGTTCCGCTCAGGGCCGTGCTGGGGAACAGGGATCAGCAGCGGCTCGTGGGCCGCGCGCCGCGCCCGCGGCGCCCGGCTCAGTACGGTCGGCGGAAGTCGTGAGACTTCCGCCGAAATGAGTTGCGCGAAAGCGCAACGACATAGTCAGGCGGGGCCGCCGCCCGGCCCCGCCTGATTCTCTCGAGTAGAGAGCCGCTTGAGTCTCGAGTGGGCCCCGCCGCAACGGGCCCCGCTCGTCCGATAGGCCCCGCCGCATCGGGCCCTCTCGGTCTGATCCGACTGGGCCCCGCCGCATCGGGCCCGCATCGGTTACAGGCGCACTTTGCTTGGCCGGGGTCGGTTGATCCATCACCCTTTGGCGGTTGACTACGGCGCTTCACCAACTTCCGCTGGATGACCGACCCGGGCGGATCCGCGTAGAGTGGGCTGAGTGCTGACGCCGTTCGAAAAACGCCTGCAAAACGGCCCCATCGTCGTCGCCGACGGCGGGATGGGGACGCTGATCAGCGGCGCTGCTCCGCGCCTGCGCGTCCCCGAGGAGGCGAACCTGCGGTCACCCGAAACGGTGGTCTCGCTTCACGTCAGCTTCATCCGCGCGGGCGCGGACCTGATCGAGACGAACACCTTCGGCGCGAACCGCCGCAAGCTGGCCGCGCACTTCCTCGAGGACGAGGTCGAGCGGATCAACAGCACGGCCGTGAAGCTGGCGCGCGAGGCCCGCGAGATCGCCGGACGCGACGTCTACATCGGCGGCTCGATCGGCCCGCTCGGCGAGCTCGCCGACGTCACGCCCGAGTACCGCCGCCGCATCTTCTCCGAGCAGGCGGACGCCCAGCACGCACGCGGCGTCGACCTCTTCGTCGTCGAGACCTTCTACGAGCTCGAGGAGCTCCTGATCGCGATCGAGGCGGTTCGGGAGGTTGCGTCGCTCCCGATCGTCGCGCTGATGACCTTCGACGAGCAGGGCGAGACGCTCGGCGGCGTGACGGCGAAGCAGGCCGTGGAGGGACTCGCGAGCGCAGGGCTGGCGGCGATCGGCGCCAACCACGGCGCCGGCATCCACGCCGCGCTGACGGCCCTCAACGAGATGCACGACGCGAACGGCGACCTCGCGCTCGCCGCCATGCCGAACATCGGCCTCGCGAGCATGGCGGGAAGCCGGGTCGTCTTCCCTCACGCGACGCCCGAGTACTTCGCCGATTTCGCCGCGCACGCGCGCGACCTCGGCGCGAAGATCATCGGCGGCTGCTGCGGTACGACGCCGGGCGAGATCAGCGCGATCGCAGCAGCCGTCCAGTCGGAGCGGGCGGCCTCGGCGCCGCTGGTCTTCAGCGAGCGGGAGGTGAAGCTCTCGGTCGTCGAGCAGGCCGAGGAGACGAGGCTCGCGGAGATGCTCCGCGAGGGGAGGTGGGTCACGTCCGTTCAGCTCGACCCGCCGCTCGGCGGCAACCACCGCGGGATGCTCGAGATCGCGGCGGCGCTCGAGGCGGGCGGCGCGTCGTTCGTGGACATCAACGACAACGCCACTGCGCGGGCCGGGATGAGCGCGCTGATGCTCTCGACCGCGATCCAGCGC
>DASSSO010000088.1:0-39007 GCA_035776735.1 Gaiellaceae bacterium | reverse complement strand
ACCTCGCCCATCTTGTGGGTGCGGCCGGTGTAGTAGAGGATCCGCTCGGTCGTCGTGGTCTTGCCCGCGTCGATGTGGGCCATGATCCCGATGTTCCGGACCTTCTCGAGGGTGGCGGGAGCCTTCGTCGCAGGGGTCGCCATGGTGCTTACCACCTGTAGTGGGCGAAGGCCTTGTTGGCCTGCGCCATCCGGTAGAGGTCGTCCTTGCGCTTGAACGCGCCGCCCTGCTGCTCGATCGCGTCGAGCAGCTCGCCGGCGAGCTTCGCGGCCATGCCCTTCTCGCGGCGGTCGCGGGAGAACGTCACGAGCCAGCGGATCGCGAGCGTGCGGGCGCGGCGCGCCGGCACCTCGACGGGCACCTGGTAGTTGGCGCCGCCGACGCGGCGCGAACGGGTCTCCAGCACGGGCGTGACCGACTTGACGGCCTGCTCGAGCACCTCGACGGGCTGCTTGCCGGACCGCTCGGAGGCGATCGCCAGCGCGTCGTAGACGATCTTCTCGGCCGTGCTCTTCTTGCCGTCGAGCATGACCTTGTTGATCAGCTGGCTGACGAGGCGCGAGCTGTACACGGGGTCCGCGGAGAGCTCGCGGACCTGGATCTCCGCACGGCGCGGCATTAGAGGTCGCCCTCCGCGCAGATCGTGTTCTCCGGCCGCGAAAAGCCCGCGTCGCAAGGACGCAGGGAGCGTTCGTAGCCGGAGGCTACGAACGCGACTGAGGACGCCGCGAGGCGGCGCTTTGCAGCGCGCCGGAGGACGCGAGATGTGTGGGGGGAGGCCGCCATTAAGACCCCTTCTTGGCGCCGTACTTCGAGCGCGCCTGCTTGCGGTCGGACACGCCGGCGGTGTCCAGCGCCGCGCGGATGACCTTGTACCGGATGCCCGGCAGGTCCTTCACGCGGCCGCCGCGGATCAGCACGACGGAGTGCTCCTGGAGGTTGTGGCCCTCGCCGGGGATGTAGGTCGTGACCTCCATCCCGTTCGTCAGCCGCACGCGGGCAACCTTGCGCAGAGCCGAGTTCGGCTTCTTCGGCGTGGTCGTGTACACGCGCGTGCACACGCCCCGCTTCTGCGGCGCGCCGCGGAGGGCAGGGGTCTTGGTCTTGGACTTGGGCTTGACCCGACCCTTGCGCACAAGCTGATTGACGGTGGGCACTGACTCCCTTCGAGGACTTCCTGACAGGACAAAGGTTGGCCGGGCATGCCGCCCTGCCAACCGAGCCGCAGCATGGTAGCGAAGCCGGGATAGACCGTCAAACGCTTGAAATGGCCGAAAACTCCCTGGCCGGACGGGGAGTTTCCGCATTTGAACCCATAGCGTGATCGCGAAAAGGAAACTACAGTGAGCCTGGGCCGGGAGCCGGGGTCGGGCACCACTGCGGCGGCCTGGAGAGGGATGGAAAGAGGAAGACGGAGGAGATCGGGCGTGGGCCTGTGAGCGACGCCCTCGACTGGGCCATCTTCGGGGGCGTCCTCGCCGTGCTCGCGCTCGTGTTCCTCGCCGTGCTCCTGCGCGAGCGGCGGGCGGCGGATCGGCGCGTCACCCGGGCCGTGCAGGAGCTGACGAGCCGGATGGACGGGATGCTCGAGGAGCTCCGCTCGGCCATGGACCGGACGGCTGACGACGAGCGCCGTGGCCGGATCCTCGGCGAGCTGGGCGGCTCGATCGACCTCGACGAGGTGCTGACGAGAGTCCTGGAGACGGCCGGTGCAATCCGCGGCGTCGACGCCGCGCTCGTGCTGGTGCCCGGGCCTCCCGGCGAGAAGCCGATCGTCGCGACGGTCGGGCTGTCCGCGGAGGAGGCCGAGCGCCAGGCGGTGGCGGGCCCGCCCGACGGCCGCGAGGCACGGTCGCTGAAGATCTCCTACGAGTACCCGACCGGCGCCGACATCGACGACGGTGAGCTGATCCGGCACGGCCTCGCGGTCCCCATCCCCGGCGAGACGGGGCCGGTCGGCTTCCTGTCCGTCTTCAGCCGCTCGGCGGCGCACTCGTTCGCGGACGGCGACCGCGAGACGCTCGAGGACCTCGCCGAGCGCGCCGGCCCCGCGATCGACAACGCCCGGCGCTTCCGCGAGGCGAAGCAGCTCGCCGACCTCGACGCCCTGACCGGCCTCCACAACCGGCGGTACTTCCACGAGACGCTCGGACGGGAGGTCGCGCGCGCCCACCGCTACGGCCGCCGGCTCGCGCTCGTCGTCTTCGACCTCGACGATTTCAAGGCGATCAACGACCGGATCGGCCACCTCGCCGGCGACGCCGTGCTCGCGGAGGTCGCCGAGCGCGTGCGGTCGGTCGTGCGGTCCGCGGACATCGCTTGCCGCGTCGGCGGGGACGAGTTCGGGATCATCCTCCCGGAGTCGACGCTGGCCGACGCCGAGCAGCTCTCCCGCCGGATGCAGCAGGCGGTCGCATCGCGTCCGATCGGCGACATCCCACGCCTCGGCCTCTCGGCGGGCGCGGCCGACCTCCGTCCGGAGGACGACGGCGCGACCTTCTTCAAGCGCGCCGACGACGCGCTGTACCAGGCAAAGGAGAACGGGAAGGCCGACGTCGTCGCTGCGGCGGCGGCGCCCGACGCTGACGCGACGGGCGGCACCGCCTAGCGTCTGGCCGAAAGTCTCACGACTTTCGGCCACCGTATGAAGCCGGGCGACGGCTTCGCCGTCGCGCGGCGGCGGTCTCTCGGTGAGATGCGTCGCTTCGGACAGCGTTCCAGGCTGAACGGGCAAAGCCCGTTCAGCGGCGAATTGCCGACGAACCGGCTTTGCCGGTTCGTCAAGAGCGGCGTCTGGAGAAGGAAGTTCCGAGCGCAGCTATGCCACGGCCCGCCGGAGGCGGGCCATGGCTTCATACGGTCGGAGAAAGTCGTGAGACTTTTTCCGAGAACGAGGACGAGGGCGCCGGCTTTAGCCGGCGTCCTCGTCGAGCGGTGACTTGATCTCCGGGATCTCGGTCGCCTCGCCGGACTCGTGCTTGCTCGGGTCGCCGTCCGGCTCGATCGCGCCGCCGAAGTCGAGCCCGAGGTCGGCGAGGCTCGCGCCGTCGCCGCCGTCGGCGCCGATCTCCTGCAGCGCCGCGAGCAGCTGCTCCTCCGACTCGGGCCGGCGGTAGGCCGACAGCGGCACCTTCTCGGACGGCTTGATCTCGACCGAGCGGTACTGCTTGAGGCCGGTGGCCGCCGGGATCAGCTTCCCGATGATCACGTTCTCCTTCAGGCCGAGCAGCTGGTCGACCTTGCCTTCGATCGCCGCGTCCGTGAGCACCTTCGTCGTCTCCTGGAAGGAGGCGGCCGAGAGGAACGACTCCGTCGCCAGCGACGCCTTCGTGATCCCAAGGATCAGCGGCTCGAAAGTCGCCTGCTCGCCCTTCTCCTTCTTGACGCGGGCGTTCTCGCGCTCGAGGACGACCTTGTCCACGAGCTGCCCGGGCAGCAGCTCGGTGTCACCCGGGGTGTCGACCTTCACCTTCTTCAGCATCTGCCGGACGATCAGCTCGATGTGCTTGTCGTGGATCTCGACGCCCTGCGACTTGTAGACGCGCTGCACCTCGGAGACGAGGTAGAGCTCCGTCGCCGTCGAGCCCTTCAGCCGGAGCAGGTCGGCCGGCGTCCGCGAGCCCTCGTGGAGGGCGTCGCCCGGCTCGATCTCCTGGCCGTTCTCGACCAGCAGCCGCGTCCGCCGCGGGAGCTGGTACGAGGTCGGCTCTTCGCCGTCGGGCGTGTGGATCAGCACCTTCGGCCCGCGCTCCGTCTGCTCGATCTCGGCGCGGCCGCCGACCTCGGCGAGCTTCGCCGCGCCCTTCGGGCTCCGGGCCTCGAAGATCTCGACGACACGCGGGAGGCCGTGCGTGATGTCCGCGCCGGCGACGCCGCCGGTGTGGAACGTCCGCATCGTCAGCTGCGTGCCGGGCTCGCCGATCGACTGCGCCGCGATGATGCCGACCGCGTCGCCGATCTCGGCAAGGCCGCCCGTGGCGAGGAAGATGCCGTAGCAGCGGCGGCACACGCCGAACTCGCTGCGGCACTTCAGCACCGAGCGGACCGGCAGAGTCGCCTCCTCGGCGGCCTCGCCCAGCTGCTCCGCGATCTCCAGCAGGAGCGGCATGGTCACGAGCGCCCCCTTCTCGGCGAGCACGGTCTTGCCGGGCTTGCCGCTGGCCAGCGGCTTGTGCACCTCCTCGAGGACGACCCGGCCGAGCAGCGCCTTGTTGGGCAGGCCCTCGGCGAAGAGCGGCAGCTCGATGCCCTCCTTGGTCTTGCAGTCCTCCTCGCGGATGATCACGTCCTGAGCGACGTCGACGAGACGCCGCGTCAGGTAACCCGAGTCGGCCGTGCGGAGCGCCGTGTCGGCGAGGCCCTTGCGGGCGCCGTGGGTCGAGATGAAGTACTCGAGCACCGACAGGCCCTCCATGAAGTTCGCCTGGATCGGGCGCTCGATGATCTCGCCCTTCGGATTCGCCATCAGGCCGCGCATGCCGGCGAGCTGACGGATCTGCTTGAACGATCCGCGGGCTCCGGAGTTGGCCATCATGTAGATCGGGTTGAGCTTGTGGAGGTTGGCCTCCATGGCGTCCGCCACGGCGTCCGTCGCCTCCGTCCAGATGTCGATGATCGACTCCTTGCGCTCCTCCTCGGTGATGAGGCCGCGCTCGTACTGCTGCTCGACGACGCCGACGCGCTCCTCGTAGGCGGCGAGGATCGACTCCTTGTCGGGCGGGATGACGATGTCGTTCTTCGACACCGTGACTCCCGCCTGCGTCGCGTGCTTGAAGCCGAGCGACTTGATCGTGTCGAGCACGCCTGCGATCAGGTGCGGCCCGTAGCGGGCGGCGAGCTCGGAGATGAAGTCGTCCATCTCCTTCTTCGAGAGAGTGCGGTTGACGAACGGGAAGTCAGCCAGCTCGTCCTCGCCGTCCTCGAGCGCCTCGGCGAGGGCACGCCGGACCTCGAGGGTGAAGATCACGCGGCCCGCCGTGGTCAGGATGATCTCCTCGGCGCCCTCGCCCCGGTACTCGATCGGGTCCTGGAGCTTGATCTGGCCCGCCTCGAGCGAGTACTCGACCTCCTCCTCCGACTGGAAGCGCTTGATGCCGTCGACGCCGAGCTTCTTCGCGAGCGCCTCCGACGTCGTGTCCGCCAGGTCGTGCTCGGAGTAGGTGAGGAAGTAGCCGCCGAGGACCATGTCCTGCGTCGGCGTCGCCAGCGGGCGTCCGCTCGCGGGTGAGAGCACGTTGTTCGCCGACAGCATCAGGATCCGAGCCTCGGCCTGCGCCTCCGCCGACAGCGGCAGGTGGACGGCCATCTGGTCGCCGTCGAAGTCCGCGTTGAACGCGTGGCAGACGAGCGGGTGGACCTGGATCGCCTTGCCCTCGACGAGCACGGGCTCGAACGCCTGGATGCCCAGGCGGTGGAGCGTCGGCGCGCGGTTCAGCAGCACCGGATGCTCGGCGATGACCTCCTCGAGCACGTCCCACACCTCGGGCGTCATCGAGTCGACGTACTTCTTCGCCGCCTTGATGTTCTGGACGGCCTTCCGCTCGACGAGCCGGCTCATGATGAACGGCTTGAAGAGCTCGAGCGCCATCAGCTTCGGCAGCCCGCACTGGTGGAGCTTGAGGTACGGCCCGGCGACGATCACCGAGCGGCCGGAGTAGTCGACGCGCTTCCCGAGCAGGTTCTGCCGGAAGCGGCCCTGCTTGCCCTTGAGCATGTCGGAGAGCGACTTCAGCGGCCGGTTGCCCGGGCCGGTGACCGCGCGGCCGCGGCGCCCGTTGTCGAAGAGGGCGTCGACGGCCTCCTGCAGCATGCGCTTCTCGTTGTTGACGATGATCTCGGGGGCCCCGAGGTCGAGCAGCCGCTTCAGCCGGTTGTTCCGGTTGATGACGCGGCGGTAGAGGTCGTTCAGGTCGCTGGTCGCAAACCGGCCGCCGTCGAGCTGGACCATCGGGCGGAGCTCCGGCGGGATCACCGGGACCGCCTCGAGGATCATCCACTCGGGCCGGTTGTCGGACTTGATGAACGCGTTGACGACCTTCAGCCGCTTGATCGCGCGCTGCTGCTTCTGCCCCTTGGACGTCTTGATCGTCTCGCGCAGGGACGCGGCCTCGGCGTCGAGGTCGAGGTCCTTGAGCAGGTCGCGGATCGCCTCGGCGCCCATGCCGCCCGTGAAGTACTGGCCGAAGCCGTAGGGCGAGCCGAACCGGTCCTTGAGCTCGCGGAAGATCTGCTCGTCGTTGACGATCTGCTTCGGGGCGAGCTCCCGGAAGGTGTCCCAGGTCTCCTGCAGGCGGCGCTTCGAGTCCTCGGCCGCGTCGCGGGCATCCTGCCGCCGCGACTCGATGTCGAGGTACATCTCGCGCACCTTCAGTGCCCACTGGACGAGCGCGTCGAGGTCCTCCTTCTGGATCTTGCCGTCGGTCCGCAGGCAGAGGTCGTTCGCCTTCTCGCGGATCTCGTCCGGCGAGGAGAGCTCCGGCAGCGCCTCGAGCAGCTCGCGCAGCAGCCCGTTGCCGAGCTCGCGCGCCTTCTCGAGGTTCTTCGGGTCGACGCCGGAGGCGAGCTCCGCGTCGTCACCCTCGAGCTCGCCGCCCGTGAGCAGCGCCTCCTCGATCTTCTTGATGTGCTTCGTGATCGCGCCCTTCTTCGAGCCGGTCGCCTTGCCGGCGTCCTTGAAAAGCTTGCGGAGAGCCTCCTCGATCTGGATCGCGGCAGTCGCGACCTGCTCGAGCTCGCGGTTGGACAGCCGGCGGTCCTCGCGGATCGCCGAGCTGCGGACGAGCTCGCGGATCTTCTTGCCGTCCTCGGTCGTGATCTGGTTCGCGACGTCGACGAACATGCCGCCGACGAGCTCGCGGGAATCCTCGAGCGTCGGGATCCCCTGCTCCTCGGCCCAGTTGTTCAGGCCGCGGACCCAGAACTCGTCGTCCTCGTCGAAGTTCCGCTCCTTGCCCTTCGTGAAGAACTCGCGGCGCCGCTTCAGCCGGTCCTCGAGGGCGGCGAGCGCCTCCTCGCGATCGACGTCGATCCGCTCGTACTCCGCCGTGACCTTGTCCTCGAGGTCGTTCAGGTCCTTTTGCCGCGCGTCGTTGTCCACCGTGGTGACGATGGAGGCCGCGAAGTAGAGGACCTTCTCGAGCTCGCGCGGGGCGATGTCGAGCAGATAGCCGATCCGGCTCGGCACGCCCTTGAAGAACCAGATGTGCGAGACCGGCGCGGCCAGGTCGATGTGGCCCATGCGCTCGCGGCGCACCTTCTGGCGCGTGACCTCCACGCCGCAGCGCTCGCAGATGATCCCCTTGTAGCGGACGCGCTTGTACTTGCCGCAGTAGCACTCCCAGTCCTTCGTGGGACCGAAGATGCGCTCGCAGAAGAGGCCGTCGCGCTCCGGCTTGAGCGTGCGGTAGTTGATCGTCTCGGGCTTCGTGACCTCGCCCGAGGACCAGTCGCGGATCTGCTTGCTCGAGGCGAGCCCGATCCGGATGGCGTCGAATTCGTTGATATCGATCAAAGCGCTCCCTCTATGGCGTTTCTGTTCTCGACTGGATCATTCAAAGGGCCGTAGGCCTTATTCCTCTAGCTCGACTTCTTCTGCCAGCGGCCCGGCCTGGTCCTGCGCCTCCTCGGCGGCGGCCTCGTCCGGCGCCAGATTCGGGTCCGCGACGTCGACCAGCACCTCGTCGGCCGGCAGCGCCAGCTCGCCGTCCTGGTCGACGCGCTCCTGGCCCTCCTCGGTCTCCTCGGCGGTCGGCTCGCGCGCCGCGGCCCTGAGCGAGCCCGGCGAGAGGTCGATGCCCAGCTCCTCGGCGGCGCGGAGCAGCTCGTCCTCCTCCTCGCGCACCTCGACCTCGGCGCCCTCCTCCGAGAGGACGTCCACGTCGAGCGCGAGCGACTGCATCTCCTTCAGCAGCACCTTGAAGGACTCGGGGATCGACGGCTCGGCGATGTTCTCGCCCTTGACGATCGCCTCGTAGGCCTTGACCCGCCCGACCGTGTCGTCGGACTTGATCGTGAGCATCTCCTGGAGCGTGTACGCGGCGCCGTAGGCCTCGAGCGCCCACACCTCCATCTCGCCGAAGCGCTGGCCGCCGAACTGCGCCTTGCCGCCCAGCGGCTGCTGGGTGACGAGCGAGTACGGGCCGGTGCTCCGCGCGTGGATCTTGTCGTCCACGAGGTGGAGCAGCTTCAGGATGTACATGTAGCCGACGGTGATCTTGCTCTCGTACGGCTCGCCGCTCTTGCCGCTGAAGAGGCGCAGCTTCCCGGAGCAGCGCCGGCCCTTCGGGCGCTTCTCGTCGACCACGAACTTGATCGGCGAGTCCGGGTTCTGCTTCGTCCACTCGACGAGCGCGTCGTCGACGTCCTCCGGCGTGGCGCCGTCGAACACCGCCGTCGCGACCGGCGTCGGGCCGTTCTGCTCGCCGTCCTCGTTGAACACCCCCTGAGCTGCCGCCCAGCCGAGGTGCGTCTCGAGGATCTGGCCGATGTTCATCCGGCTCGGGACGCCCAGCGGGTTGAGGACGACGTCGACGGGCGTGCCGTCCTCGAGGAACGGCATGTCCTCCTCGGCGACGATCTTCGCGATCACGCCCTTGTTCCCGTGCCGGCCGGCGAGCTTGTCGCCCTCTGCAATCTTGCGCTTCTTGGCGACGTAGACGCGGACGAGCTCGTTCACGCCGGGCGGGAGGTCGTCGCCGGCGTCGCGCGCGAACGTCTTGACGTCGATGACCTTGCCGCCTTCGCCGTGCGGGACCTTGAGCGAGGTGTCGCGGACCTCGCGCGCCTTCTCCTTGAAGATCGCGCGGATCAGCTTCTCCTCCGCGGTCAGCTCGGTCTCGCCCTTCGGCGTCACCTTGCCGACGAGCAGGTCGCCGGAGCCGACCTCGGCGCCGATGCGCACGACGCCGCGCTCGTCGAGGTCCTTGAGGGACTCCTCGGAGCGGTTGGGGATGTCGCGCGTGATCTCCTCGTCGCCCAGCTTCGTCGAGCGGGCGTCGATCTCGTACTCGTGGATGTGGATCGACGAGAGCACGTCGTCCTTCACGAGCCGCTCGGAGATGACGATCGCGTCCTCGAAGTTGTAGCCCTCGAACGGCATGAACGCGACGAGGAGGTTCTTGCCGAGCGCGAGCTCGCCGAACGAGGTCGAGCTGCCGTCGGCAAGCACCTGCTCCGCCTTCACCTTCTCGCCGAGGCCGACGATCGGGCGCTGGTGCATCAGCGTGCCCTGGTTCGAGCGCATGAACTTCGTCAGGTCGTACGTGTCCTTGCCGTCCTTCGTCTCGACGACGATCTTCTCCGCGTCGACGTCGACGACGTTGCCGGGGCTCTGGGCGACGACGACGTCGCCCGTGTCCACCGCGGCGCGATACTCGAGGCCGGTGCCGACGAGCGGCGGCTCGGTGATCATCAGCGGCACGGCCTGCCGCTGCATGTTCGCGCCCATGAGCGCGCGGTTCGCGTCGTTGTGCTCGAGGAACGGGATCAGGGCGGTCGCGACCGAGACGATCTGTGCCGGGGCGACGTCCATGTACTCGATGTCCTTCGGCGAGGCCATCACGGCCTCGCCCTCCTTCGACCGGCAGAGCACCTGGTCGTGGAGGAACTTGCCGGTCTTCTCGTCGACCCGCTCCGAGGCCTGGGCGATCGTGTACTGCGCCTCCTCGGCGGCGTCCAGGTAGACGATCTCGTCGGTGACCTTCCCGTTCGCCACCTTCCGGTACGGCGTCTGGATGAAGCCGAACTCGGAGACGGTCGCGAACGAGGCGAGCGAGCCCATCAGGCCGATGTTCGGGCCTTCCGGCGTCTCGATCGGGCACATGCGACCGTAGTGCGTCGGGTGCACGTCGCGCACCTCGATCGGCGCACGCTCGCGCGTGAGGCCGCCGGCACCCAGCGCCGAGAGGCGGCGCCGGTGCGTGAGCCCGGCGAGCGAGTTCGTCTGGTCCATGAACTGCGACAGCTGCGAGGAGCCGAAGAACTCCTTCAGCGCGGCGACGACCGGACGGATGTTGATGATCGTCTGCGGGGTGATCGTGTCGACGTCCTCCGTCGTCATCCGCTCGCGGACGACGCGCTCCATCCGGTAGAGCCCGACGCGGAACGCCTCCTGGATCAGCTCCCCGACGGTGCGCAGCCGGCGGTTGCCGAAGTGCTCGTACTCGTCGAGCTCGCCGCGGAGCGGCTCACGCGAGAGCGTGATCGCGTCGGCGGCGAAGTCCTTCGAGTCCTCCGGGACGCCGAGCGTCGTCGGCAGGTTCACGAGCCTGCGGACCAGCGAGAGGATGTCCTGCGTCGTGAGGACGCGGATGTCGTCCGGAACGTCTACCTCGAGGCGCTGGTTCAGCTTGTACCGGCCGACCTTGGTCAGGTCGTAACGCTTCGGGTCGAAGAAGAGCGAGTTGAGCAGGTTGCGGGCGTTCTCCACCGTCGGCGGCTCGCCCGGCCGCTGCTTCTTGAAGACCTCGACGAGGGCCTGCTCCTCGCTCTCGGTCGTGTCCTTCTCCAGCGTGAGCTGGATGAACATCGAGTTGTCGAAGAGCTTGAGGAGCGCCTCGTTCGTGCTCGTGTCGAGCTCGAAGCCGGTGTTCGGGTCCTGCGCCGGCAGCGCGCGGAGGAGCGTCGTGATCGGGAGCTTGCGCTTCCGGTCGATGCGGGCGTAGACGATGCCCTTCTTGTCGATCTCGAGCTCGAGCCAGGAGCCCCGCGACGGCATCAGGTTCGCGGTGAAGACCTGCTTGGTCGCGTCCTTGGGCTCCATCAGGTAGGCGCCCGGGCTGCGGACGAGCTGCGTCACGATCACGCGCTCGGTGCCGTTGATGATGAACGTCCCGGACTCGGTCATCATCGGGAAGTCCCCCATGAAGACCGTCTGCTCGCGGATCTCGCCCGTCTCCTTGTTGACGAAGCGGACCGTCATCGAGAGCGGGACCTGGTAGGTCAGGTCCTTCTCACGGCACTCCTGGATCGAGAACGGCGGGTCGCCGAACTTGTACTCCCCGAACTCCACCGCGAGCGTGCCGGTGTAGTCCTCGATGGGCGAGATGTCGTCGATTGTCTCCCGAAGACCTTCGTCCATGAACCACCGAAAGGAGGCCTTCTGGATGTCGATCAGGTTGGGGAGGTCGAGAACGTGCTTCAGGCGCGAAAAACTTCTGCGCGGGCGAGGCGCAACAACCCCTCTACTCAACTATGAAGCCTCCCTTGAAAACGGCTTGAGGTGAAGTGGAACTGCAGGCGGACGGTCGACGGCCGGAACCGGCCAGCATACCGAAACAGGACAAGCCTGCGCAAGGGCGGGTCTGCCCTTGGCGCAGTGGGCACAGTGTAGCAGCGGTGAGCGCGGCTCGGCTCTGGACTTTTCTTCGCAAAGTGCGAAGATTCACGGGCCGTTAGTTTCCAACTTGAAGGGAAGAAACAATGAGGTCGCTCGCCGTCATGGCCTCTGCGGCGGCCTTCTCGCTGGTGCTCACCGCGGTGCACCGGCGGAACCCGATCGCGGGAAGGACGCGCTCGAGCTGCGACGCCGCGGCGGAGACGGGACGGATGACATACGCGGCCGGGTCGAACACGCTCTACGTGTGCGACGGCTCGGCCTGGCAGGCGCACTAGCTCAGATGTAGGCGGCCCACGAAGAACGAGGGGCCGGCGGTCCGGCCCCTCGTTGGCTCCTCGCTATTGGCTGGGCTGGGGTGCGGGCTCGGCCGGCTTCGCCGGGCGGGCCAGCACGAGGCGCGCGAGCAAGGTGAAGCTGCCCGCAGTCTCGCCCGGCTTGCAGCGGGCGAGGACGTGAAGCCTGTCGTCCTTGACGAGATCGGAGAGAGCGGCCTTGCCCTTCTTGCCGCGCCGCTTGATCCGCGTCTTGTCGTCGACCATGACGGTCTGCTCGCCCTTGAGGGCCCGGCCGTGCCGGTTCGCCCTGCGGACGTTCATCTTGAAGGAGTCGGTGCCGGCCTCCAGGAAGGTTCCGTGGAGGAGGACGGCCCGCCGCTTGTGGCAGGTGCCCGGCTTGTTCTTCCGGGTCTGCTCGGCCTGCCCGCGGTTCTCGGGCGTGCCGGGATCGCCGTTGCCCGCAACCGCGACGGCCGAGAGGGCCAGCGCCGCGACGAGCACCATGAGGAGTGAGAGACGGAATCGCATGGCCTCTCTCTTCGGCGCCGTTCCCCTCGATTCCCAGCCTTGAACGGGTGACGGCGGACAACCCTTACAGGATCTTTACGGCCGAAGGCGCGCCGCCGGGGCGACGCGCCTTCGAGCCGTCGTGCTACTTGATCTCGACGGTGGCGCCGGCCTCTTCGAGCTGCGCCTTGACCGAGTCGGCCTCCTCCTGGGGCACGCCCTCCTTGACCGGGTTGGGTGCCCCGTCGACGAGGTCCTTCGCCTCCTTGAGGCCGAGGCCCGTGAGGGCGCGGACGACCTTGATCACCTGGATCTTCTGGCCGCCGGCGCTCGACAGGATCACGTCGAAGTCCGTCTTCTCCTCGGCGGCGGCGCCGTCCCCGGCCCCCGGCGCGGCGGCGCCCGGAGCGGCGACTGCGACCGGAGCCGCGGCAGTGACGCCCCACTCCTCCTCCAGCTTGTTCTTCAGCTCGACGAGCTCGAGGACGGTCATCCCGCCCAGCTGCTCGACGACCTTGTCGGTGTCTGTCTTCGCCATGCCTATTCCTCCTGTGCTTCCTCGGTGGTCTCTTCGGTGTGTTCGGTCTCTGCCTCCGCCTGCTGAGGCTCCTCGGCTTCTGCCGCAGGCGCCTCTGGCGTCGCTTCCTCGGCCGGTGCCTCTTCGACGGCCGGCTCCTCGGCCGGTACCTCCTCGGCGGCCGCCTGTGGCTCGGGCGCGGTCTCGCCCTGCTCCTCGAGCTGCTTGATCCGGGCGTCGATCACGTTCACGAGATCGCGCAGCGGCGCCGTGAACAGCCCGACGACCGTCATCAGCGGGCCGCTGACGGCGCCGACGAGCTGCGCCCGCAGCACCTCGGCGGGCGGCAGGGTCGCGAGGTTCTTCACCTCGTCCTCGCCGATCGTCGTCCCGTCGAGGATCCCGCCGCGGATCTGCAGGATCCTCGTCTCGCGGGCCGCGTTGCTCAGCGCCTTCGCGACGGCGACGGGATCGCCGTCCGTCTCGAGGAACGCGATCGCGGTCGGCCCGTCCAGCAGCGTGAGCAGCGCGTCCGCCCCGGCCTCCTCGGCCGCCCGGCGGGTGAGCGTGTTCTTCACGATCTGGAAGCGGGCGCCGTGCTCGAGCAGCTCGCCGCGCAGCTTGTCGATGTCCGTGACCGTCAAGCCGCGGTAGTCTGCGACGATCAGCGTCTGCGTGGTCTTCAGCCGCTCGGTGAGCTCGGCGACCAGGCGTTCCTTGTCAGCTTTCAGCATCGAATCACCTCCTCGAACGAATCAGGCCCGCCGGTCAGGCGGGCCCGAGCAGAGGCAGGTGAGTGCCACTTCTCTCGGCCGCGCCTCGGCTGGACTTCTGCCGCACGAAGCGGCTGCCAACTGTCTCCGGCGACGGGCGTTTCTCTACGCGGTAACAGGCTCTGCCTGCGACTCCTCCAGCTCTTCGACGATGTCCCTGGTCCGGGCGGGATCGACGTGGATCCCGGGGCCCATCGTGCTCGTCAGCGTGATGCGGCGAATGTAGCGGCCCTTGGCGGCCGACGGCTTCGCCCGGTTGATCTCCTCGATCAGAGCGGCGTAGTTCTCGAGCAGCGTCCTCTCGTCGAAGCTGCGCTTCCCGATCGGGACATGGACGTTGGCGCCGCGGTCGGTGCGGTACTCGAGCTTGCCGGCCTTCGCGTCGGAGACCGCCTTGCCGATGTCGAACGTGACCGTGCCGGTCTTCGGGTTCGGCATCTTGCCCCGCGGCCCGAGGATGCGGCCGAGCTTGCCGACGTTGCCCATCTGGTCCGGCGTCGCGATCGCGACGTCGAAGTCGTCGAAGCCCTCCTCGATCTGCTTCGCGAGGTCGGCGCTGCCGACGACGTCGGCACCCGCGTCTTGCGCCTCCTTCGCCTTCTCGCCCTCGGCGAAGACGGCGACGCGCGTCTCGCGGCCGGTGCCGTGCGGAAGCATCAGCGTCCCGCGGAGCTGCTGGTCGGCGTGGCGCACGTTGAGGCCGAGGTTGAAGTGCACCTCGACGGTCTCGTCGAACTTGCGCTCGGGCCAGCTCTTCAGCATCCGGATCGCCTGCGCGGGGCTGTAGACCTCCTCGCGGTCGATCTCCGCGCGCGCGTTCCGGTAGTGCTTGCCGTGCTGGGTCACGGACGGTCACCTCCCGTGCGGGCCGTGCTGACTGGCTGCGCAGGGGCGTGGCTGGCAAGGACGCAGGGAGCGTTCGTACCTGGAAGGTACGGGCGCGACTGAGGACGCCGCCAGGCACGGGCCTGCGCACCCCAGGCAGTGCGGACCGTGCGGGAGGGGGCCGTCATTAAGGGCCCACCTCTACACCCATCGAGCGCGCGGTGCCGGCGATGATCTCGGACGCGGCGTCGAGGTCGCGCGCGTTCAGGTCGGGCATCTTGGTCTCGGCGATCTGGCGGACCTGGTCGCGAGTGAGCCGCCCAACCTTCTCGCGGTTCGGCTCGCCCGAGCCCTTCTCGATCCGCAGCGCCTCCTTGATCAGGACGGCGGCCGGCGGGGTCTTCGTGATGAAGTCGAAGGAGCGGTCCTCGTAGACCGTGATCTCGACCGGGATGATGCGGCCGTTGTCCTGCTGCGTCTGCGCGTTGAACGCCTTGCAGAACTCCATGATGTTGACGCCGTGCTGGCCGAGCGCAGGGCCGACCGGAGGCGCAGGGTTCGCCTGCCCGCCCGGGATCTGCAGCTTGATGAGTGTCAGAACCTTCTTGGCCATCTTTCACCTGTTGGCGGGGACAGGATGAATCCCGTCCCCGCGTCAATCAATCTTCTTCACCTGATCGAAGCCGAGCTCGACCGGCACCTGCCGCTCGAAGATGTCCACGAGCACCTTGAGCTTCTGGGAGTCCGGCTGGACGTCGACGATCTCGCCGTCGAAGTCCGAGAGCGGGCCGGAGGTTACCTTCACCGACTCGCCGAGCGAGAACTCCACTTGGGCGCGCGGGCGCTCGCCTACCGCGGTGCCCGTGCGAAGGATCCGGTCGACCTCGGGTTGCGAGAGCGGGATCGGCTTGCCGGCGGCGCCTACGAACCCCGTCACGCCCGGCGTGTTCTTCACCACGCCCCAGGCGTCGTCGTCCAGGTCCATGTTCACGAGGACGTAGCCGGGGAGGACGCGCTTCTCTGCCTGCACCTTCTGGCCGTCCTTCGTCTCGATCACCTGCTCGGTCGGGACCACGACGCGGCGGAAGCGCGGTCCCTGGTTCATCGAGACGATCCTGTGCTCCAGGTTCGTCTTGACCTTGTTCTCGTGCCCCGAGTAGGTGTTGATCACATACCAGCGAAACATCGCGCCCTTAGCGGCCGAGCAGGAGTCTCTCGACGAACGGCTGGAACACCAGGTCGGCAAGCCAGAGGTACGTCCCCACGATCGCGCAGGCGATGATGACGACGACGGTGCCGGTGAGGACCTGGCGCTGGTTCGGCCAGTCGACCTTCTTCAGCTCGGCCCAGCACTCGGCGATGAACCGGCGGCTGCCTCCGCCGCCTCCGCGGCGGCCGGTCTGCGTCTTCGGCGGCTGCGCTGCCGGCCGGACAGCGGCCTGGCGGCTGCGCGCTCGCTGTGCGACGCCCTGCTGCTGGCCGTCGTCCTGCTGCGTCTGCTGCTTCTGGCGGTTGCGGCGCCGCTGCTGGCGGGTGCTCCTGGCCATCGCTACCTGGTCTCCCGATGCGTCGTGTGCCTGCCGCACCAGCGGCAGTACTTCTGCGCCTCGAAGCGGTCCGGGGTGTTCCGCTTCGACTTCTCGGTCTGATAGTTGCGACGCCTGCACTCCGTGCAGGCGAGCGTGATTCCTACTCTTACGCCAGTTGCCATTTCCTCGTCTTTTCCTCTACGCGGAAGGTAGCGGCGGGTGGATTCGAACCACCGACCTTCGGGTTATGAGTCCGACGCTCTAACCAACTGAGCTACGCCGCCGCGCCCGGGGGATAGTAGCGGCTGTCCGCGCGGGATCGTAACCTCAGATGGGTGAACGAGCCGGAAGCGTGCTGGCGGTGCAGCGCGTACATGGAGTGGAGGCACGGGACCTGGCAGTGCCCCCGGTGTCGATTCAAGCTCGGCTGCTGTGAGGGCGAGCCGCAGTCGAGCTGCGGTGTCGTTGGCGACCGCCCTGGTGCTCGCGATCGCCGTCGTCTGGCTGTTGAGCTACACGCTGGGACCTGACACCTACTACCTGCCGCAGGAGTACTCGCGGTGGGACCACGCCCGCAAGGACAACGCCTGGGTCGTCTTCGTCGTTTCGATCGCGCTCGGCGTCGCAGGCGTCTTCGCCGTGCTTGCGTACGCAGTCGGTCGGATCTCCGGATGGGCGGCCTACGCGCTCGCCACGGCGGCCGTCATCTCGTTCCCGATCGCGTACGCGGCCGTCACGATCGGCCACTGACGCAATCTACGCCGGGACGATCAGCACCGGCGTCCCGACCTCGACGCGGCTGAAGAGCCACTCCGCCTCCGGGACGCGCATCCGGATGCAGCCGTGCGAGGCCGAGTAGCCGATCGAGGCGGCGTCTGGCGTTCCGTGGATGCCGACGAGCGGCGCCGTCAGCCCCATCCAGCGGGTGCCGAGCGGGTTGCCCGGGCCGGGTGGGATCGGCTCGGCGTCCTTCGCCCACTCCGAGTCCGGCGGCGGGATCCACCAGGGATTCATCTGCTTGGTCGCGATGCTGTAGCTGCCGAGCGGGGTCGGGTACTCGGAGCTCCCGGTCGCGACGCCGAACCGGCGGACGAGTGACGGCCCGTCGAAGAGCGAGAGCCTGTTCGAGCCACGGTGGATGATCACGACCGGGCCGTAGTTCGCCGGCGTCACCTTCGGCTCGACGGTGCTGACGATGAGCTCGATCGGCGTCCGGCGGTTGTTGCTGCGCAGCGCGCGAGTGAGCGCCGCAGCCATCCCTTCGCGCTCGACCGACAATCCCGTCTGCGCCTCGGTGAACTTCGGACGGCCGCCGACGACGCCGACGACCTCCGAGTCCACGGCGTCACGCGAGAAGAGCCGGTCGAGGCGGTTGACGTAGCGGCGGATCCGCGGCTGAGCGGCGGCGACCTCCAGCCTGACGCGGGCCCGCGGCGCGGCGCGAAGCGCCTCCGCCACCGCGCGGTCGATCCCGGCGCTCGCGCCGAGGTAGCGGGGGCTGATCCGCCAGCGCTTGTCGCGGAACTGGAGCCGGAGCGGACGGCCGAACGCGGCCTCCACGCGGGTCCTGGCCGCCTCGGACATCATCCCGCCCACGTGGACGCCGCCAACAGTCACGCCCGGAGCGATGACGATCGGCTTGCGGGCGGCGTCGGGCGCCGCGACTCCGAGGCTGACGGCTGCGACGAACAGGACGGCGAGCAGGCGTTTCACGCCGACAAACGATACGACAGCCGGCGGGCAAACGGTCCTCTTTCTCCGCGGGCTTTACGTCTCCTTCACCCAGTCGCGAGTGAGGTAGAGCCAGAACGCGAGCCCGGCGTACGGGCCGTAGCGGCGAAAACGGCGCTCGATCTGCCGATCGCTCGCCTTCCGCCCGCCGTTGAGACGGGCGTAGGTCGGCCGCGTCCACGAGTCGAGGATCAGGCGGGAGTGGCGCCCGATCAACATCATGATGTGCGCCGCCGCGTACGGGCCGACGCCGGGGAGCGCGAGCAGTTGCTTCTCCACCTCGTCGTCGTGCAGCTCGTCGGGCACGGCGGTCGCGAGGGCCTCGAGGTCGAGCGAGCCGTCGGCGACCGATGCGGCGAGCGCGCGGAGGTACGCGCCGCGGTACCCGGCCTTCGCGACCTCCCGGTAGAACGCCTCCGGCGTGGCGGCCATCGCCTCGGCGGTCGGGAAGGCCCGCCCGTGCCCGCCCGCCGACGGCTCGCCCAGCTCACCGACGAGCGCGCCGACCATCCGCTCGGTGGCCGACCACGTGCAGTTGGTGGTGCAGATCGTCTTGACGACGTCCTCGAACACGGTCACGCCGCGCGCCATCCGTCCGGCGCCGATGCCGATCCACTGCAGCTCCGGGTCGGTCGCGGCGACCTCGTAGAGCGGCGACAGGTCCTCGTCGAGGTTCAGGATGCGGCGAACCGAGGTCTCGACGCCTGCGCGGGCCCGCGAGCCGAGCGGCGGGCCGAGCACGTCGACCCTCGCCTTGCCCTTCCGGCCCTGGCGGAGTCGCACGGTACGCGGCTTCGCTCCTGCGACCGGCACCGTCACGGTCATCACGCGGGCGTCCTCGTCGACCTCGGCCGGCGGAAGTGACGCGACGCCGTGCGAGACGATCGTCCGCCAGAGGTCGACCGGCTCGCCGGCCGGGCCGCGGAGCGGGATCTCGAGCGAGCTCGCCATCTCCACGACACTAGAACGCGGCAGACGCGATGGTTGTTCTCGGCGTAGACGTGGGCGGGACGTTCACCGACGCGGCGCTGGTCGCGGACGGCGAGCTCCGCACGGCCAAGGTCCGAACGGCCGAGCGGCAGGAAGAGTCCGTGCTGGCCGCGGCCGCCGCGGTCGGCGCGGCCGATCTGGAGCGCTTCACGCACGGGACCACGGTCGCGACGAACGCGCTGCTGGAGCGGAAGGGCGCGCGGATGGCCTTCGTCGCGACGGAGGGGTTCGAGCACCTGCTCCACGTCCGACGGCAGAACCGGGCCCACCTCTACCGGGTGTGCGAGGCGCACCCCGAGCCGCTCGTCGCGATCGAGGACTGCCACGGCGTCCGGGAGCGGATCGGGCCGGATGGAGTGATCGAGCCGCTCGACCTCGACTCCCTGCCGGACCTCGACGCCGAAGCGGTCGCCGTCTGCCTGCTCTTCTCGTTTCGCAACGCGGCGCACGAGCGGGCGGTGGCGGCGGAGCTCCGCCGCCGCGCGCCCTCCGCGCACGTCGTCGCCTCGCACGAGGTCTCGCCGGAGTTCCGGGAGTACGAGCGGGCGTCGACGACGGCGGCCGACGCGTACCTCGGCCCGCGGCTGGCCGGCTACCTGCGCGCTCTCGGCCGGCGCTGCCGCGGGGCGGGCCTGCCGGAGCCGCTCGTCATGCGCTCGTCCGGCGGCGTCGCCTCGCTGGAGGAGGCGGCCGCGCACGCCTCCTGGGCGTTGCTGTCCGGTCCTGCCGGCGGCGTGGTCGGGGCCGAGCGCATCGCCGGGCGCGCGGGGTTTGCAGATGCAATCGCCTTCGACATGGGCGGGACCTCGACCGACGTCTGCCTGATCTCGGGCGGTGCAGCCGAGCGCTCGCTCGAGCGCTCGATCGCGGGCTTCCCGATCCGGCTGCCGCGCGTCGACGTCCACACGGTCGGGGCCGGAGGCGGGTCGATCGCGTGGATCGACGCGGGCGGCGCGCTGCGCGTCGGCCCGGAGAGCGCCGGCGCCGTCCCCGGGCCCGCCTGTTACGGGCTCGGCGGGCGGCGGCCGACGGTCACGGACGCGAACCTGCTCCTCGGGCGCCTTCCGGCGAGGCTGGCCGACGGGCTCGAGCTCGACCCGGAGGCGGCGGAGCAGGCACTCGGCGGAGTGGACCCCGCCGACGTCGTCGAGGTCGTGAACGCCGAGATGCTGCGCGCGCTCCGCCTCGTCTCGGTCGAGCGCGGCCGCGACCCGCGCGAGCTCGCGCTCGTGGCGTTCGGCGGCGCCGGGCCGCTGCACGCCTGCGAGCTCGCCGACGAGCTCGGCGTCTCGACGGTGCTCGTGCCGGAGGCGGCGGGCGTTCTCTCTGCGGTCGGGCTGGCCGTCGGCGACGAGCGGCGCGACCACGTCCGGAGCGAGGTGCGCCCCCTGAGCGAGGTGGGCGACCTTCCGGGCGAGGGCGAGGCCGATCTCCGCTACCGGGGCCAGTCGTTCGAGCTGTCCGTCCCGCTCGGGCCCGATCTGGACGGGCGATTCCACGCGCTGCACGAGGCGCGGTACGGCTACGCGGACCGCGACCGCCCGCTCGAGCTGGTGGCGGTCCGAACCGCCGACGTCCGGCCCGGGCCGCCGCTCGTCCTGCCGGCCGGGCCTCGAGCGACCGCCGCCGGCCCGGCCGTGGTCGAACTGGACGGCGCCACGTGCTGGCTGCCCCCTGGGTGGGTGGGGGTTAGGGATGGTGGCAGCTGGAGGCTCACGAAAGCGTGAACATTCGGCTCCAGGTTCTCGGCCATGCGCTGCGCGGGGTCGCGGAGGAGATGGGCGCGGTGCTGATCCGCTCCGCCTTCTCCGCCAACATCAAGGAGCGCCGCGACTGCTCGACCGCGCTCTTCGACGAGCACGGCAGGATGGTCGCGCAGGCCGAGCACATCCCCGTCCATCTCGGTGCGATGCCGGACGCTGTCGCCGCCGTCATGGCGCACCGGCCCTCCCGAACGGACGTGTTCGTCCTCAACGACCCGTTCGCCGGCGGCACCCACCTCCCCGACATCACGCTCGTCTCCCGCACCGACGTCGGCTTCGCGGTCACCCGGGCGCACCACGCCGACGTCGGCGGCGTCGAGCCCGGCAGCATGCCCGCCTCCTCCACGACGCTCGAGGAGGAAGGCGTCGTCATCCCGCCGACCCGCCTCGAGCCCGGGACGCTCGACGCACTCGCCGCCCGGATGCGGCTCCCGGACGAGCGCCGCGGCGACTTCCGCGCCCAGCTCGCCGGGCATCGCCTCGCCGACGAGCGGATCGCCGAGCTCTGCGCCCGCCACGGCGCCGATCCCCTCAGGGCGGCGATGGACGAGCTCGTCGCCTACTCCGAGCGCGTCGTCCGGGCAGGGATCGCCCGCCTGCCGGACGGCCGGTTCGAGGCGGCCGACGTCCTGGAGGCGCCCGAGGGCGAGCTCGAGCTCCGGGCCGTGGTCACGATCGCCGGCGACGAGGTCGCGGTCGACTTCGCCGGCACCGCTCCCCAGCATCCGGGCAACCTCAACTGCCCGCCCTCGGTGACGCGCTCGGCGACCTACTTCGTCGTCCGCTGCCTGACCGACCCCGACGTGCCCGCCTCGGCCGGAGCGTTCGCGCCGGTCCACGTGTCCGCGCCGCCCGGCTCGCTCGTCAACGCCCGCCCGGGAGCGGCGGTCGCGGGCGGGAACGTCGAGACCTCGTGCCGGATCGTCGACGTCCTCTTCCGGGCTCTCGGCCGGGCCGTCCCCGTGCCGGCCCAGGGGCAGGGGACGATGAACAACCTGACGCTCGGCAACGACCGGTTCACCTACTACGAGACGATCGGCGGGGGCCAGGGCGCGTGCCCGGACGCGGACGGGCCGTCGGGCGTGCACGTGACGATGTCGAACACGCTGACGACGCCCGCCGAGGCGCTCGAGCTCGCCTACCCGCTCCGCGTCCGGAGGCACGCGCTCCGGCTCGGCTCGGGCGGCGCGGGACTGCACCGGGGCGGCGACGGGGTCGTGCGCGAGCTCGAGGCGCTCGAGGCCTGCCGCGCGTCCATCCTCAGCGAGCGCCGGGCCCGCCCGCCCGCGGGCGCCGAGGGCGGCGGCGACGGCGCGCCCGGCCGGAACCTCCTCGACGGCAGGGAGCTGCCGGCGAAGACGACCGTCGACCTCGGGCCGGGAAACGTGCTCCGGATCGAGACGCCCGGCGGCGGAGGGTTCGGAAGCTAGGCTCAACCGCGTGGCAGTCGTCGAGGCGATCGACCTCCACCGGACGTACCGCACGTCCACCGGGACCATCCGCCGCAAGTGGATCGACGTCGAGGCGGTCCGCGGCGTCAGCTTCGAGATCGAGAAGGGCGAGCTCTTCGGCCTGCTCGGCCCGAACGGCGCCGGCAAGACGACCACGATCAAGATGCTGATCACACTGCTGATCCCCACCTCGGGAACGGCGAGGGTGCTCGGGCACGACGTCGTCAAAGAGGCGCGGGAGGTGCGGAGGCAGATCGGCTACGTCTTCGGCGGCGAGCGCGGCGTGTACGAGCGGCTCTCCGGCTACGACAACCTCCGCTACTTCGCCGAGCTGTACGGCGTGCCGCCGCGGGAGCAGCGGCCGCGAATCGACAGCCTGCTCGAGCTCGTCGGCCTGAAGGGCCGGGAGCACGAGCGCACCGAGGGGTACTCGCGGGGGATGAAGCAGCGGTTGCACGTCGCCCGCGGGCTGTTGCACGACCCCCCGGTCGTCTTCCTCGACGAGCCGACGATCGGGCTCGACCCGGTCGGCGCCCGCGAGCTGCGGGCCACGATCGCCTCGCTCGTCGAGGCCGGGAAGACCGTCCTGCTGACGACGCACTACATGTTCGAGGCGGACGCCCTCTGCGACCGGATCGCCGTCATCAACAAGGGTGAGATCGTCGCCCACGGCACCCCGCTCGACCTCAAGCGCGGCGTGGCCGAGGGGACGGTCGTCGAGGTCGAGGTCTTCGGGATCCCGGACGGGACGCAGGACCGGGTCCGCGCACTGCCGGGAGTCCTGTCGGTGTCCGTCGAGGAGCGCGAGCAGGCGCAGATGCTGATCGTCCAGACGAAGCCCGACGCCGAGCTGACGCAGCCGCTCCTCGGAACGCTCGACGGAGCGAGCGTCGGCCGGATCTCGAAGCGCGAGCCCACGCTCGAGGACGCGTACGTCGCGCTCGTCAGCAAGGAATGAGGGCGCTCCGCCTGCTGGCGTTCGGCTGGTTCTTCCAGTTCAAGATGATCTCCCGCTCGCCTTTCGAGGGCCTCTTCCAGGTCATCTGGCCGCTCTTCTTCGCGACCGTCGCGTTCCTGATGTTCCGGGCGGGCGACGATCCGAAGACGCTCCTCTACGCGTCGCTCGGCTCCGCGGTGATGGGGATGTGGTCGGCGACCAGCACGACGGCGGGGGGCGCCATGCAGCGAGAGCGGTGGCACGGAACGCTGGAGGCGCTCGTCGCCTCGCCGCCGCACTTCGCCCTCATCCTGCTCCCGATCACGCTCGCGATGAGCACGATCGGGATCTACTGCCTGGTCGCGACGCTGCTCTTCGGCCGCTTCGTCTTCGGTATCGAGCTGACGGTCGAGCACCCCGCCGCATTCGCGATCTCGATCGTCGGGACCGTCGTCTCGTTCGGCGCGGTCGGCTTCCTGTTCGCGGTCTCGTTCGTCCGCTTCCGTGCCGCCTGGGCCCTGGGAAACCTCTTCGAGTACCCGGTCTGGCTGGTCGGCGGCTTCCTCGTGCCGCTCGCGCTCCTGCCGGGGTGGGTACGCCCCATCTCCTGGGTGCTGCCGCCGACCTGGGGGATGAGCGCGATCCGCGAGTCCGCGCTCGGCGGCACTCCCTGGCCCGATCTCGGCCTGTGCCTCGCCCTCGGCGGCGCGTACGTCGCGGTCGGCGTGCTCGTGCTCGAGCGCGTCCTCGGCGCGGCCCGCAGGCGCGCGGCGCTCTCGCTGACGTGACGGGCGTGCGGATCTTCGCGGTGGGCGGCCTGATCAGCTACCGGGCGCTCTTCAACTGGATGACGCCCGCGATCTACCTGCCCAGCCTGGTGTTCGCGCCGATCTTCCAGATCCTGCTGATGTCGTACATCGGCCGCTCGGCGGGCCTCGCCTCGGACGAGTTCTTCGTCGTCGGCAACGCGATCCAGTACGCGGCCGTGCCGTGCCTGTTCGCGATGACGCAGCTCGTCGGCGGCGAGAAGTACCAGCAGACCCTGGGTGCGATCCTCATCAGCCCGGCGCCGCGGCTGCCGCTCTTCTTCGGCCGCGCGGTGCCGGTCGTCGTCAACGGCGCCTTCGTCGCTGCGGTCGCGCTGCTCGCCGGCTCGCTGATCCTCGGCGTCCGTATCCCGGCCTCGGCGATCCCGGCGCTCGCGCTCGTCGTTCTTGTCGCGGCCTTCTCCTGCACGGGGCTCGGCCTGATCACGGCGGCGCTCGCGCTGCGCATCCGCGAAAACGCCATCCTCACGAACGTGCTCTTCGGCTTCCTGCTCATCTTCACGGGCGCGAACATCCCGCTCGACGAGCTGCCGGACTGGATGCACGCCGTGTCGCAGGTGATCCCGTTCACGAACTCGATCGAGGCGGCGCGGGAGCTCGTGGACGGCGAGTCGCTCGGCTCCGTCCTCGACCTCGTCGGCACGGAGCTCGTCATCGGTGTCGCCTACCTGCTCGCGGGCTACGGGCTCCTGCGCTTCTTCGAGGGCCAGGGCCGCCGGCACGCGACGCTGGACCGCGCATGAGCGCCCTGCGCCTGATCTACGCCGGCTGGCGCTTCCACGTGAAGAGCCTGACGATGTCGAACTTCTTCCTGCTGCTCTCGATCATCTCCCCGATCATCTTCGCGTCGATGGCGTACTTCATGTTCCGGGCCGGCGCGAGGCCCGGATCGCTCCTGTACGTCTCGCTCGGCGCGGCGATGATGGGGATCTGGTCGTCGACGCTCTTCGGCTCCGGCGGGGCGATCCAGTGGCAGCGGTGGCAGGGGACTCTCGAGTACTCGATCGCCGCTCCCCCGCCGTTCATCCTGATCATTGCGCCGCTGACGCTCGCGACCGCGACGGTCGGCCTCTACTCGCTCGTGGCCACGCTGACCTGGGGCTGGGTGTTCTTCGACGTGCCGTTCCGCGTCGAGCACCCGCTCCAGTTCGTCGTCGCGCTCCCCGCGATGGTCACCGGCCTCGGCCTGCTCGGGCTCGTGCTCGCCTCGACGTTCATCCTCTACCGGAACGCGAACGCGCTCTCGAACCTGCTCGAGTTCCCGATCTGGCTGATCACCGGCCTGTTGACCGGGATCGCGATCCTGCCCGGCTGGGTCCACCCGCTCTCGTGGGTGCTCGCGCCCACCTGGGGCGTGCGCGCCCTCCGCGAGGCCGCGCTCGGCGGCAACGCCTGGCCGGACATCGCGATGTGCCTCCTCCTGGGCGCCGTCTACCTGGTGATCGGCCACTTCTGCCTCCGCTACTTCGAGAAGCTCGCGCGGGAGCGGGCGACGCTCGCGATCGCATGAGAGGGAACCTCCGCGTCTTCTTCGTCGGCGGCTACTACGCGTACCGGGCGCTCTTCAACTGGATGCACTGGACGCACTACATCCCGACCATGCTCGGCGGCCCGACGTTCCAGCTCCTCTTCTTCGTCTACGTCGGCCGCTTCGCCGGCCTGCAGGACGACGAGTTCTTCGTCACCGGCAACGCGATCCACCTATCGGCGATGGCGGGCATCTTCGGGATGGCGATGACGATCGGCGGCGAGCGCTGGACGCAGACGCTCTCGCCGCTGATGGCGACTCCCGCGAACCGGCTCGCGATGTTCCTCGGGCGAGCCCTGCCGCTGATCGCGAACGGGATCATCACGTCGGCGTTCGTCTTCGCGGTCGGCTGGCTGCTGCTCGACTTCGACATGGAGCCCGCGCAGATTCCCGCGCTGGCCGTCGTGATCGTGGCGAGCGCTTTCGCCTGCACCGGGCTCGGGCTCGTCGTCGGCGCCGTCGGGCTGCGGGCACGCGACGTGTTCTTCCTCGCCAACATCGTCGTCTACACGCTGCTGCTCGTCTGCGGCGCGAACGTCCCGGTCGAGACGCTGCCCGGCTGGCTGCAGACGGTCGCCAGCGGCGTCCCGCTCACGCACGGGATCGAGGCGTCTCGCGCGGTGGCGGACGGCGCCTCCCTCTCGGAGGTCGACCACCTCGTCTGGACCGAGCTTGGGATCGGCGCGGTCTACGCGGCCCTGGGCTATGGGCTCTTCCGCCTCTTCGAGCTCGAGGGGCGGCGGCGGGCGTCGCTGGAGACGATCTAGCTCTGGCGCCGGTCCGTAGCATGCGGGCATGTGCAGAAACATCCAGACGCTCTTCAACTTCGAGCCGCAGGCGACCGAGGACGAGGTCC
This sequence comes from Gaiellaceae bacterium, assembly GCA_035776735.1. Classification (GTDB taxonomy): domain Bacteria; phylum Actinomycetota; class Thermoleophilia; order Gaiellales; family Gaiellaceae; genus JACDAN01. Next base: position 13,163 of record DASSSO010000088.1, on the reverse strand, counting down.
GCGCGGCGGCGCTCCAGTACGTCCGCAAGATCAGCGGCTTCACGAAGCCGTCCCGGGCGAACGAGGCGGCGTTCGACCGCGCGGTCGACGAGGTCGCCCACGCCTCGATGCACCTCCTTGCCGACCTCGTGACGAACGCGCCGCCGAAGGACCGCGAGGTCGAGGCCGCGCGCCGCAGGGCCCGGGCCGAGAAGCGCTTCGCGACTGCCTGAGCCTCGTGGGCCTGGGCTCATTCGCCGGCGAGGTGATCCGGCCGGGCGACCCTGACTACGACGCGGCCCGCGCCGTCTGGAACGGGATGGTCGACCGGTATCCGGCTCTCGTCGTGCGGCCGACCGGCGCCGACGACGTCGTCGCGGCCCTCCGCTTCGCCCGCGAGCAGGAGCTCCCTGTCGCCGTGAGGTGCGGCGGCCACAGCATCCCCGGCCTGTCCACCTGCGACGACGGCATCGTCATCGATCTCTCCCGGATGCGAGGCGTGACGGTCGATCCCGAGCGGCGGGCCGCGACGGCCGCCGGCGGGTCGCTCCTCGCGGAGCTGGACGACGCGGCACAGGCGTTCGGCCTCGTCTGTCCCGTCGGCGTCGTCTCGCACACGGGCGTGGCCGGGCTCACGCTCGGCGGCGGCATGGGCCGGCTGCAGCGAAAGTTCGGGCTCACGATCGACAACCTCGTCGCGGTCGAGCTCGTGACTGCCGACGGCCGGCTCGTCCGGGCGAGCGAGGACGAGAACGCCGATCTCTTCTGGGGCCTGCGCGGCGCGGGGGCGAACTTCGGAATCGCCACCTCCTTCGAGTTCGGCCTCCACCCGCTCGAGGGTCCGATCACGCACGGGACGGTCGTCCATCCGATCGAGCGCGCCGGCGAGCTGGCCGCCCTCTACGGCGAGCTCGTCGAGCGCGGCCCGGACGAGCTCTGGGTCGGCTTCTACCTGCGGAACGACACCGACTTCGGCGGGCGACCGGTCGCGGCCGTCTCGGCGTTGCACTGCGGGTCGCCGAGCGAGGCCGAGCGGGACCTCGCCGAGCTACGCGCCTTCGGTTCTCCCCTCGACGACTCGATCGAAGTGAAGCCGTACCTCGTTTCCCAACACATGGCCGACGACGCGATGGAATGGGGTCACCGCTTCTACATGAAGAGCGCGTTCCTCGCCGGCCTGCCCGACGAGCTCGTCGAGCTCGCCGTCGAGCGCGCGCACACTCTGCCCCCGGGAGCCGAGGGCGAGTTCGGTCTCTGGTCCTGGGGCCGGGCGATCGCTCAGGTCTCCGAGGACGAGACGGCGTTCACAGGTCGCGCCGCCGCGTTTTGGATGGCGGCCGAGACCCAGTGGGACGACCCGGCGCTTGACGACGCCTGCCGCGGCTGGGCGCGGGCGGTGGCGGAGGACGCGGCACCGTTCGCCATCGCCGGCCGTTACGTCAACGACGTGGCAGAGGCCGACGAGGACGCCCGTTCCGTCTACGGCGCGACGAAGCACGCACGGCTCGTCGATCTCAAGCGCGCCTGGGACCCGGACAACGTCTTCCGGCTCAACCAGAACGTGCGGCCGTAGCGCTCCGCGGCCTCGTGCGGAAGACGCCGCGGCAGTAGCCCGCACGGCGCAAACGTGGGAGGATCTGCGCGGACGTCGGGATCCCCTTGGTTTCCGGAGAGACTCCCTCACCTCACGAGACTGCGGTTTCGGTCGAGATTCCGCAGTACACGGTCCTGAAAACGCTGGTCATCTGGGCTGCCGCGGCCCTCCCGATCGCAGCGCTGGCCTGGCTCGTCGCGCCCGCGCTCGAGGATCGGTTCGGCGGCGAGGAAGACGTGCCGATGTTCAAGGCGTTGGTGATCTGCCTCACGGCGGGCCTCGTCTGGCAGTTCGTGCTCGTGGTCGTCCTCGTGCGCCGCGAGCAGGGGACCCTCCGCTGGCCGATCGTCCGGGAGGCACTCTGGCTCCGTTCCCCCCGAGATCCGAAGAGCGGCCGGCGCGGCGGCAGGGTGTGGCTGATCGTGATTCCGCTGATCTTGCTCTTCGCCGTCGAGGCGCTACTCCCGACGCCGCCGCACCCGGAGAACCGCGACTTCGGAGAGTTTCTCGGCTCGGACGCCGGTCAAGACTTCCTCAGCGGCGCCTGGGGCTGGTACGGCCTCATCCTCGTCTTCTTCCTCTTCAACACCGTGCTGGGCGAGGAGCTGCTCTTCCGCGGGCTCCTCTTGCCGCGCATGAACGGCGCTTTCGGACGAGGCGACTGGGTCGGGAACGGCGTCCTCTTTGGCGTCTACCACCTGCACGTGCCGTGGGTGATCCCGGCGACGCTGCTCGACACGTTCATCATCTCCTACCCGGCGAAGCGGTACCGGAGCACATGGATCGGGATCGTCGTCCACAGCGTCCAGAGCGTCGTGCTCGCGATCATCATCCTCACGTACGTCGTCTGACCGAGCGTCCTCCGGCGACCCGGGCGGCAGCTCCGGCGCGGCCAAGATTCACGTCGAGGCCATCCCCGTCGAACAGTGGTGAGACAGCCGCCGCTACTTGACGAGCGAGAGCATCTTGAACATCGGGAGGTACATCGAGATGATGATCACGCCGACCATCAGGCCGACGCCGATCATCATCAGCGGCTCGATGATCGAGGTCAGCGACTGGATCGAGGCGTCGACCTCGTCCTCGTAGAAGTCCGCGACCTTCGAGAGCATCTTCTCGAGCTCTCCGGTCTCCTCACCGATCTTGACCATGTGCGAGACCATCGGCGGGAAGACGGGGTTCTCGGACAGCGGCGTCGCGATCGGGACGCCCTCGTGCACCCGGGCGCGCACGTCGACCAGCGCCTCCTCGACGACCCAGTTGCCGGCGGTCTGGCCGGTGATCTCGAGCGCCTTGATGATGTCCACGCCCGCCGCGATCAGGGTCGACAGCGTGCGCGAGAAGCGCGCCAGCGTCACCTTCAGCACCACCTGCCCGATCTTCATCGGGATCTTGAGCTTGACCCGGTCCCAGACTCTCCGGCCCTGCTCGGTGCGCTTCGCCTTGCGGATCCCGAAGCCGACGGCGCCGAGCACCGGGAAGACGATGTACCAGTTGCCGCGCAGGAAGTCCGAGAACTTGACCACCCACGCCGTCAGCGTCGGGAGGTCGCCGCCGAGCTGCGCGAAGATGTTCACGAACACCGGGACGAGGAACATCAGCATCCCGATCAGGACGAGGGTCGCGAAGATCAGGACCATCGTCGGGTAGATCATCGCGCCCTTGACGCGGCGCTTGATCTTCGTCTCCTTCTCGATCTGGAACGCGACGCGGTCGAGGACCTGGTCGAGGATTCCCGCGGCCTCGCCGGCCTCGACCATCGCGATGTAGAGGCGGCTGAAGACCTTCGGGTGCCGGGCCATCGCCTCCGAGAGCAGCAGCCCGCCCTCGACGTCGGCACGGAGCTCCTTGACGATCGCCGAGAGGTACTTGTCCTCGGTCTGCTCCTCGAGGATGACGAGCGCGCCGACGACCGAGAGGCCGGCGTCGATCATCGTCGCGAACTGGCGCGAGAAGATCTGGAGCGACTTGGGCTTGATCTTCTTGAAGACGGTGGCGACGCTCTGCTCGCCCCTCGCGGGGAGCTCGACGAGCTGCTCCGCCAGCAGGCCGCGGACGCGGAGCTGCTCCCGCGCGGCGTCGCGGTCCGGGGCGTGGATGTTCCCCGTGAGCTGGATGCCCTGCGAGTTGATCGCGCTGTAGGTGTACGCCGCCATACCGGGTCGCTATCGGCTCTGCCGGACTGGTCCCTTAGCCGGTCGACTGGTCGAAGCTGGAGGCCTGCCGCGCGAAGACACGGCTTTGGTCGGCGTCGTCGCGGACGACGACGGTGACGAGCTTCACGGGCCGGCCGCCGCTCGGCGTCGTCTCGACGATGTAGGTGTTGATCCGGTAGGGCTTTCCGTCAGCACCCGTGGCTTGCCTTGTCGCCGTGCACTCGTTCGGATAGTCCGGGCCGGCCCCGCACGAGGGCGACGTGATCTGCGTGGCGTTGAACGCCGGGTCGGTCGTGTACGGCGTGGTGCCCGGGATCGTCGCGGAGGCGAGGCGGATGGAGTCGTACGTGATCGCCCGGTAGAGCTCCATCTGCTGATCCGCGAGCACGGCAGCAGTCGTGATCCGGCTCGCTCGGTTGAGGGTGATGATCCCGGCGTTGAACGACGCCACGATCGCGAGAATCCCGATGTTCAGGATCACCATCGCGATCAGGAGCTCGATCAGGCCAAAGCCTTGGTCCGCGCGTAGCCGCTTCCGCACACGAGCCCTATCGGCAGGAACCCGGTTCGGCATGATCGCTCGGACGCCTCAGCCGAGGTAACGGAGGACGTACGTGGTGCCGTCCGCGGTGTTCATCAGCGTGACCGGCTTGCCGCCCTTCGTCAGCGTGATCGTCTGGGAGCCGTTCGCGTAGCTCCCGCCGACGATGCCGATCTTCGCGGTGCGCTTGCCGACGGAGACGAGCTTGAAGATCGGGTCGTCCGCCGGGAACGTGCCGCCGATCGGGACCTCCTGCTTCACGCCGTTCACGGACATCGTGGCCTCTTCCGTCGCCGGCGCCGGCTGACGCGCGGGCTGCTCGTTGGCTCCGTCCTGATCGGGATCCTTCGTCTTCGCGCCGGTGATCGCCGGCACGCTCGGCGACGACGCCTGCCCGTTCGGCGTGTCGTCCAGCTGCTGGACGAACGGGTCCTTGCTCTCGAACCGGTCGAAGGAGACGAGCTGGCCGTCGGTCGCCGTCGGGGCGGGATCGGAGTCGACGAGCGAGGCACTCCCGGTGGACGTCCCCGGAGCGGGAGCGGCCGGGAGGCCGGGAGTGGCCGGCGCCGGCGTCGCCACCGGGGTTGGCTGCGTGGTCGCCACGGGCTCGGACGCCGTCGACGACGAGCTCCCGCCGAACATGCCGAGGATTGTCGGCGCCTGGAAGATCAGCACGCCGACGAGGACGAGGCCGAGCACGCCGGCGACGATCTTCTGCCGCTTGGCCTTCGCCCTGGGGTCGAATGCCTTCGCCATTACGACGGTGCTCCTGCCGCGCTCGCGCCGCCCGGAGGCTGCTCGGCGGCGGCCGGCGGCTGAGCTGCCGGCGGCTGGGCGGCCGGCGGCTGGGCCGCGGGCGGCGTGGTCGCCGCCGCGCCCGTGCCGTAGACGTACGCGTCGACGCTGAGCGTCGCCTTGATCTGCGGAAAGCCTTTCACGCCCTCGGCGAAGCTCAGGCTCCGAACAGTGAAGAGCCGGCCGGTCGCGCGGAGGCGGCCGCCGTGGACGGAGACGAGCGTCCGAACGCGGTAGAGGAAGTCCGAGAGCTCGTAGAAGTTCCCCTCGAAGACGACGTCGATCGGCTGGCGGAGGTAGCCACCGGAGTCGGCCGCGTCGCCCGGGGTGATCGACTCGAAGCGGATGCCCGTGTCGCGCGCGATCCGGTTCAGCTCGAGGAGGACGCCGGGCATGTCGGCTTTGCTCGGCATCGCCTTCGTGACCCGGAAGAGGTCGGCGGCGCGAATCGGCTGGACGGTCGGGGCCGACCGCACCGCGAGACGCCGTGTCTGGATCTCGGTCTCGGTCGCCTCGATCTGGGCCGAAAGGTCGGAGCTCGCCGAGCGCTTCGGCGAGATCAGCACGAAGTAGCCGAGGGCGCCGACCACGAGCAGGGCGACGACGACGAGCGCGATCGCGGCCGGCTTCGGGACGCGCTGCTTGGTCACGACGCCACCTGGGCATTCCGCACGCTCGCGCTGATCGCGAACTTGACGACCGCACGCGGCCCGTCGGCCTCGAGCACGCTCGAGCCGAGCTTCACGTTCTCGAGGTGCGGGATCACGGCGAGCCGCGCGAGCAGGCGGGCGACACCGTCGTGGGAATACGTGTAGCCGGTGATCGCGAAGTTGCCGGCCGCCGTGGTCGCGGGCTGGCCCGGCGGCGGGGCGGCGCCCGCAGCCGCGGGATCCGGCCCGTTCGTGTTCATGCTCTCGAGCCAGACGTCGTCGGGGACGACGAGCGAGATCTCACGGAGGACGCGATCCCAGGCGATCCGGTTCGCGAGCGCCTTGCCGAGGAGGCTCAGCCGCGCATCCTTCTCGGCGACGAGCGTCGCCTGCGACGCGTCCGGCGGAGCCGGCGGCGGGATCGCGGCCAGCTCGGCCCGGCGCGCATCGAGCTCGCCCTGCTTGTCGGAGACGCCCGAGCTGGCCATCAGGAACCAGCCGCAGAGCACTGCCGTAAGGAGCACGGCGCCGAGGACGGCCGTCAGCGAGACGGCGCCGGGTTGGCGCCGCGCACGTCCTTCGTCCCTGGGGAGGAGATTGACCGCGCGCATCGCCTAGGCCGTCTCGATCCCGAGGCCGATCGCCGCGGCGAGCGAGCCGAGCGGCTGCTCGCGGTCGACCTTCTTCGCCACCTTGACGTTGGCGAGCGGGTCGCCGACGCGGACGCGCACGCCGATCAGCTTCTCGAGCTCGGTTGCGAAGCCGGGCAGGTGGGCGGTGCCGCCGGTCAGGACGATCTCGCCGATGCCGAGGGAGCCGGTTTGCGACTGGTAGAACTGGAGCGAGGAGACGAGCTCCCGGGCGAAGTTGTGCAGCTCGTGGAGTACGGCCTCGCGAACCTTCTCCGCCTGCTCGCTCGTCAACCCCGCCGGGATCGACGGCTCGGCGAGCGAGAGCGAGAGCTTGATCGGCTCGGCCTCGGAGGGCGCGAGGTCGAGCGAACGCGCGATGCCGGCGTTGAGCGAAGCGCCGCCCCAGTCGAGCACGCGGGTGAACTGGCACGCCTTGCCGTCGGAAACGGCGAAGCTCGTCCGGTCGTGGCCGACGCCGACGACGACCAGGGCGGCGGCCCCGGGCTCGCCGGTGTCCTCGGACGGAGGCGCGAGCGCGCGGAGGATCGCGAACGCCTCGAGGTCGATGCCGGCAAGTCGAATGCCGGCCTTCTTGCAGGCGGCCGCGTACCGGTCGACCAGGTCGCGGTAGGCGACGACGAGCAGGACACGACGCTTGAGCTCGCCCTCGCCGTCCGTGTACTCGCCGAGGATGTGGTAGTCGAGCACCGCCTCCTCGATCGGGATCGGCAGCACCTCCTGCGCGCGGAAGCGGATGGCGTTCGCCAGCTGCTTGGGATCGTCGATACCCCCGATCTCGAACATCCTGACGCCGATCCGGTTGTTGGAGATCCCGAGGCGGACGTTCTGCCGCGGCAGCCGGTTCTTCCTGAAGAACGTGCGCAGCGAGGCCGCGAGCGTCTCCGGGTCGCGAAGCTCGCCGCCGACGACGACGCCGTGCTCGAGCTGCTCGCGGGCGATCTGCACGACGCTGGCGCCGCCGTTGTTGACCACCTGCGCGGCGGCGATCTGCGAGGCGCCGATCTTCAGGCCGACGAGCTTCTTCTTGCGGCCGGACCTGCTCGCCGTCGGCCTGACGGGCTTGGGCTCCTTCTCCTTCTTGCGGCGCGGCACCTTCTTCGGCTTCACCGCTGTCTGCTCGTCCTCCGCGTCCCTGCGCCGCCTGGGCAGGAGGTCCGAGAGCTTGATCTCCTTCTTCAGGTCCACGTCAGCTCCCCGCGACCCGGAGGCCGCTGGCGGTCGTGAGCTGCTGCTCGGGGTCGAGACCCCTCCGCTCGATGAGACCGAGGAGCTGCTCCGACCGGCTCGAGCGCGAGAGCGCCGTCCCCTGGTCGATCACGCCGCGCAGGACGAGCTCGGCGAGCGACTGCTCGAGCGTCGTCATCCCGCGGGCGGTTCCGGTCTGCATGATCGAGTAGACCTGCTCGACCTTCGCCTGGCGGATCAGGTTCCGCACGGCGTCGTCGGGGAAGAGGATCTCGACGGCCGGGACTCGGCCGGTGCCGTCCGCGGTCGGGACGAGCGTCTGGGTGACGACGCCCTGGAGGGAGCCGGCAATCTGCGTCCGGATCTGGCCCTGCTGGGCGGCCGGGAAAACGTCGATCAGGCGGTCGACCGTGGACGAGGCGTCCTGGGTGTGGAGCGTTGCGAAGACGAGGTGGCCGGTCTCGGCCGCGGTCAGCGCCGTCGAGATCGTCTCGAGGTCGCGCATCTCGCCGAGAAGAATCACGTCGGGGTCCTGGCGGAGAGCCCCGCGGAGGGCGTCGGCGAAGCTCGTCGCGTCCGGGCCGATCTCCCGCTGGTTGACGACGCAGCTCTTGTGCTTGTGCAGGAACTCGATCGGGTCCTCGATCGTGATGATGTGGTCGGACCGGGTCCGGTTGATCTCGTCGATCAGCGCCGAGAGCGTGGTCGACTTCCCCGAGCCCGTCGGTCCCGTGACGAGGACGAGGCCGCGGGGCATCTGGCAGAGGCCGTAGAGCGACTTCGGCATCCCGAGCTCCTCGAGCGTCTTGAGCTCCGTGGGGATCAGCCGGAACGCGCCGGCGAGGCTCTCGCGCTGCGAGTAGAGGTTGACGCGGAAGCGGGCGACCGCGGGGATCGAGTACGACATGTCCAGCTGCCGGTTGAGCTCGAGCTGCTTCTGCTGCTCGGTCGAGGTGATCCGGTAGAGGAGATGCCGGGTGTCCTCGGCGGTCAGTACCGGGAAGTGCTCCATCCGGTGCAGGTGCCCGCGCACTCGCAGGACCGGCTTGGATCCGACGGTCACGTGCAGATCGGAGGCGTTGTGCGCCACCATCTGCTCGAGCAGGGTGTCGATGGAGAAGGCGTCCGGCATGGATCCCTCGGGCGAGCTATCGGCAGGTTTCACCGGTTTCTTGAACCTGTTTCCGGGACGAATCTGAGCGCCGTCACGCGTGCGCCGACGAGGCGCGGACGAGGCGTTTCGGCGCCGATCAGGTCCGCCCGGTCAATGCGGATCGAGAGCGGCGGAATCGGTGTTCCGGCGGCCGGAACGCGCAGGTCGAGCGGGGCGCCCTGGCCGAGCCGCGCGGTCCGGCGAGCCCGGCCCGCCTCCAGCTCGACGGTGCGAGCCGCCCGGCCTTTGGGCAGCTCCAGCCGCACGTGGTACTCGCCTCTGGTCGCACCCTTCGGCCAGACCGCATAGCTGAGCACGGCGCGCGCCCAGCCGTCGGAGTAAAGACCGTTCGCGAGCGACCTCACGCGCAGCGCGCCGTTCGTCCGGTAGAGGCCGAGCCCGGGCATGGGGCGCGCGACGCGCCTGCCGGCGAACTCGATCCTGGAGCCTGACTCGACGACGACGAGATGGCGGCTCCGCACCGGCGCTCCCCCGGCCGCGGTGACCGATCCGTCGCGGCCGATCGAGACGTCGCTGTGGGGCAGCGGGTCGTCGTCGACATCGCCGAGGTGGTACGTCGCGCCCGCGCGACGGTTCCAGGACTCGAGCATCCACCCGGCGTGGAGCGACCCGCCGGGCAGGACGAGGACGTCCGCGTCGACTCCCAGCCGGTCGAGCCAGTCCTGCTGCGCGGGAGCGAGCGCCTCGGCCGCGCGACGGGTCATCCGGCGGTCGCCGCTGTAGGCGGCGACGCCGACGGCAAGCATGAGGACGATCGAGAGCGCAGCGACGGCCGGGCCGAGGCGTCGGAGCGGCACCGCCGCAGCGACGAGGGCCGCGACGAGCCCGAGGGCGCCGAACAGCGCGGCTGCGTCGCCCGGGGACAGCCGACGTCCCAGATCCTCGACGGCCGAGAGCGTCGGCGAGTCGAACGAGAACGGCTCGACCGCCAGCGACGCGAACGGGACGGCGAGGGCGAGCCCGCCCAGCGCGAGTGCGACTCCCGCATACAGCCTTCGGGAGGGCGCGCCGCGCTCGAGGTAAATGAAGAACGCCGCGAAGAGCAGCGGCACTGCGTAGAAGACGTAGCGCTCCATCGGGCGATGCGCCTCGCCCGAGGCGATCAGGCCGGCCTCGACGGCCAGCGCGGCGACCAGGATCACGGACATGACGGCGAAGGCCGGCTCGGCACGCTTCCGCGGCTCGGCGATCGCGTGTCCGAACCCGAGGATCGCGCCGGGCACGACGAGCACCCCGGCCGCGAAGGGCAGAAGCGCAGCCGTCCAGCCCGCCCAGCGCAGCGTCTCCAGCGCCGGGTAGTCGAGCTCGCGCGCGCCGCCGTAGAAGCCGAGCTGCGAGGAGCCCGCGACGAGCGCTGCGACCGTGACGACCCCGAGGGCGGACAGCGCGAGCGTGTGCCGCCGGAGCGGACGCCCCACGAGCAGCACGGTCAGCGCGAAGGCGACCGGCAGGACGACGAACTGCGCACGCGTCAGGACGGCCACCCCGAGCACGAGCACGGCGAGGGCGTCCCACCGCCGCGACTCCTCGCCGATCGCGCGCACCGAGACGGCGACGGCGAGCAGGAAGACCGGGAAGGCGAGCGCCTCCGAGGTCAGGTACGAGTGGTACAGCATCCCGCCGCCGGCGACCGTGGCGGCCGCGACGCCCAGTGCGTACGCCGGGCGGACGAGCTGCCGCGCCAGCGCCCAAGCGGGGAAGACGGCGAGGCACATGACGACCGCGTTCAGCGCCTTGGCTGCGCCGTACGCGGTGCCGTCGAGCAGCCAGACCGGCGCCTGCACCAGCACCGGCAGGATCGCCGGAAAGGCGAAGTCGGCACCGCGGACGGTCAGGCCGTCGCCGCCGGCGACACTCCGGGCGAGCTCGGCGAACATCAGCTCGTCCGTGAAGACGGCGGGCGTGACGTGCCCGAGCGACTGGAACCAGTGGTAGAGGGCGGCGACGGCGAAGAGCCCCGCCAGCGCGACCGGCCAGAGCCGTGACCGCGACGCGTGGCGCGAGACGGCATCGGCGCGGCGGACGGCGGCGGTGCGCTCCGGGGTCTGGACGCTCATACGTCTTCCGTCGGCAGCGCGGCCGGAGCGCGGTCGGCGCCGGCCGAGCACGCGATCGGCGCCACGCGGGGCTCGCTCGCCTGCGCGCTGACGACACGCGTCCCGACGAAGCCGCGGACGCTGGAGAGGTAGTCGACGTGCCACGCTTCGCGCGAGCAGACGTGGAAGGTCACGGTCTGCGGGCGGCCGCCCTCGAGCCGGACCTCCTGGACGCGCTTCCCGGCCTCCTGGAAGCGGATCGCCATTCCGTTCGCCCCCTGAGGAGCAGCAAGCGTCACGCTCACACGGCGGCCGATCGGCGCACCCGGCTGCTCAGGCCACAGATACAGCCGCCCGGCTCCGGCCAGCCAGCCGTCGCCGTACCGGCCGGCGAAGTAGAGGGAGAGCCGCGTCGGCCCGTCTGGACGCCAGAGCGTGAAAGACTGCGAATCCGCAATCCGCTCGGCGCCCGACAAGGTGATCGTCCCGCCGTAGCCGTCCACGAGCACGGGGCCCGCGAGGTCGCGCCCACCCTGGAGCAGACGCCCGTCCGGCGCCACGGTCAGGCGGGGAGAGGCGAAATGGTCGACCTCGGCGGCGCCGGGGAGCAGCGCGACGCGGCGGATCGAGCGGTTCCAGAAGAGCTGCTCCATCGCCTCGGTGCGAAGGCCGTCGGGCGCGCGAACGAGCGTGATCTCGCCCACACCCGTTCGATCGACCCAGGACGGCTCGACCGGCAGGAACGCGGCTCGGACGGAGGACGCGTTCCGGCTGTCGAACGCGACGGCACCGACGGACGCGGCGGTCGAGGCCACGAGCGCCAGTGCAAGAGCGACCGGCGTCGCAACCGCAGGGCGGGAGGAGAGCAGGATCAGGCCGATGCCCAGCACCGCTGCGGCCGCGGCGATCAGCAACGACCCCGAACCGGGGCTCCCGGCCAGCCCCTCGAGCCGGAACGCTGCGAGCAGGAACGGCGACTGGGACTTGCCCTCCACGGCCGTGAAGCCGGCGAGCGGCACCTGGGCGGAGGCGGCGATCAGCAGCGAGACGAGCAGCGCGAGGTGCGTCCTCGCCGGCCAGCCCCGGGCCGCGTAGGTGCAGAAGGCGAGCACGGCGAGTGGAAGGACGTAGAAGACGTACCGCTCCTGCGCCCGGTCGACGTCGCCGACGAGACTCGCCTCGAGCAGGAGCGCGGCCGCCGTCGTCAGGAACAGCGCTCCGAACGCGAGCTCGGCCCTCGACCGAGGCCGCCCGAGCGCGAACACGAGGCCGAGCAGCGCGCCCGGCACGAGGATCCAGCCGGACGCATAGGCGAGCACGAGCCCGTTCAGCCCGAGGCGCTCGGCGAGCTCCACGGGATCGGCCCGCCCGTCGAGTGCGCTCCGGTAGAGGCCCAGCACGCGCCCCACGCCCGCGGCGGCCACGAGGAGCGCGCCGGCGCAGAGGATCCTGAGCGGCCAGGCCTGCTCGCGAAGCGCGGACCGAAGGCGGCGCTCCCGCAGCCCGACGAGCACGACCGCGGCCACGAAGCACAGCGGCAGCACCGCGAACTGCATGCGGGCGAAGGCGGCCAGTCCGGCGAGGACGACGAAGAGGACGCCGTTCCTCCGCCCGGGCTCGGCGATCGCGAGCACGCCGGCCAGCACCGAGGCGACGAAGAGCGGATAGGCGAGCGGCTCGGCCATCACCCACGAGGCGAAGAGCAGGTCCGGCACGGCGAGCGAGAGCGCAGCCGCCGCCAGCGCAGCCAAGCGGCCGAGGTCGAGCCTCCGCGCGAGCAGGAAGACCGGCACGGCGACGAGCGACATGGCGACGGCGCCGAGCGCCTGCGTCAGCCGGTACGAGACCCAGACGTCGTCCACGAGCCAGGCCGGCGCGGTCAGGATCGGCTGGAGGAGCGACGGGAAGGCCACGTCGACGCCGCGGATCGCCGGCCTGCCGGTCTCGACCAGCGAGCGCGCGAGCTCGGCGTAGAGGTACTCGTCGGCGAAGTAGTTCGGCGTCGCCCGCAGCCAGCCCGCGACGAGCCGGACGGCGACGGAGAGCCCGATCAGCCCCGCGAGCAGCGGGATCGCGGCCGCATCGACGCGTGCGGCGAGCCGGACGCTCCAGAGGGCACGCGCAGGCAGAGAAGTAGGCGCCGCAACCACCATGCACCTATCGGCGGCGGGGCCGCGGGCCTGAAATGAGAGAGGGCGCCGAAGCGCCCTCTCCCGCGTCATGCACAGACGATGGAGCTAGCAGGCCAGAGCCTCGAGGTCGGCCGAGGGGCCGTTCTTCCGCCAGGTCTTGCCGCCGACGTCGCTCTGGACGCAGTACGTCGAAGCGGTCGCGGTCGGGATCGTGATGTTCTTGATCCCCTGGTCGTACGTGGACTGCAGGAACGCAAGCGTCGCGCCC
>DASSSO010000166.1:0-41899 GCA_035776735.1 Gaiellaceae bacterium | reverse complement strand
CCCAGCTCGGCCTGTCCCAGGTAGACGCGGTAGAGCGTCGTGGTGTCCACGATGACCTCGAGGTCGACGTCGAAACCGGGATGCTGGAGGCAGACTGAGACCTCGGAGGGCTCGAGGACCATCCAGTAACGCCGCTTTGGGTCGCGAAAGTCGAACCTCACCACGGTTCGGTTCGGTGGGAGCAGCCGGCGATCGACGTGGCGGGCCATCCAGACGATCAACAGGTCGGGATCGAGCTCCTCGGGGCGCGGCTCGGTGAACGACCAGGTCGCCCCCCACTCGCCGATCGCCTGCACGACCGGCTGGAGGTCATGGCCGGCGGGCGTGAGGCGGTATTCGAGGGTGCGGCCTTTGGGGCCCGTCCTGCGCTCGACGACCTCGGCCCGCTCGAGCGCGCGCATGCGGTCGGTGAGGACCGAGCGCGAGATCCCTGGGAGGCCGCGTTGGAGCTCGTTGAAGCCGCTCGCTCCGCCGAGCATCTCGCGCACGATCAGAAGCGTCCAACGGTCGCCGAGGACCTCGGTGGCCTTTGCGACCGGGCAGTACTGCGCGTAGCTGCGCATCGCGCCACCATGCTAAGCGCGGATCGGCCACAGGTCTGCCACTCGGACCGGTTGGTTCGAAAGTAGAACTAGTTAGCTCGGGCCGGCAGGCCTACGTTGCACGCATGACTACCCGGACGCCGATATCCGACGCACAGGCACCGCCGCTGGAGTCGACCGCGTTCGACGAGCTCGGCGGATCGTTCCGCGGAGAGCTGCTGCTGCCGACCAGCCCTGGCTACGACACTGCCCGCAGGATCTGGAATGGCGCGATTGACCGCCGTCCGGCCTGCATCGCCCGCTGCACGGGCGTGGCCGATGTGGTCGCGGCGGTGCGCTTCGCGCGGGAGCGCGATCTGGTGGTCGCGGTCCGCTCCGGTAGTCACGGCGTCGCCGGGCAGGCGGTCTGCGATGGGGGGCTGGTGATCGATCTTTCGCCGATGAAGGGCATCAGGGTCGACCCGCAAGCGAGGACGGCGCGGGCGCAGGCCGGCGTGCTCTGGGGAGAGCTCGACCGCGAGACGCAGCTCCACGGGCTGGCGACCGTGGGCGGGATCGTCACCCACACCGGCATCGCCGGCCTGACGCTCGGCGGCGGCATCGGCTGGCTGATGCGCAAGTACGGCGCCACCGTCGACAACCTGCTTTCCGTCGATCTCGTCACGGCCGACGGCGAGCTCGTGACCGCGAGCCAGAGCGTCAACCCCGACCTGTTCTGGGGCGTGCGCGGGGGCGGCGGGAACTTCGGCATCGTCACCTCGTTCGAGTACCGCCTGCACCCCGTCGGGCCGACCGTGCTCGCCGGGCCGATCTTCCACCCGCTCGAAGACGCCCCAGAGGTTCTGCGCTTCTATCGCGACTTCGCCGCGGCCGCGCCCGACGAGCTGACGACGATCTTCAACTTGCGCGTCGCGCCGCCACTCCCGTTCCTGCCCCAGGACGTGCATGGCAAGCCGATCGTCATGGTCGGCGCCTGCTACGCCGGATCGCCGCAGGACGGCATCGACGTCGTCCGGCCGCTGAAGGAGTTCGGCAGCCCGATCATCGACCTACTCGAGCCCAAGCCCTACCTGGCGCTGCAATCGATGTTCGATCCGTCCGTCCCGCACGGCTGGCACTACTACTGGAAGTCCGTCGAGCTGCCGCCACTGACCGACGACGCGATCGACACACTCGTCAAGCACGCCTCCGCCCTCACTTCGCCGAAGTCGTACTGCATCGTCTTCCAGCTCGGCGGCGCCCTCAGCCGAGTCGGCGCCGAGGAGACCGCCTACAGTCAGCGGGACGCCGCCCACAACGTGAACATCAACGCGGTCTGGACCGAGGACGATCCCGAGCCCGAACGGCACATCGCCTGGGCACGCGACTTCTTCGACGCGATGGAGCCCCACGCGAGCGGGCGCGTCTACCTCAACTTCCTCGGCGACGAGGGCCAGGACCGCGTGCGCGCGGCCTACGGCGAGCGCAACTACGAGCGGCTCGCGCGACTCAAGCGGGTGCACGACCGGACCAACTTCTTCCGACTCAACCAGAACATCCAGCCCGGCTGAAGAACTCCGACAGCACGAGCTACGCCGCAGTAGGCGGTCCGAACCAGGTGGCCAGCGCATCAGCGAGCCCCGGCTGGGTTGGGTCTCCCACCCAGGCCACATATCCGTCGGGCCGAATCAACACGGCGGTGGGAGCAGTGACCGCCCCGAGGACCGGAAGCTCCCACGTACCGACGTATTCGGCGTCGATCATCTGAACCCGATCCACCCACGGGGTGATGTCGAAGCCGCCGGGCTCGCCGAGGTTGAGCAGCACGGGCCGGGCGTCGTGGAGCAGGGTGAAGACCCGTAGCGGGCCGCCCGTGGTGACCAGGTCGAGGTCGGGCATGCGGCGTCCGAGCAGCGGGTGTCCCTCGCCGAGGTCGTAACGGATGTCCAGACCGGACATCATCGCGGCGAATCGTTTACGCGGCTCGTCCATGCTCAGCAGCTCGGACACGGTGTCGCGCAACGCCTCGATGCGATCGTCGGCGCGCATGAGCGCGACCTGCGCCATCGTGTTGCGCAGCACGCGGGCAGCGACCGGGTGGCGCTCGGCATGGTAGGTATCCAGCAGGCTTTCTGGGGATGTCCGGTTGACCACCTGGGCCAGCTTCCAGCCCAGATTCACCGCATCCTGCACACCGGTGTTGAGGCCTTGTCCACCGACCGGGGAATGCACGTGCGCCGCGTCGCCGGCCAGCAGGATCCGTCGGTCGCGGTACGCCGCGGCCTGCCGAGTCATATCGGTGAACCTGGTGATCCAGGTGGGACTGTGGATCCCGTAATCGGTCCCGTAGACGGCGATGAGGCCCTCGCTGAGATCGCGCAGGGTGGGCTCGCTCGTGCCGACGTGCGACTCGGTCAGCATGACCCCAACCGTCCCCCCTGGCTTGTAGACGACCTCGCCGTCTTTGATCTCGTACTCGACCTTGCCGAGGGCGTGCATGCCCGAGGGAGTGCGGCGGATGCCCAATTCCGGCTCCTCGGTCATCTCGACCTCGGCGAGCAGGGCGCTCGTCGTCGGATCCCAGCCGGGGAACTCGATGCCGGCCGCCTTACGAACCAGACTGCGTCCTCCGTCGCACCCGATGAGGTAGTGCGCCTTCAGGCGTTGGCCGTCGGACAGCTCGATGTCGACGCCGGTGTCGTCCTGCGTGAAGCCGGTGACCTCACGTCCGCGGTACATCGTCACCGCCAGCTCGCCGACCCAGCCGGCGAGGATGCGCTCGATGTGGTTCTGCCACAGCCCGAGCCCGTAGTTGTGCCGGGTGGGAAAGTCGCTGATGTCCAAAGTGACGCCGGCGAACCCCGCGACCTGAGCGAGCTGGCCCTCCGAAAGAAACCGATCGGCGATCCCACGCTGATCGAGAACCTCGATGGTGCGTGAGTGCAGACCCCCTGCGCGCGAGCCGGGGAGATCGTGGCTGGCGCGCCGCTCGACAATGGCAACGTCCACGCCCGCCAACGCCAGCTCGCCAGCCAGCATCAGCCCCGTCGGACCTCCTCCGGCGATCACCACCGCGTGCTCGGTCATCGCCACACTCCGGTCGGCATCACGCCGGTTGCCACCCCCAGGCGCGAGTACATGCACACATCGACGCAGGCGCGCGTCGACATGCGCAGACCGGGAAAGGTACAACCCGCTGCGTGGCGCCGCGATCGGTCCGCCTCTCGAGCCCGGAACGTGTCTTGTTCCCGGACGAAGGGATCACGAAGCAGGACCTGTTCGAGTATTACCGCGCGATCGCGCCGGTACTCGTCCCGCACCTGCGCAACCGGCCGTTCACGATGAAGCGCTCGCCCTACGGAGTGGCCGGGGAGGTGTACTTCCAGAAGCAGGCGCCGAAGGGAATGCCCTCCTGGATCCCGACACGCACCTACCGCACCTACCCGCGCGACGGCGGGTCGCGGCTCGTCGACTTCCCGCTCGTCAACTCGCAAGAGGCACTGCTCTGGATGGTGCAGATGAACTGCATCGACATGAACGCCTGGTACTCGCGCGTCGACAAGCCGCACCGCCCTGACTTCGTGCTCTTCGACCTCGACCCGCCCGACGGCGGCTTCGCGCTCGCGATCCGCGTCGCTCACCTGATCCGCGACGAACTGGAGCGGCTCGAGCTCGAGTCCTACGTCAAGACGAGCGGCGCCGACGGGATTCACGTGCTCGTCCCGATTGCGCGCCGTGCGACCTTCGAGCAGACCTACGCGTTCTCGGAGCGCGTGGCGCGCGGGCTCGAGGAGCGGCACCCAGGGCTGGTCACGACCGAATGGCTCAGGCGCAAGCGCGAGGGCGTGCTCGTCGACCACCGTCAGAACGCGCGGGGGAAGACGATCGCCTCGGTCTACTCGGTACGGCCGAAGCCGGGCGCGCCGGTCTCGATGCCGCTTCGCTGGGACGAGCTAACAGAGGACGTGACGCCACGCCGCTTCGGGATGCGCGAGGCGCTGGAGCGGGTCGAAGAGCACGGCGACCTGTTCGAGCCCGTGCTCGCGGGCGGCCAAGCACTCGGACGCGCCCTGAAGAAGCTGCCCTAGTGGGCACCAAATCGAACCGAGCAAAAGCGCCGGAAATCGGCACTTTTCGTTTAGCTTGACAAGAAGAACTGCGAGGCGAGTGCCATCTCGCCGAGACCGCGCAGAACGCGTCTCTCGCTCACGCCTCTCCCCCCTCCCCTGCCTTCGCCCGCGGGATCGATATCAGCGTCCAGGCGGCGGCGAACGTGACCACCAACGCAGCCCGAAGCCACGTCGGCCACGAGCTCTCCCAGACCGCGGTCCCGAGCAACCACGGAAGCGTCAGGACCCACAGGAGCAGCTCGACGAGGAGAGGTAGGTCGCGCACCCAGCGCCAGACATCGTCCAGGCGGTCGACGACGAGGGCGGCGAGGAACGCGATCCACATAGCGACCATCCAGACGAACCAGATCGTCGCGCCGAGCGGCCTCCGCTCTGGCCGAGGTACGGCAGGGTGGGCTGCCTCGCTCATGCCGGGCTCACCCTCGCAACCTTGCTCCGCTCCGCTGTGCTGCGATACGTCCAGGCGATGACAGCGAGGATCGCGATGTCAACGCCGACGCCCACGAACTGGCCGGGCTCGAAGAAGACGAGGAGCTGCACGAGGGACACCGCTGCACCTGTTGCCAGGACAGGCCTCCAGGCGCGGCGCCGGGCGACGAGCAGAATCGCGCCGATCGTCAGGGCCACAGCGGCGACGATCCCGAGCGCAAAGTAGAGGCCGCGGCCGTCATCGAAGAGCCACGACTCAGGGTCGAGGAACGAGAAGACGATGCCGTGGAGGACGAGGAAGAAAGCGATCAGCAAGCGCCACCACATGGGGCACCTCCTTGATTACGGCGCGAGCGCATGCTCGCGCGCCTCCGGGACTGCAGCCGAGCGAGAGGCAGAGTTGACGCCGAGGAACGCCGCGATCTCGCGCGTCGCCTGCTCGTCGTTGTGGATGAAGATGTGGCCGCCGCGCCCGACGCGCACCCAGCGCGATCCCGGGATGCGCGCGACCATCGCGCGCGCGTCGTCATAAGAGGCGAGCGGATCGTCGGCGGCGTGCACGCCGAGCTCACGGCAACGGGGGCAGCTGCAGCTCTCACAGACGTCTTCATGCGGCACCAACTCCGAATCCGCGTGTGAGACCGAATCCTGAACACCGGTTCACGAGTTGGCATTCGGGCCGATCCGCATTTCCACTGCGGCTGTTCACGGATTCGGCAGCAGCGGCAGACAGCCCCGAGCCGGAGGTAGCGCCGACAGCGCATCGGTGGCGTCCTGCTACGGGGACCTGCGCAGTCGCGCGACACCCTGGCTCCTTCCACTTCATGAAGCCCCAGCCCGACCCATCGGCGCCAGCTGCCGGGTCACGCCGCGTACGCGAAGGCGGTGTGTACCGACGTCGGAACGGCGGCGACGTGAGCGCAATGGTCCCCGTGAGCCCGTCGAGCAGCCCGCTCCCCAAGCGTCGTGCGTCGTCCTGCGGCAACGCGGCGGCGGCGCCATAGACTCGCACCATGAAGTTCGACCAGCACACCCTCGTTCTGTTGGTGAGGCCACCAGACGCTCCCGAGCTGAGCGAGCAGGAGACCGACGCGCTCCAGGACGCCCATCTCGCCTTCCGCGCAGACCTGCGCGACCAGGGCTATCTCATCGCCGGCGGGCCGCTGCTTGACCAGGACGACGAGCGCTTGCGCGGAGTCTCGGTGATGTCGGTCGACCCGGCGACTGCCCGCGAGTTGTGCAGTGCCGACCCGGCGGTCCGGGCGGGGCGCCTCGCCGTGCAGGTGATGACCTGGATGGTGCCCGCCGGCAACATCCGCTTCGAGGACGTTCCCGCTCCGCGTTCAATGGCCGAAGCAGCCGCGGACTAACGCCGGCCGGTGCGTCGCTGGGCGGCTGTCGGGCTGCAATCGTATGAGCCCAGCCGGTCGCACTCTAGGCTGCGTGCGGCGCAGGCGGCCGCGGGGCCTTCTCCGTCGCCATGCTCGTCAGCGCACCGCCTTCTTCACGAGCGTGACGATCTTCTTCTCCTCGGCGGCGGTCAGCTCCTTGAGCGCCCAGGAGGTCGGCCACATGGCCCCCTGATCGATGTTCGCTTCGTCGCTGAACCCGAACGTGGCGTACCTGGAGCCGAACTTCTCCGCGCTCTGGAAGAAGCAGAGGATCTTGCCGTCCTTGGCGTACGCGGGCATGCCATACCAGGTCTTCGGCGAGAGGGCTGGCGCGGCGGCCGTGATGATCTCGTGGAGCCGCGTCGCCATGGTGCGATCCGTCCCCTTCATCTCGGCGACCTTCTCGAGCAGGGCTTTCTCCCCGTCCGCCTTGGCCGCCTCCGCCTTCAGCTCCCTGGCGCGCTCCTTCATCGCAGCGCGTTCCTCGGCGGTGAAGCCCGAGGACGTCTTGCCCTTCTTCGTTTGTTTCCTCTCAGCCATTGCGAACCACCTCCTCCGAGCGGCTCATGAGCCGCTGCAGCAGCGCGTCCACGCGCGCGAAGCCGCCCTTCGCTCCTTCCTCGACTCCGTACTGCATCGTCGTGTCGCGCTCTTCGGTCGTGGCGAAGCTCATCGTCTGCGTCAGCTTCGTTCGGTCGCCCAGATCCTCGAACTCGAGCGTCTGCAGGTGGTTCTGGAACGTCTGCACGAGCCGCGCGGGCGCGTCGACCTCGCGGAACTCGCCCTCGACGAGGCCGAAGGCGGTGCGGAAGCGGTAGCTGCCGCCGGGACGGACGTCCATCTCCTCGACAACCGTGCCGTCGCCCCACCATTCCGGGATCAGCTTCGGGTCGGTCCAGACGGAGAAGACGTGCGGGCGCGGTGCGTCGAAGATCCGCTCGACGCGGATCTCGAGCTCGTTCGGGGTGATGACGGTGGTGGCGTTCATCGGTCTCCTTTCGTGCGTTCGACGACCTGCGCGAAGCGGTCGAGCCGCTGCAGCCACGTGCTGATGCCCTCGAAGGCGTAGGGCACGAGCATGCACCTGCGGACACGGCCGACCTTCTCCGTCGTTACGAGCTCCGCCTCCTCGAGCAGCCGGACGTGCTTCTTCATCCCGGTCAGCGACATGCCGAAGGGGTGGGCGAGCTCGCTGATCGTCGCGCTGCCGGAACCGAGCCGTTCGAGGACGGCGCGGCGGGTCGGGTCGGCGAGGGCTGCGAAGGCGCGGTCGACGGTCGGGGTATACTGAACCATTAGGTTCACTATAGAGGCTTCGGCGCTGCGATGCAAACCGCCGCGTTCGGCAAGTGGGGCGGAAGCTGTCGGAGATTTCGACGCGTGAGACGCCGAGCGCGAGGCGGGCTTCGTCGTTGCTGATGACGAGGGGCCTCCGATAGTGTGCATCGCACATCGAGAAGAGTGTTCGCGGCCGGGCATCAGCTCGAGCACGTTTCACTGTGAGCAACCTCAACGAGGAGAGAGACACATGGGAGTAGGCCCTGTCGACGTGTACATCATCGGCTTCCCCGGCAACAAGTTCACCGGACGCATCGCGCCGGCAATCCTGGAGCTCGTGGAGAACGGCACGATTCGCGTGCTCGACCTTCTCTTCGTGATGAGGGATCAGGAGGGCGTCGTGACCACCCTCGAGGCGTCGGACCTGGACGCAGAAGGCGCCGGCCTCCTGGAGATCGAGGTCACGCAGCCGGGTGCTCTAGGGCCGGACGACGCGGAGGAGGTTGGCGATGACTTGCCGTTGAACAGCTCCGCCCTCCTAATCGCGTTCGAAAACCTCTGGGCGGCAAAGGTGGTCGACGCTCTTCGCGCCGCCGATGCCGTTTTGATCGATCAGATTCGCATACCCGCCGACGTCGTCGAAGCCGTCGTCGCAGGCTAGAACCCGCCAAACAGACGGATTGAGGAGGTAACGCTATGGGACTCGTACGCATGGCCGCTCGCACGGCCGTCGTCGCAGGAACCGCCACCGCTGTGTCCGGGCGCGTGGCGCGTCGTCAGGCCGCCAGGTACGACGAGCCGGCAGAGCCGCAGTATGCTGCGCCGCCGCCGGCGCAAGCCGCGCCGCCGGTGGACCCCCAGACCGCGAAGCTCCAGGAACTGGCTGACCTCCACAGCCAGGGCATCCTCTCCGATGAGGAGTTCGCCGCCGCCAAGGCCAAGGCCCTCGGGATCTGACCCCACGTCGCCCGTGTGGCCGTGGGCGACGTCGACGCATATTCGAGGTTGGCAGGGGTCTACGACGAGATCGTCGCAGACCCCTCCCACGACCGCTGCGCATCGTTCCTCGATGATCTCTGGAGCGCTGACGAAGCGGGCGTCCGCAGCGTGCTCGACGTCTGCTGCGGTACCGGCCTCCTGGCCGCCGAGCTGGTCGCACGGGGCTACCGGGTCGTGGGCATCGACGCCTCCGAGGCGATGCTCGCTCGCGCCAGGCAACTCCTCGGCCCGGCCGCGACTCTGGCTCGGACGGTGCTCCCCGACCTGACAGTCGACGGCGTCTTCGATGCCGCGGTGTGCACCTTCGACGGCTTCACCTACCTCACCCCGGGCGAGCTACGACAAACGATGGCAGCCTTGGCCCAACGGCTGCGGCCCGCCGCGTGGCTCGTGTTCGACCTCCACACGGAGGCGATGATGGACTTCACCCTCCGCCATCCCATCGTCAGCGGTGAATCGGACGGGAATCAGTTCGTCATCAGCAGCGTCGTGGACCCTGCTGCCCGGACGTGCGACACCCGGATCGAGGTCACGTGCACCCGAGTCGGTGACCCGTTCTCGGAGCAGCACCGGCAGCACTTCCACCGTGAGACCGCGGTCCGCGCCGCCGTCGCCGATGCTGGCTTCGACGTGGTCGCCGTCACCGACGACTACACCGATCGGCCGGCCGACGGGTCGACGCTGCTCGCAACCTGGATCGCCCGCCGGGCCGCGCCGGCCGGATCCGGTCGCTGAGTCGCCGCCGTCCGACGCGATGAGTTTCGTGGCGCCGGCCAGTCGAAGCTGTCGTAACGACACGAAGGAGGGAGACAGATGATCGAGCAAGCGACCCGTCACAGGATCGGAACAAGGGAAGAATGGCTCGCCGCACGCGAGCAGCTGCTCGTACGCGAGAAGGAGCACACCAGGCTCGGTGACGAGCTCGCGCGGCAACGACGCGAGCTGCCGTGGGTGCCGGTCGAGAAGAACTACCGCTTCGACACGGACAACGGCGAGAAGTCGCTCGTCGAGCTGTTCGACGGGCGATCCCAGCTGCTCGTCTACCACTTCATGTTCGGACCGAGCTACGAGGCCGGCTGCCCGGTGAATTCGTCGATCGCCGACGCCGTCGACGGCGTGGTGCCGTACCTGCACGCTCGCGACGTGACGTTCCTCTTCGTCTCACAAGCACCGCTGGAGAAGCTCCAGGCCTACAAGCGCCGCATGGGCTGGAGCTTCCCCTGGGTCTCGTCCGCGCACACCGACTTCAACTTCGACCTCGGCTTCTCGCACACGGCAGAGCAAGGCCGGGAGGCCGTCGCGGCGATGATGGGCAGCGGAGGACTGCCGCCGATCGTCGAGCACAACGCCCGTGCGACGGGGACCGACGTCGTCGGCTACCTCACCGAGAGCCCTGGGTTCAGCAGCTTCGTTCGAGAGGACGGCAGCGCCTACCAAACGTACTCGACGAGGTGGCGTGGCTTGGAGTTCCTGATGAGCTACTACCCGATCCTCGACCACGCACCGAAGGGCCGAGACGAGGGCGAGGCATGGCAGCTCTGGATCCGCCGGCACGACGAGTACGGGAGTGGGTAAGCAGACTCGGGCTGGGCGGTCGGCAGGCGGCGGGCGGCTCGAGCCTCGTCGCCGATCTCTCGATCCGCGCCGGGGTCGAGGCGCGGCTCGCACGCTCCTCGAGGCGACGGGGCGTCGAGGGAAGAGCGAAGCGCTGATCAGGAACTGAGGTCGGCCGGCGGCGCGCCGGGAGCCCTGACACTCCCGGCGCGCGCGCCGCCGCTCAGCAGGCCTGGTTGTCGAGCGTGATGGAACTCGTCGGAGAGCGGTTGCCGGCGCTGTCGATCGCCTGCACGCTGAACGTGTTCGACGATTGCGTGCCGTACGTGATCCAGCGGTCGATGCCGGTCTGGGCGCCGTCGAAGACGCCGTTCACCCGCACTTCGTAGCGGATCGCGAACTGCGGGTCGACGTCGTCCACGGACTGGTCCCAGAAAAGCCACGTCTCACAACCGAAGTCGAACGCGTACAGGTTGCCCGGCGCGGTCGGGCCTGTCGTGTCGGTGTTCGGCTGCGTGGTCGCCGTGACCGCAGCGCTCGGCGCCGACGCGTTCCGCGACGGGTCCACGGCGACGACCGTGAACGAGTGCGTCGTCGCGGCGGCAAGCCGCAGCACCGTCACCGCCCTCTCACCCGTCCATTGCAGGTTGTCGGCGGACACGAGCACGCCGTTCGCGAAGACGCGGTACGTGCAGCAGGTGTAATCGTCGTCGGCCACCGCGGGCCAGGAGAGGCCGACGGTCGACGAGGTCGTGCCCGTTACGGAGACGACGGGCGCAGCCGGCGGCGTGGTGTCGACGGGGAGCGTGACCGTCACCGTGTTGCTCTTCGCCGACTGCCGCCCCTTCGCATCGCCCGCCCACATGACGAACGAGTACGTCCTGCCGGGGACCATGTCGCGCGTCCAGGTGTAGCTCGTCTGCGTCTGCGGGGCGCCGACTCTGTAGCCGAAGCTCGCCTCGATCACGTACGTGAAGCTGCCGGAGTTCACCGCCGCGTCCCACGCCAGGGTGACGCTGTGCGGTGTCATCGCGGCCACGCGAAGGTTCTTCGGGCCGTCGAGCGGCCCGCGGTTCGGGCCCGGCGCAGCCGAGGGCGCGGCGAGCAGCATCGCGACGAGCGCGGCTGTTGCGCAGACGGCGTGGCGGACGAAAGGCCGGGGGGTCATTCCGTTCCTCCGATCGGGACGGGCGCACAGGCGCCGATTGCCGTATCACCCTTAGTAGGGGCGGCCGGGAGCAAACGGATGTCGGACAACGAGGATCTCGACCGCGCGGCGACCCCGCCACGGTCTTGGGCGAACTAGGCCGAGCGGCTGCGATCGTCTCTCACGGGCCGGGCGCATTCCCCCCACGGCGCAGATACCTGTCGACTTCCCGGCGCTCCCAATCGGCGCCGAAGAGCCCGCCGAGCCCGAGGAGCACGATTCCCGTAATCGCAACGCCGATGCCCGTGCCGAGCATCGGCCAGTAGAACCAGAAGGAACTACTGTCGTCGAGCAGATCGATCGCGAGCCACATCGCGCTCAGTGCGATCCAGATACCCAGAACGGTGTAGAAGATCCGCTTGCGGCGAACGTACCGGCGAGCCTCCTCCAGCGCCTCGTCCATCGGCAGAGCATCGGCCCTCGACATCTCGTTCTCCTTTCTCTCGCTGCCGTCGCCGAGTCGCTCTGCCCGGCGCGGGTCTCCAACTAATCGAGACTGCGTCACTCCGAACAACTCATCGCAGGGCTCGCCTGTGCGCAAATCGACGAAACTGACTGCGTGAGAGCAGTCGTCCACGATCGCTACGGACCTCCGGAGGTGCTGCGCGTCGAGGACGTCGAGCGGCCCGTCCCGAATGACGACGAGGTGCTCGTCATGGTCCACGCCTCGACGGTCACCCGGGGCGACGCCATGGGCGTGCGCAGCGAGGACTACCGGTTCACACGTCTCGCCACCGGCATCCGCCGCCCGAGGCGGACGACCTTCGGCTCGGAGTTCGCGGGGCGCGTCGAGGAGGTCGGGGCCGCCGTGACCGAGCTCCGCGTCGGCGACGAGGTGTTCGGCGTCGAGGGCGGCGCGAGCGCGGAGTACGTCACCGTGCGCGAGACCGACGTGATCGCGGCGAAGCCGAAGGGGCTGACGTACGAGGAGGCGGCGGCGATCCCCGACGGCTCGCTGCTCGCGCTGACCTGCCTGCGACCGGCGGATCCGCTGCGGGGCAAGAGCGTGCTCGTCTACGGGGCCGCGGGCTCGATCGGAACAGGCGCGGTGCAGCTGCTCGCACACCACTTCGAGGCCGAGGTGTCGGCGGTGTGCGACACGAACGACGTCGAGGTCGTGCGGTCACTGGGCGCGCGGGTCGTCCTCGACCGCTTTCGCGAGGACTTCACGAAGCACGGCAAGACGTACGACGTGATCTTCGACGCGGTCGGCAAGCACTCGTTCCGCCGCTGCCGGCGGGCGCTGAAGCCCGGCGGGATCTACATCACGGTCGACCTCGGGTTCATGTACCACGTGCCGCTCCTCGCGCTCATCACACGGTTCGTCGGGAGCAGGCGCGCGAGGCTCGGCATCGGCCGCTATCGCCAGGAGGACCTCCTCCTCGTCAAGGAGCTCGTGGAGGCGGGCAAGTACCGGCCCGTGATAGACCGGACGTACGCGCTCGACGAGATCGTCGAGGCGACCCGCTACGTCGAGAGCGGCCAGAAGAGGGGCAACGTCGTGCTCCGGGTCGGCGAGGCCGCGCCGGGCGAGCAGCCCGTCGCGAAGCACCAAGAGCAAATGCTGCCGGGCAGTCGCCCCGACCGAGGCTAGGGCGGCGGCTCGACCGCACCCAGCCCGAGCCACGAGGCCAGGTCCTCGAGCTCGGCCTGCACGGCCTTGCTCATGGTGCGGGTGAACCTGACGTCCTCGTGGATCGCGTTGACCCGCAGCACCGATGCCTTGCGGTCGGCGGCGGCGTCGACCTTCCCGACCAGCCGGTCGTCGTGAAGAATCGGGAGGGCGAAGTAGCCCCACCGGCGCTCGGCGGCTGGCTTGTACATCTCGAGCGTGTACTCGAAGTCGAACAGCTCCAGGGCTCGAACGCGGTCGTGGACAAGCCGGTCGAAGGGCGACAGCAGCGCCGTCCGCCCTTTGAAGTCGTCGCCGAGCGCCGCAGGGTCGACGCGCCACTCGTCCTTCACGCCCTCGACCACGGCCGGCTCGCCGGCGTCGCCGACGTCCACGCGCTCGACCGGCATCGCCCTCGTCTTCTCCCGGGCGATGCCGAGCGAGGCGAGCCGTCGCTCGTTTTTCCTGCGTTCAGCTTCCTCGGCCGACGGGACGGCGACGTCGGCCGGGTAGACCCGCTGGGCGAGATCCCACAGCCGCTCCCGACCGACGCGCCCGGCGATCGCGACCTCGCCGCGCATCATCAGGAACTCGAGCATCTGGGTGACGTTGCGGTTGTGCGTCCACCCGGTGGATGCCCAGGGCACCACGCACGTGTCCGGGATGTCTCGCGAGCTCAGCGGGCCGGAGCTCCCGAGCAGGTCGAGGATGTCGCGCCGGAAACGGTCGTTGTCGCGGAGCCAGTCCCGCTGCTTGTCGTAGCTCGGCCACTCGGCCGCACCGGCGAGGTACAGGCCGAGGTCGCTCATCGGCCGCACCAGCGCGCCGAGCTCGAACAGCGTGCGGTCCTGCTCCAGGGCCTGTTTGAGGTCGTCGGGCCGGTACGACGAGCCGAGGCGGCTCCAGGCGACCAGGTCGGCGCTCGGCGCGACGGCCGCGGTCGGGTCGAGCTGCAGCATGGCCAGCCGCTGCACGACCTCGAGCAGCTCGGTCGGACGCGGCGCGTCGAGCAGCTGCGCACGCACAGCCGCGCGCCGGGCTTGCGCCTTCGTGAGCCGGTGTACCGTCACCCGGCGACGAGCTTCTTGAACGCGGGCTCGTCGCGGATCGGGTCGAAGTCCGAATCCTCCTTCGCGTAGTCCCGAAGCTGCTCTGACAGCTCGATCGCCTGCCGGAGGTGCTCGAGTGCGTCCGGCGTGGAGCCGGAGAGGCTCTCGCAGCAGGCGACGTTGTAGAACAACAGGGCGTACTGGGGATGGGCCTCGATCAACTCGCGCCCGCGGTCGACCACCTCGGCGTACGCGCCGGCCTCGTAGAGCGGTCTGAGCGGAGACCAAAGCTCCCATCCCACCGGTTCGTACGGCTTCCCCGGCGTCGCGCCGACCGAGACGATCGTCGTTCCGGGCTCTTCCGCGAACGCCGTCCGCTTGACGCCCGGCCGAACGAAGACGAACGTGCCCGCCGGCGCATCCTGACGCTCGCCGTCGAGCTCGAAGACGGCACGCCCCTGCAGCACGAGGTACAGCTCCTCGTCCGAGTCCTCGTCCTCTACGTGCTCGTTGATGATCCGGTCGCCCGTGTTCCGGCCGGTCCACGCGTTGACGCCGAAAGCCGTGATGCCGAAGTGGTGCCGTACGGGCCGCATCGGTTCGCGGCCGTCGTCCAGCTCGGGAATGTCGTCCACGTGCGCGATCGCATATCCAGTCACAGGAATCCCCCTTTCGCCCACCTATCTCCCTCCGTGTTCGATGATGCCGCAGACATGCTGACGACACGCGCACTCGGCACGCGGGGCCTCACCGTCTCCGCCCTCGGTCTCGGCTGCATGGGGATGAGCCAGTCCTACGGCACGCCCGAGGAGCGCGACGAGCGCGAGTCCGTCGCCACGATCCAGCGGGCACTCGAGCTCGGCGTGACCTTCTTCGACACTGCCGAGGTATACGGGCCCCACACGAACGAGGAGCTCGTGGGCCGCGCCCTGCAGGGCCGGCGGGACCGCGTGGTCATTGCGACCAAGTTCGGGTTCAAGATCGAGAACGGCGAAATCGCGGGTCTCGACAGCCGCCCTGAGCACGTCCGTGAGGCCGTCGAGGGCTCGCTCCGCCGGCTGCAGACCGACCGCATCGACCTCCTCTACCAGCACCGCGTCGACCCGGCCGTGCCGATCGAGGAGGTCGTCGGCGCGATGGCCGAGCTCGTCGGCGAGGGCAAGGTGCGCTTCCTCGGGCTCTCCGAGGCCGGCGAGGAGACGATCCGCCGCGCGCACGCCGTGCATCCGATCTCGGCGCTCCAGAGCGAGTACTCGCTGTGGGAGCGCAATCTCGAGCCGCGGATCATCCCGCTGCTGCGCGAGCTAGGCATCGGCCTCGTGCCGTTCGCGCCCCTCGGCCGCGGCTTCCTTACCGGGACCGTGAGACGTGCCGAGGAATATTCCGAGGGCGACTTCCGCCGCGACGACCCGCGGTACCAGGGCGAGAACTTCGACGCGAACATGCGCGCCGCGGAGTCGGTGCGCGAGCTGGCCGCGCGCAAGGGAGCGGCCCCGGGGCAGATCGCGCTTGCCTGGCTGCTGCACAAGGGCGACGACATCGTCCCGATCCCCGGGACGAAGCGGCGGCGTTACCTGGAGGAGAACGTCGGCGCGGCGGACGTCTCGCTCACGAGCGAGGAGCTGGCGGCGCTCGACGCGACTCTTTCGCCCGAGAGGGTGTCCGGGCCTCGCTACAGCCCTGCGCTGATGTCACAGGTGGACCGGTGACATGACCGCCGCGAGGAGATCACGATCGAGCTCATCGCCGACCCGGCCCGCATCCGCGAGCTCGACCTCGTCATCCCCGACGCCTGAGCCCTACCGCTTCGCCGGGAGCGAGCGGGCGTAGGCCGTCCCGAGCTCGACCCACCCGGCGAGCTCGCCCTCGTCGCCAAGGTCCTCCGCGTCGACCCGGAGCCAGCCCCGCATCTGGCGCCCGCGCATCTCCATGAGGCGGGCGTTGGTGGTCGCGGCGAGGGTGTCCGACTCTTCCGGGTCGACGCGGACGAGGATCCCGCCCTGGCCGCTCGCGCCCACGGCCATGTTGCCCCCGATCAGGAAGGCGAGCCCGCCGAACATCTGCTTCTCCTCCAGGCCGGGCTCGCCGCCGACCAGCTCGCGGATCCGATCGGCGAGCTCCTCGTCGTACGCCATGGCGACGATCGTACGCCACGCTCGTGAGGCGCCACACTGTGCCGATGCGCGTCGCCGCCCTGCTCCGCGGGATCAACATCGGGCCGAGCAAGCGGATCTCGATGCCCGCGCTCCGCGGGATCGTCGAGTCGCTCGGCCATCGAGACGTCGAGACCTATCTCCAGAGCGGCAACGTCGTCTTCACGCCTGCGCAGGGCGCCGGCGGCGACCTCGGCCCGCCGCTCGAGGCGGCGATCGCGGACGCCAGGGGGCTCGAGGTACCCGTGCTCGTTCGCACCGGCCGGGAGCTCGCCGAGGTCGTGTCCGCCAACCCCTATCCCGTGGACGATCCCACCCGCGTCGTCGTGGCATTTCTCGGAGAGGCGGTCGAGCTCTCCACGCTCGGGCTCGGCGACCTCGGGAGCTACGCGCCGGACGACCTGACCCAGATCGGACGCGAGCTCTTCGTCAGCGTCCCGAACGGGCAAGCCCGCTCGAAGCTGATGGAGGCACTGACAAAGCGGCGCCTGCCGACGGTGGTCACCGTGCGGAACTGGCGGACGGTCGTCGCGCTGGCCGAGCTGACGTCGTAGGCGGCGCTAACCTTCCGGCGTGAGGCGCATGGCCGCAAGCCTCGCGTTCCTCGTGCTCGCCGCGCCCTCGGCGGCCGCCTCCACCGACGACGCCGCCAGGTCCTGCTTCCCTCTGGCGCAGGGCAACCGGTGGACGTTCGACGACTCGCGGACGGGCGCCGGGTCGACGATGAGGGCGACGCGCGTCCGCCCCGGCGTCTTCCGGCTCGACGGCTTCCCGGGCGCCTCTGCCCTGCGCGTGCGCTGGGCGGGCGGCGTCCTCCAGGCGTGGGACGCCGGCCAGCGCCGCTGGGAAGGCTTCCTGCGCCTCGCCGCGCGGAAGGGCACGACGTACCGGGTCGACCTGCCGCACCCGCTCTGGCGGGACGTGCGGGTCAGCGTCTCCTCGCGGAGCGCCGTCGTGAGGGTAGAGCCGTTGAAGCGCTCCTTCTCGAAGGCGGTCCGGCTCACGCTCGAGCCGAGCCCCGGGCTCTCGGACGCCGGGATCACCGGCATGGTCTTCGCGCCGGGCGTCGGCCTCGTTCGTTGGGAGGAGCTGACCTTCACCGGGCCCGTCGCGCACGCCCTCTCGAGCGCGCGCGTCAACGGCAGGAAGATCGGGAGGAGATGAGGCCGAAGCCCCATCTCCTCCCTCGTTGACCGAAGCCGCCGCTAGCTCGGCGGCAGGAAGCGGATCGACGTCACGACCGGCTGGGCCGCGAGCGTCGCCTGGTTGAACGAGAACTGGAGCGCGGCGGACCCCGCCGGGCTCTCGATCCCGATCGTCGCCGAGTTGCCCTGCTCGCGCCCGTCGGCGGCGTTGTTTCGGTACTGCGTCACGATCTGCCCGTCCTCGTGCAGGACGACGTTGAAGTCGACCCTGCGCGTCGTGTCCTGGAAGAAGTGGACGTTGCGCCACTCGATGACGAACCGCCGGTTCGGCGCGGTGCCGAACGTGTCGGCTCGGATCGAGGCCGCCGCGTCCACGAACAGGTCGTCCCAGAACGGATAGACCGCGGCGTTCGGCGCCGCAGTGGACGGGATCACCGTGTTGCCGAATGCGCACGGCGCCGTCACGGGGCCGACGAAGGACAGCCACCCGTTCGTGCAGACGAACGCCTGTGAGTACGTCTGTCCATAGAACGTGAACGGGAAGCCGAGGGCGATCGTGCCGACCGCGCCGCGCAGGTCGTCGCCCGCGATCGGCACGACGGTGTTCGCCTCCTCGTATGGGAGGTCGACCAGCCTGCACGAGTAGCCGAACGTGTCGGTCTGGTCGCCGAGCGTGAGGTCCAGCGTCGTCGGGCCCGCGATCGTGACGGGCTGCCGCGCGCCCCTACACGCACCGGCCGTCGCCGAAGCGCTGTAGGCCCCCTCCGGCACGCCGGCGAACGAGTAGAAGCCGGCCGCGTCGGTGGTCGTCGTCAGCGAGAACGACGGCCGCTCGAGCGAGACCGTGACGTTCGCCGCCGGCGATCCGTCGGCCGCCAGCACGTGCCCGGAGACCGGGTAGAGCTGCGGCGGCCGGTAGCGGATCGTCGTGACCGCGCCCGCCGCGAGCACCGCCTCGTTGAGCGAGAACTGGAGCGCGACCGTCCCCGCCGGGCTCTCGATCCCGAGCGTGGCCGAGTCGCCCCGTTCACGCCCGTCGTCGACGATGTTGCGGTACTGCGTGAGGATTTCGCCGTTCTCGTGCAGCACGACGTTGAAGTCGAGCCGCCTCGTCAGGTCGTTGAAGAAGCGGACGTTCCGCCACTCGATCACGAACTGCCGGTTGGGCGCGACGCCGCTCGTCCCGGTTCGGATCGACGACTCCGCGTCGACGAACAGGTCATCCCAGAATGCGTAGACCGCGCCGTTCGGCCGGGCGGTCGACGGAATCGCCCCGTTGCTGAACGAGCAGCCTCCGGTCGTCTGGCCGAGCTCCACCCAGCCGTTCGTGCAGATCCTCGCGGAGGTCGACGTCTCGCCGTAGAGCGTGAACGCGAACGGCAGCGTGACGTTCGCGTTCGCGTCGTCGCCGGTGACCGGCACGACCGTGTCGCCCTCGACGAACGCGGCCCCGATCAGCCTGCACTTGTAGCCGAAGGGATCCGTGCGTTCGGGCAGCGAGAAGTCGAGCGTCGTCGGGTTCTTGACGGTGACCTGCAGCGTGTGCGGGTCGCTACAGCCGCCGGCCGACGCGGTGGCGGCGTAGGTCCCCTTCGTGACGGCCTCGAAGCCGTAGGCGCCGGCGGCGTCGGTCGTCGTCACGAGTGGGAACGTGCCGCCGTCGAGCCGGACCGTTGCGCCGGCCACGCCTGCGCCGTCGACGTCTCGGACGTAGCCGGAGACGGGGAACGACGTCGAGTCGTCGAAGCGGAAGTACGCCCGATGCTGGACGCCGTCCCTCCGCGTCAGCACGAACTCACGGCAGCTACCCGCCCACTCCGTCAGGGGCCGCCAGACGAACTTGTACTCGTTCGTCGTCGGGTCGTAGGTCAGCGTCTGCGGCCGGTTCGACACCGCGGGTACCGGAGCGGGGCGCGGCGTGATGTCCTGCGCGCGCAGGTCGACCGTCCGCAGGGTCTGGCAGTCGACGAGCCGGGAGTACGGGTTGTTCGCGGCCAGGATGTCGAGGCCCTGGTCGCCGCCCGTGGTGAACGAGAGCGGTAAGGCCGCACTGGCCTTCCGCACGTTGATCGTCGGCTGCGAGTCGGCGCCCTCGGAGAAGCCGCGACGGCAGTCCGGATGCGTGTCGTAAGCCTCGACGTTGTCGTTTCGGCCGGTGGTTCCCTGGACCGCGCTGTAGCCGAGCCCGCGGCGGGCGAACGCGGCCCAGACGGTGCAGGTGTCCTCGCCGCCGAGTGCCTCCGTCGCCGCGACGATGCCGTTGCGGGCGGCGACGAAGCCGGGGCTGCAGCCCTGCATCTTCAGCCCGTCGGTCACGTACTGGATCGCGCGGTTGTTCCCGCCCGAGCTCCAGGCCCCGTAGACGTTCGGGTTGAAGCCGTGCTTGTCGACGAGCTCCCAGAGCACGTCCCAG
The DNA here is from genome assembly GCA_035776735.1 of Gaiellaceae bacterium. Taxonomy (GTDB): domain Bacteria; phylum Actinomycetota; class Thermoleophilia; order Gaiellales; family Gaiellaceae; genus JACDAN01. The sequence goes on along the minus strand of DASSSO010000166.1, from coordinate 22,018 downwards.
AGCATCGCGGCCCAGCCGTGGCCGACCCCGTGCGGGACGGCGAGCGTGGTCCCGTCCAGCCAGCCGTTCGTCCGGATCGAGTCGTAGGTGAACGGCTGGATCGACCAGTTGCGCGAGTAGGGCCGCGGGCGGATGCCGCCGTCGCCCCGCGTGTCTTCGTGGAGGGCGTACGGCCCCATGCCGCGCGGGCCCTCCGGGTCGTCGAGGTTCGGGTCGAGGAGCACCGCGACCGCGTAGTAGTCGCTCCAGCCCTCGCCGCCCTGCTCCTCGCCGCTCAGGCAGTTGACGGCCGGGCCGCCGGTGAGGCGGTTCGAGACGCCGTGCCCGTACTCGTGGATGATGATCCCGTTCTCGAAGTCGCCGTCTCGGATGCCCGGGTGGTTCGGGTGCTTGCGCACCGTCCCCGTCGTCGGGCCGGCGGCGATCGCGCTGCGGATCGCGGTCCCGTTCGCCGCCGTGATGCTCGCCACGGCGATGTCCGGCACGGCCGTCGTCTGCGAGCCGGTGAGGATGGCAGGAGCCGTCCCCGCCGCCATCACGACGGCGCTCGCGCCCGCAGCGCCGGCCTGCCGCGCCTTGTCGACGTTCTGGCAGCCGGTGTTCCCGCCGGTCACGATCGCGATCCAGGTGCCGCCCGGGTTGCCCGCGTAGTCCGCGGCCGCGCAGCCGTTGGCGGCATCGTGAAAGCGGCCCGACGTCCCGGCAACGCGCGGAGCGGCCCCAAAGCGCGACCAGCCTGCGTCGAACGAGCCGAGTCCGTCCACGACCACCTGGTTCTGCGCGCCGAGGCCCGGGATGTCACCCGGCCAGACGTACATCTGCATCCGCGGCGTGCCGCCCGACGCGGGCGTCTCCACGGGCGTCGAGAAGTTGGCGTTGTTCGTGTCGCCGCCGTCGGCCGCCTCGGCTCGGACGTAGTCGCCACCGGTCCCGCCGCGCGCGTAGTTGTTGGCCTGGAAGTTGCCCGACGCCTCGTCGAAGCCGTATTGCCACAGCACGTCGTGGAAGGTGTTGTTTGCGTAGAAGAGGTTGGTGACGGCCGCGGGGCGGTAGTTCTGCGGGTGCTCGTTCAGGTCGGCCGGAAAGTCGAAGTCGAGGCCCGCAAGGCCGTCGGGCTCCCCGAAGTCGGCCGCGTTGTTGTTGTCCTGGTCGAGGTAGGCGTGGACGTTGTTCCCACGCGCAATCGTGTGCTCGGCGCCCGCGACGCCGTTCGTGTCGTGCCAGCCGAACGGCGACGCACTCGCGTCCGCGGGGTTGGCGACCACCGACCGGTCGCCGTCATTCGGGCTCTCCTTCGGGAACGCGAAGACGCGGTAGCTGGACCCGTCGTCGACCGGGTCCGGCGAGGCAACCGCCGCCGCAGAGGCGTTCGAGGAACGGACGAGCCCGCTCGCGAGCCCGGTGAGGGTGTCATGGGAGGTCCAGTCGTCGGAGGCGAGCAGCTCGCCGGTCTCGGCGTCGACGATCGCCCTCCAGAGGTGAACGTCCGAGGAGTCGTCGATCACGAGCTGCCACGCGAGCCGAAGCCCGAGGTCGGTGCTCTGCCAGCCCAGACGAGCCGGGATCGGCTGGTCGGAGATGCCTCCGCCGGAGAGGAGGGTCTCCTGAGCCGGGCCGCCGTCCTCCTCGATCACCTCGAGGTCGGCCGGCGCGTCGAGGTCGAGCCCCTCGGCGGCGGCCTCGACGGCCTCGGTCGGCTGGAGCTTCGCGTCGCCGGAGGCCGTCCCGAGGTTCGGGACGAGGCTCCCCGACGCGAGGAGCACCTGTCCATCGGCCTTCACGTTCACGGTCACGCTGCCGCCGAAGACCTCCAGCTCCTGGTACCGCTGGTTGAGGTTGACGTGCGTGACGCCGTTGTGCGCACTGCGGTAGCTGCTCGTGACGAACATGTCGGCGACGTCGCCCGGCGTGACGCCGAGCTCCGGCGCGCTCTTCTCGAGATGGCCGAGCGCCACCCCGAGCGGGTCGGAGGTCGAGGCGCCGGCAGCCGAGATCGAGCCCGGCACCAGCGCGACGACAAGTAGGGAGGCGGCAAGCGCAGCCAGCCTCCAGCGGGATTCCTGCGGCATCGTAATCCCCCTTCAGCCGAGCCCGCCTTCAGCCCCCTGCGGCTCGGGGCCCGGCGATTCGACAGCGCGCCAAACCTCTCAGATTCCGAGACAGCAGGCAAGCGGCGGCGATCGTGAGGCCGCGCTCGCCGGGAACGCGCGAACGTAGACTCGACGGATGGCGCAGTCGGACCTCCGCCGGCGCGCGCGAGCGGCGTTGCGCTCCGGCCCCGAGCGGGCGGGCGCCCGGGCCCACTTCCGCGCCATCGGGGTTGATCCGTCTCGGCTCGACGGGCCCATCGTCGGCGTCGCCTCGTCGTGGACCGGGACGATGCCGTGCAACCTCAACCACCGAGAGCTCTCCGATGCCGTGTGCGCCGGCGTCGCGGCCGCGGGCGGCGTTCCCCTCCCGTTCAACACGATCGCGGTCTCGGACAACCAGGCGCAGGGGACGCCGGGCATGCGCGCGTCGCTCGTCTCCCGCGAGGTGATCGCCGACTCGATCGAGCTCATGACGCACGCGCACGACTTCGACGGGCTCGTCTGCATCGTCGGCTGCGACAAGACGGTCCCGGCCGCGCTCATGGCGCTCGCCCGCGTCGACAAGCCGGCGACGGTGCTCTACAGCGGGCCGATGCGGGCGGGCCGGCTCGGCGACCGCGAGGTGACGATCCAAGACGTCTGGGAGGCGGTCGGCGCCGAGGAGCGGGGCCTGATGACTCGCGCGGAGCTGGACGCGGTCGAGGCTGCCGCCTGCCCGGGCCCCGGCACGTGCGCCGGTCACTTCACGGCGAACACGATGGCCGTAGCGCTCGACTGCCTCGGCATCGCGCGGATTGGCGACGGCCTCGTGCCCGCCGACGAGACCGACGCGAAGCACGCCGCTGCCGAGGCGGCCGGCGCGACCGCCGCGCAGCTCGCCGCCGACGCGATCTCGGCGCGGTCGTTCCTCGATCGGCGCGCACTGCTCAATGCAGCGGCGGGGATTGCCGCCACCGGCGGCTCGACGAACGGGATCCTCCACCTGCTCGCCGTCGCATGTGAAGCCGAGCAGGACCTGACGCTGGACGACCTGGCGGACGTCGGCGAACGCACCCCCGTCCTCGCAAGCCTCGTCCCGGCAGGCCGTCACACCGCGGAGACCTTCCACCGAGCCGGCGGCACGGCGACGCTGATCAGGGAGCTGATCGCCGCGGGCCTCTTCGACGGCTCGGCGCCGACGGTGGCCGGCGACACGCTCGCGGAGGCAACCCGCGCGGCGACGTCGCCCGACGGCGACGTGCTCTTCGAAGTCGACGCGCCGTACCGGTCGACCGGCGCCCTCTACGTCCTGCGGGGCAACCTCGCCCCGGACGGCAGCCTCGTGAAGGCGGCCGGGACATCCCGGCGGTTCCAGCGCGGCCCGGCGCGCGTCTTCGACGGCGAAGAGGCGTGCGTCGACGCCCTCCGCGCAGGCCGAGTCGCCGGCGAGGACGTGCTCGTCGTCCGCTACGAAGGCCCGGCCGGTGGGCCGGGGATGCGCGAGCTGCTGAGCGTCACGTCGTCGGTCGTCGGCGCCGGCCTCGGCGAATCGGTCGCGCTCGTGACGGACGGCCGCTTCTCCGGGGCGACGCGGGGCCTCATGGTCGGGCACGTCGCGCCCGAGGCGGCGCGCGGCGGCCCGCTCGCCGTCGTCCGGGACGGAGACACGATCACGATCGACGTGGAGGGGCGCGCGCTCACGGTCGACCTCGACGCGGAGGAGCTCTCGGCCCGCCTGGCCGCGTGGCGGGCACCCGAGCTGCCGTACGAGGGTGGCGTGTTCGGGCGCTACCGGCTGCTCGTCGGCTCCGCCGCGGACGGAGCGGTGCTGCGAACCGGCTGATGCAAGCGCTCGTCGTCACTCCGGGCACACCCCACTCCACGCGCGTCGAGGAGGTGGACGAGCCGGCCGCGCGCGACGGAGAGGTGCTCGTACGGGTCCTCGAGGTCGGCGTCTGCGGCACCGACCGGGAGATCGACCACGGCCTCTTCGGGGTCGCCCCGGACGACGAGGAGGCGCTCGTGATCGGCCACGAGCTGCTCGGCGTCGTGGAGCGCGACGGCCACGGCTTCTCGGCGGGCGACCTCGTCGCCGCGACGGTGCGACGTTCCTGCGGCCGCTGCCTCGCCTGCGCGGAGGGCTCTCCCGATTCGTGCCTGACGGGGACCTACCGCGAGCGCGGGATCACGCGCCTTCACGGCTTCGCGCGGGAGCTCGTCGCGGAGGACGCCGACCAGCTGATCCCGATCCCGCCGGCGCTCGGACGCCTCGGGGTGCTCGCGGAGCCGGCGTCGGTCTGCGCGCGGGCGCTCAGGCACGCAACCGCGATCGGCGGGCGGCAGCCGTGGGAGCTGCGCCGGGCGCTCGTGATCGGCGCCGGCGCGGTCGGCCTGCTCACGACCTTCCTGCTCCGGCTGCGCGACGTCGAGGTCTGGGCCGCGTCCCTCGAGCCCTCGAACGACCTCGTCGAGGCGGTGGGCGCGCGGTACGTGACGACGTCCGAGACGCCGCTTTCCGAGCTCGGCACGTTCGATCTCGTCGTCGAGGCAGCCGGAAATGCGCAGCTGATGGCGGACAGCCTCGGCCTCCTGCGCCGGAGCGGCGTCGCCTGCCTCCTGGGGATCGACGGCCGGGAGCAGCGCGTCGAACTCGACGGGCCTGTGCTCGGCGTCGACACGATCCTCGAGAACCGGGTCCTCTTCGGCAGCGTCAACGCGCAGCGACAGGACTGGCTCGCGGCGGTCGACGCGCTCGACGGCGCCAGGCGGTGGCCCGGCGTCCTCGACGCCATGGTGACGCGCCGCGTGCCGCTCGACCGGTTTCCGGAGGCGTTCGAGGAGCGCGGCGGGAAGGCCACCCTCGTCGTCTCGGACCGCGAGGTACCCTCGCCGGCGTGACCGCGTTCGAGCGCGCCTGGAACCGCGAGCTCGGCGTGCGCCGCCCGGAGCGGATCGTCTGCGTCGGCCGCAACTACGCCGCGCACGCGGAGGAGGCGGGCGCCGACCTCCCCGCCGAGCCGCTCCTCTTCGCGAAGCTGTCGAACACGGTCGTCGGCCCGGACGAGCCGATCGTCCTTCCACCCGAGTCCAGTCACGTAGACGCGGAGGCCGAGCTCGCGCTCGTGATCGGGAAGCCGGCACGGCGTGTCGAGCCCGGCCGCGTCGCCGGCGTGCTCGCTGGCTATGTCGCCGCCAACGACGTCAGCGCGCGTGACCTCCAGTTCGGCGACGGCCAGTGGTTCCGCGGCAAGGGCTTCGACACGTTCTGCCCGCTCGGCACCGAGATCGCGCCGCTCCAGACGATCGATCCCGCCGTGGCCGTACGGCAGCTGCTGAACGGCACGGTGCTCCAGGACGGCAACACCCGCGACTTCATCTTCGGGATCGGGACCCTCGTCGCCTACATCTCGAAGGTCGTCACCCTCGAGCGCGGCGACGTGATTCTCACCGGCACCCCCGACGGCGTCGGCTACTTCCGCGACCCGCGCGTCGCGCTCGCCGACGGGGACGTCGTCGAGGTCTCCGTCGAGGGCGTGCCGCCGCTCACGAGCCCGGTCGTGGCCGGATGAGCGAACGCTTCCTCGTCACCGGCGCGTACGGCTGCATCGGCGCGTGGGTGCTCCGCGAGCTCGTCCACGAAGGCACCGAGGTCGTAGCGGCCGATGCCGGCTCGGACGACCGCCGGGTCGCCGCGTTGCTCGACCCGGCCGACCTGCGCGAGATCCGGTTCGTCCGCGCCGACGTCTCGAGCCCCGAGGACGTCGGCGCGCTGTTCGAGACCGAGCCGACCCACGTGATCCACCTGGCGGCGCTCCAGGTGCCGGCGTGCCGGACGGACCCGGTGCGCGGCGCGCAGGTGAACGTCGTCGGGACGGTTGCGATGCTCGCGGCGGCCGCGGCGGCCGGCATCCGGACGCCGGTGGCTTACGCCAGCTCGGCTGCCGCCTTCGCCGCCGTCGACGGCGGCAGCACCGCGCCGGCGGAGCCGTCGGGCCACCCGGACACGCACTACGGCATCTACAAGCTCGCGAACGAGGAGAGCGCGCGCGTGTTCGCCGCCGAGGCCGACCTGCCGAGCATCGGTCTCCGCCCGTACGTCGTCTACGGCCCGGGGCGCGACCAGGGGCTGACCTCCGCGCCGACCCGGGCGATGCTCGCGGCGGCCCGCGGAGAGCGCTTCGTCGTCCCGTACAGCGGCCGCAGCCAGCTCCAGTACGCGCCCGACGTCGCCGCCGCGTTCGTCGCGGCCGCTCGCTCGGCGTATTCCGGCGCGACCGTCGTCAACGTCCCGGGCGTCAGCGCCTCGGTGGACGAGATCGTCGCGGCGATCGAAGAGGCGGCGCCCGAGGTGAGGGGACGAATCGAGGTTTCCGGACCGCCGCTGCCCTTCCCGCCAGAGCTCGACACGAGCGCGTTCGTGTCGGTCGTCGGCGAGGCTCCGGTCACGCCGCTCGGGGACGGCGTCGCGGCGACGATCGAGCACTTCCGCCGCGTCGCGTGACGGGTATCCGGCGGTCTGGACCCGCGCGCCGCGAGGGCGCGGGTAGGCCGCGTTAGCATCGCACCCGGTGCGCCTCGGCTTCTACATGGGCTACGCCCCGCCGGGGACGAACCCGACGGAGCTCGTCGCGCTCGCGCAGGAGGCCGAGCGCCTCGGTTTCGACTCCGCGTGGGCGGCCGAAGCGTGGGGGACCGACTGCGTGAGCGTGCTCGCCTGGCTCGCGGCGAAGACGGAGCGGCTGAGGGTCGGCTCGGCGATCATGCAGATCCCCGCGCGCTCGCCCGCGATGACGGCGATGACGGCGATGACGCTCGACCTCATGTCCGGCGGGCGCTTCCTGCTCGGCCTCGGCACCTCCGGGCCGCAGGTAGCGGAGGGCTGGCACGGCGACCGGTGGGGGAAGCCGCTGGCGAAGACGCGCGAGTACGTCGAGATCGTGCGGGCCGCGCTCCGGCGCGAGCCGCTCGACTACGAAGGCGAGCACTACCGGCTCGGGCACCCGAAGCCGCTGAAGCTGATGGCGCGGCCGCTCCGCGCCGAGATCCCGATTTACCTTGCGGCGATCTCGCCGAGAAGCGTCGAGCTCGCGGCCGAGATCGCCGACGGGTGGATCCCGATCTTCTTCGTCCCCGAGAAGGCGCCCGCGATCTTCCCCGCGCCGTTCCGCCGCGAGGGCTTCGACGTCGCCGCGTGCGTCCAGGTCGCGCTCGTGGACGACGTACAGGCCGGACGGGACGCCCTGAAGCCGTTCTTCGCGCTCTACATCGGCGGCATGGGCTCGCGAGGCTCGAACTTCTACAACGACCTCTTCCGCCGCTACGGCTACGAGCCGGAGGCCGAGGAGATCCAGTCGCTCTACCTCGAGGGCCGCCAGCGCGACGCCGCCGCGCTCGTGCCGGACGCGTTCGTCGACGAGGCCGCGCTCGTCGGCCCGAAGGAGCGGATCGCCGAGCGTCTCGAGGCCTTCCGGGAGGCGGGGGTGACGACGCTGATCTGCGCGACGCGGCAACCCGGGGCGCTGCGGGCGCTCGCCGAGGCGGCGTAGCGCGTTCGGTCCGGGCCTACGAGCCGGCCGACTCGGCCACGTAGGTCGCGACCGCCTCGATCTCCTCCTCGCTCAGCCGGTCGCCGAACGCCGGCATGGCCCCACCGCCGTTCGTCACCTGCTCCACGACCCTGTCCTTGTCGGGCTGAAGCTCGTCGAGGTTCGGTCCGCTCGTGCCGCTCGACCCCGCGGCCTCGAGCGTGTGGCAACCGCCGCAGCCGGCGCTCTCGAAGATCGCCGCCCCGTCGGCTCCTCCCCCGGTCGTCGTGGCAGTCGGCGCCGTGGTCGCGCTCGTGTCCTCGTCGTCGCCGCCGCAGCCGGACGCTCCGGCAAGGAGTGCCGCCCCCACGGCCAGCGCGAGGATCCAGCGTCGAGCTCGCATACCCATAGTCTTACGCGTTCGGCCCTGCTCCGGTTTCACCAGCAGCTTCGCCCACCCGAGGCGCAGGGTGCCCACGAAGCATGTCGAGCTCCAGGCCCTTCCAGAGCCAGGAGGCGCCGAACGCCAGCACGGCCACGGCCTCGCCGTAGAGCAGCGAGTTTCGCGGCCCCGAACCCGAGAGCTCGGTGACGGCGATGAACAGCAGCGCCAGGACGATGGCGCCGGCGCAGGCCCAGTGGTAGAGCCGCCAGAACCTCCGCGAACGACGCTTGCCTTCCAGCGCCGGTCGCGCGCCCTCCCGCTTTCCGAAGAAGTAGCTGATGACCGCCAGCGAGCCGATGAATACCGCCGCGGCGACGAAGTGGATCGTCTCCACGACGGATTCGCCCAGTCGATCCTGCATCGGCGTGAGCGCGACGGCATCCTCCGACCGCGCGGTCGGAAACAGCGCCACGACGACCACGGCAGCCCCGGCGAGGAGGCTGAGCGTGTTGTCGAGGCTGCTCTCGGCCACCTTGTACGTGACCAGGAAGATCCCGATTGCGCTCAGCGCGCCGACGAAGAGCTCCCGCACTCCCGAGTAGTAGTACGAGCTCAGCGACGTGCGCGGAAACGGGTCGCCGTCGAGCCAGATGCCGTCGACGAGCACGAGCAGGAACGGGAGCGCAATCCCGAGCGCACCGACGACGATCCGCATGATCAGGTACGAGCGGACGTAGCGGGACTTCTCCGGATCCGTCGGCCGCGGGCCGACAGTCACGGGCTTCAGGAAGTCCTTCATTCCTACGATCCTCTCACGGCGGAAAAGCCCCGCAAAGCGGGGCTCTTCCGATTCGATGGGATCTCGGTCCGGGATCCTTCGAGCTACGCGGAGGTGGGAGCCGGCTCCGGCGCCGGCTCGGAGTCGCGGCCTTCGAGGCGGGGCAGCCACTCGAGCCACCGCGGCAGGTACCAGTTCCACTCCCCGAGGAGCTTCATCGTCGCCGGCAGGAGCACCGCGCGGACGATGGTCGCGTCGATCAGGATCGCGGTCGCCAGCCCGACGCCGAACTGCTTGAAGAACAGCATCGAGAGCACGCCGAAGATCGAGAACACTGCGACCATGACGACCGCCGCGCTCGTGACGACGCCGGCAGTGCGCTTGATGCCGTACGAGATGGCGTCGTCCATGCTCTTGCCGCCGTAGAACGCCTCCCGAATCCGGCCAAGGACGAGGACGTGGTAGTCCATCGAGAGGCCGAACAGGATCACGAACAGCAGGAGCGGGACGACGGGGTCGATCCCGGCCGTGGAGCTGAAGCCGAGCAGGCCCTTGGCGAAGCCGTACTGGTACACGATCACCAGGACGCCGTAGGCCGCGGCGACCGAGAGCAGGTTCAGCGCGATCGCCTTCGCCGCCACGACGAGCGAGCGGAACGCGACCAGCATCAGCAGGAACGCGAACACGAGCACGAACGCGACGACGGGCGGCAGCATCGACGTCATCTCGTCGGTCTGGTCCTTCCACTGGGCAGACAGCCCGGTGACGCCCGACTCGGCCTCCGGGAGCGCGCCCACGGTGGCGGGCACGATCTCCTCGCGCAGCGCCTCGAGCGCGCCGACCGAGGCGTCGTCGGTCCCGGTTCCGACGATCGGGACGGTCACGTTCGCGACGGTCCGGTCCGGGCTGACGTCGACGGTGACCGGCTCCTGCATCCGGCCGCTGGCGAGCGCCTGCTCCTCGAGCCGGTCGATCGCCTCGCGGACCTCCGGTGCGTTCACGTTCTGAGCCTTCACCACGACGTTCGCCGGAAGCGCCGTGCCCGGGAACGCCTCCTGCATGCGGTTGTACGTCTGCACGAGGTCGAGCGACTGCGGGAACGTGTCCGGCCCCGGCTTGACCATGCGGAGCTGGAGCGCCGGGAGGGCGAGCGCCAGCAGCAGGCCGCCGGCGACGACCGCCGACACAACCGGGCGCCGGAGGACGCGGTCGGTGATCGCGCCCCAGATCCGGCCCTCGCCGTCGTCCCGCCGCAGCCGCCGGACGAACGGCACGCGCACGCGGTCGACCTTGTCGCCGAGCCGCGAGAGCAGCGCCGGCAGGACGGTCAACGAGCCGAGCATCGCGATCGCCACGACGGCGATCGTCGCGACGGCGAACGACGCGAAGGTCGAGTTGCCGGTCAGGAACATCCCGGCCATGGCCACCATCACGGTCAGGCCGGCGACGAGCACCGAGCGGCCGGAGGTCGCGGCGGCAGCTTCGAGGGCCGCCCGTTCGCTGCGTCCCGCGGCCCGCTCTTCCCGTTCCCGCTTCAAGTAGAACATCGAGTAGTCGACGCCGACCGCGAGCCCGATCAGGAGCACGACGGCGAACGCCTCGTTCGCCACGGGCAGCGCCTGACTCGACACCGCCAGCAGGCCGAACGTCGCGAAGACGGCGGTCAGGCCGAGCAGCAGCGGGATGCCCGCAGCCACGAGCGCGCCGAAGGCGACGACCAGGATGATCAGCGTGAGCGGAAGCGAGTAGAGGCCGGCCTTGTCGAGGTCGTCCGCGAAGGCCGTGTCGACCGCGTGGACCGCGCTTGCGTCGCCGAACTCGCCGATGAAGAGCTGCGGGTGGGCCCGCTGCGCCTCGTCGACCCGGTCCAGCACCGGCTGGATCCTGTCGACCGCCGTGTCGGCCTCGCCGCGGATCTCGAACTCGACCAGCGCCGCGCGACCGCTCTCTGCGATTTGGCCGCGGTTCGCGGGATCGAGCGGCGACCGGACATTCTGGACTGCGTCGAGGCCGGAGACCCCGGCGACGACGTCCTCGATCGCGGCCTCGAAGGCCGGATCGGTGGTACGGAGCGTCGAGCTCTGGATCAGGACGCTCTCGCCGGCGGGCTGCTTGAACCCGGCGTCGAGGATCCTGTCCATGCGGCCCGACTCACCGGGGCCGGCCGTGTTCGGGTCGATCGTCTTCGTCCCGACCGCGCCGCCGATCATGAAGGCGGCGACGACGAGCGCGAGCCAGCCGAAGGTGGCCGTCTTCCAGTGAGCCGCGCTCCAGCGGCCCATCCGGGCCGCGAGGTTGAGCTGGGGTTGCTTGCTGCGGGTCATGCTCGTTCCTCCTTGGCTTGACGACTGCCACCGACGCTACGAGCGCGGCGGCGCGACGTCGTCGGCGCCAAGGTCGATTCGAACTCGTACCCGCCGACGATCTCGGCTCCTACTCGGGTAGGAGGCGGCGCGCGACGGCCTGGAGTACGTTCACCGCATGAGCCGCATCGGCTTCCTCGCGCGCAGGTACGGGCTCGACCTGCTGATCGTGACCGCGGCGATCGCCGGGATGATCGACGTGGCCCTCCGGGACGACGCGGTGAGCGCGCCCCGCACGACGCACTGGGTCGTCGTGCCGGCGATCGCGCTCGTCGTCCTGCCGCTCCTCTTCCGTCGCCGCTTCCCGTTCGCGGCCCCGGCGGCGGTGTGGCTGGTGGCCGCGGCCGCCTCGTTCGCCGACGGACGGCTGATCACGTTCGCCGTCAGCGCGTCGGTCGCGGGGATCGTCGCCGCCTTCCTGCTCGGCAATCTCGAGGACGCGGTTCAGGCGCGCGTCGGACTGCTCGTCGTGCTGGCCGGAGCCGCGATCATCACCTACAACGACCCGAGTCACTCCGCGGGCGACTTCCTGTTCACACCGCTGCTCTTCGCGATCGGCTGGCTGGCCGGGTACGCCCTGCGCGAGCGGGCCGCGCAGGCCGAGGCGGCGGAGCTCCGCGCGATCCACGCCGAGCTCGAGCGCGAGGCCGCCGCCCGCGTCGCCGTCGCCGAGGAGCGCGCGCGAATCGCGCGCGAGCTGCACGACATCGTCGCCCACGCGGTCAGCGTCATGGTCCTCCAGATCGGCGCCGTCCGGCACAAGCTCCCGCAGACGCTGGACGAGGACAGGGACGCGCTCAAGGGCGTCGAGGAGGCCGGCCGGAGTGCGCTCGCCGAGATGCGACGCCTCCTCGGCGCGATGCGTCAGGACGGCCAGGATCCCGAGCTGACCCCGCAACCCGGTCTCGACAATCTCGACTCCCTGGTCGCGGAGGTCGAGCGCGCCGGCCTCCCCGTGCGGCTCCACATCGACGGCGACCGCTTCCCGCTGCCGCGCTCGATCGACCTCTCCGCCTACCGGATCATCCAGGAGGGCCTCACCAACGCCCTCAAGCACGCGCAGGCCGGCCAGGCCGAGGTGACCGTCCACTACGGCCCTGACGAGCTGCAGATCGAAGTGCGCGACGACGGCCGCGGGGCCACGAGCACCGACGGCCTCGGCCACGGGCTCGTCGGCATCCGCGAGCGCGTGAAGATCTACGGCGGCGAGATGACCACCGGGCTGGCGAACGGAGGCGGCTTCATCCTGAGCACGCGCCTTCCGCTAGGCGGCGGGCGACCATGACGATTCGCGTGCTCGTCGCCGACGACCAGTCGATGGTGCGCGCCGGCTTCCGCATGCTGCTCTCGGGCGAGGAGGACATGGACGTCGTCGCCGAGGCGAGCAACGGGCTCGAGGCGGTCGACAAGGCGGCCCGCTTTCACCCCACCGTCATCCTGATGGACATCCGCATGCCGGAGCTCGACGGCCTCGAGGCGACCCGGCGCATCCTCGCCGCCGATTCGAGCGCGCGGATCCTCATCCTGACCACGTTCGATCTCGACGAGTACGTCTACGAAGCACTCGCGGCCGGGGCCAGCGGCTTCGTGCTCAAGGACGAGCCTCCGGAGCAGCTGATCGCGGCGATCCGTACCGTGGCCGCCGGAGAGGCGCTTCTCTCGCCCACGATCACCAAGCGCGTGATCGAGCAGTTCACCCGCATCCCACGCCCGACGCCTCCCAAGGAGTTCGACGAGCTCACCGCGCGAGAGCAAGAGGTCTTCCGGCTGGTCGCGAACGGCCTCTCCAACACCGAGATCGCCCAGGAGCTCTACATCAGCGACACGACCGTCAAGACACACATCACGCACATCCTCCAGAAGCTCAACCTCCGCGACCGCGTCCAGGCGGTCGTGCTGGCGTACCAGACCGGGCTCTTCGCGACGGACTCGCAGCCGCCGGCCGGTGGCGACGACGGCCCGGCCGATATCTTGCCGGAGCCGTGACGGGTGAGCGGGCAGGCGACTCGACGCCGGCGCAGGAGGACGTCCTCGAGCAGGTCGACAACCCGATCGAGCGGCTGAAGCTGCTCTCGGGAAACGACGCCGAGATCTCGAAGTACCTCGACGCGATCGAGGTCACGAGCCCGCGCGAGCGGGAGATGATGCGCGAGATCTCCCGCACCCGGCCGCTGGCTCGCCTGGACCTCTTTCCCCAGGCGCACCGGAACATGGTCGAGGCGCTCGAGTCGCTCGCGCGTCACGGCTACCACGGATCGCGCGCGGGCAGGCGCCTGGGCCCGCTCCGGGTCGTGATCCGCAAGGGCGTCCAGCTCGTCGCGCGCTACCTCGTCGTCTCGCACGTGCGCAGCGTCTCGACGGCGATGCGGAACCTGTACGGGCTCCGCGAGATCCAGGCGCTTCCGGGGACGGACGAGCGCCGCGAGCTGTTCCGCGCGCGGAGGGACGCCGACCGCATGGTCGACGCGCTCAAGACGAGGGAGCTGGGGGTGCCGACCTTCCTCGTCGCCGGCGCCGCGGTCCCCCTCATCGCCACCCTCGGCCGGGCGACGGGCCTCCTCCAGAGCACGCTCTGGGGGACCGTGATCGGCGTGACCGGGATGCTCCTCGCCCTGGCCGCGTCGTGGGTGATCCTCAGAGGCGCTGCGCTGGCCTCGCGGCGTATCCGGCTCGCGACGAAAGCGCCGGCGCAGACGCTGTGGAACGCGATCGGCTGGTGCGGGAAGCCGCCGAAGGACCAGACGAGGACGTTCGTGCTCGTCTCCGTCGGCCTGACGCTCTCCGCCTGGATCATCGTGCCCGTGCTCGTCGGCATCGGGCTCGCGACCTGAGGGCTCCGGCTAGGCCGGCTCGTCGCCGCGCACTCTCGCAATCGCGAGGATCGCGATCAGCAGATAAGCGAATGCGGCGGCGCGGGGCGCCACGATGGCGAGCGCGATTGTTCCCCCGTAGAAACCGATGCTCGGTGACGATGCGAGCAGGAGCGCGTTGACCTCGTCGTCGCTCACCTCGGGCCTGAGGAGCTCGCGGTCGCGCGCGACCGTGGCCCAGAGAGCGCTGAACAGCACCGCTATCGCGAGCAGCGACAAGCCGTAGAAGATCGCTGCCGCGCGCTCGGCGCTCTGGTCTCGGATCGCCTCGGCGACGAGGCTCGTCGGAAACGGCAGGAACGAGACCGCCATCAGCAGCAGCAGGTTGATCTGCATCACGCGGTTGTTCGCATACCGCAGCCGCCGAAAGACCCCGTGGTGGGCGAGCCAGATCCCTCCGATCGTGAGGAAGCTCGTCGCGTACCCGAGATACGCGGGCCACTCGTGGAGGATCGCGCTCCACAGGTCGTCGAACTCCTCGGCCGGGATGCCGATTCTTGCGGCCCGTCCTGTTTCGCGGTCACCTCTGCATCGCGCGTGCCTCGCGGGCCCGCCGGCGCGCTCTGCGCAGCGGCTCGGGCGTGCGGGCTCGGGAGGTCGAGAGGACGACCTGCGCGGCGGTCTCCGGATCCGTCTGCCAGGCCGCGTGGACGGCCAGCGGGCGCGTGCCCGCCCTCGTGCGCAGCCAGTAACCCACCGGCTCGCCGTCGAGGAGGAGCGGGCTGCGCGCGCCGCGCTCGTCGGCAGGCCACTCGCCCTCGGCCAAGAGGGGGCGGTGCGTGACCCCGATCGTCGCGACCCCGAGCACCGCGCCGAGCTGCAGCGCGAGCCCGGCCCGGCGGGGATGGTCGCGGCCGGTCGCGTCGACCAGCAGCACGTCCGGCAGGTCCGGCAGCGCGCGAACCGGGGCCTCCATGAGCGGCCCCTCGCGGAGCGCGAGCAGCCCCGGCTCGTACGGCGCGCCCGCTGCACCGGGCACCACCGTCGCGCGCCGGCCGACGCAGGCCGCCGCCCACGCCGAGTCGCCCGCCCGGCCCGGGCCGCTCTTCCCGCGGGCAAAGCAGACGAAGACGCCGCCGATCCGCGCGTCGGGCTCGAATCGCCGCGCCGCCGGCAAGAGCGAGGCCAGCCGCGACTGCTCCTCGATCAGCTCCTCGCGCGTGCGCGGCCAGGCGGGCACGGGCCCATACTGGCCGCATGGACGCGCTCGTGGCAGCGGCGCGCAAAGCCGGGGTAAAGGATGAGCGCGTCCTCGCGGCGATCGCGTCCGTTCCACGCTCGGAGTTCGTGCCCGCCGAGCGCGTCGACCTCGCGAATGTCGACACGCCCGTCCCGATCCCGCACGAGCAGGTGACGACCCAGCCGTCGCTCGTCGCGCGGATGGTCGAGGCGCTCGCGCTCGAGGGCACCGAGCGCGTGCTGGAGGTCGGGACCGGCTACGGCTGGCAGACGGCCTTGCTCGCCGAGCTCGCGGAGGAGGTGTTCAGCGTCGAACGCTTTGCCGACCTCGCCGAGACCGCCCGCACCGCGCTCGCCGGGCGCGAGAACGTCCACGTCCTCGTCGGCGACGGCAGCCTGGGTCTGCCGGAGCACGCTCCTTTCGACGCGATCCTCGTCGCGGCCGCCTATCCGGAGGTTCCCGAGCCGCTCTCCGCGCAGCTCGCCGAACGCGGCCGGCTCGTTCAGCCGCTGGGGTTCGGCGGCGACGAGGACGTCGTCCTCTTGGAGAAGCGCGCCGGCGTGCTCCGGCGGGTGCGGTCGGTGATCGCCGCGCACTTCGTCCGTCTCCACGGCCGGCACGGCTTCCCGTGAGGCCTCGTCACTCGAGCCAGGAGCGGATCAGCACGAAGGCCGGCGACGGCAGGTCGAGGCTCGGCTCGATCCCAACCTCGGCCTCGGGAAGCTCGTCGCGGATCAGGGAGGCGAGCTCGCCGGCCTGGTCCTCCGTGAGGGCGCCGACCGTCAGATAGCGCCAGCGGCGCTCGACCGGCAGCGCCCGATCGCGCAGGCGCCGCTCCAGGTCTGCGGCCTCGGCGCGACCCGGCGCCCGCACGTGGACCTGCCAGTCGTAGCCTCCTCCGGCCTCGACTTCGCGCCGCTCGCGCTCCTCGAGCCGCTCACGTTCACGCTCGCGCTCCGCCTCCGTGCGGGGCAGAGGCACGGACGCGTCCTCCCACGACTCCTCCAGCGGATGCCAGCGGGTCGTGCGGATCTCGGCCGTCAGCCGCTCGGCGCCCACCAGCTCCCGCAGCACGCGCTCCGCCTGGCCGGCCTCGTCCTCCGTCGTCGTGTAGAGGAAGAGCTTCGAGCCGTCGCGGGTGACCATCACGCGGCGCCCGAGACGCTCCCTCGCCTCGTCGTCGAGGTCGAGGGCTCGCAGCCGCTCGCCGAGCGAGTAGCCGTGCTGCTCGTCGTCCAGCTCGACCTCGACGCGCCAGTCCTCGCCGTTCACGGAGCCGATGATAGGACGCGCGCGGCATCATCACGGGATGCGGGAGGAGGCGATCTTCTTCTCGAGGCCCGAGGAGCTCCGCGCCTGGCTGGTGGAGCATCACGCGACGGCGACGGAGCTGTGGGTGGGCTTCTACAAGCAGGCGACCGGACGGCGGTCGCTGACCTGGTCAGAGGTCGTCGACGAGGCCCTCTGCTTCGGGTGGATCGACGGCAAGGCCCAACGCATCGACGAGCACCGTTACCGGCAGCGGCTCACGCCCAGGAGGCGGACCAGCAACTGGAGCGCGATCAACATCGCCAAGGTCGCCGAGCTCCGCGCACAGGGCCGGATGACCCCCGCCGGGGAGACTGCGTTCGCCGCGCGCCGCGATGACCGATCCGAGGTCTACTCGTACGAGCGGCGCCACGAGGCTGCGCTCGACGCGGAGCAGGAAGCGGTGTTCCGCGCGAACCCCCCGGCCTGGAAGTGGTTCGGCGCGCAGTCGCCCTCCTACAGGACCCTGGCCACGTTCTGGGTCGTGAGCGCCAAGCGCCCGGAGACGCGGACGCGGCGACTCGCGACGCTGATCGAGTGCTGCGCCGACGGGCGGCGCGTTCCCGCGCTCTCGCCGTAGCGGCGGCCGAAACGCCGACCGTCTCACCTCGCTCAGCGCTTCTTCGCTGTGACCACGTGGCCCGCGCATCGCAACCTCGGCGAACGGCCTGTCTCCGTCGGAGCCACGAGTCTAGTGTGCGAACGGCTCGGCGATGGCCTCTCCTCCGAGCATCGGCACCGGCATCGACCTGTACTGGCTGCCGCTCGGTGCGGGAGGCTGCTCGGTGCGCATGAACGGGCGGGTCTTCGAGGCCGTCGCCGCCGGGCTCGGGCGGCGTGACCGCCGCGACCTCTACCACTCGGCGCTCGAGGCGCGCGTGCAGGAGGGACGGTTCGTGATCGAGATGACGCCGATCCCATCCGGCGACGGCGCGGAGCGCGGCGTCGTCGCCGAGGGCGCGGTCGGCTGGCGCCCGGCGGGCCGGATCCGGCTCTTCCGCTACGAGGTGCGGCGCTGGCGCGACGGTGTGATCCCAGACGTCGCCGAGGCGGTCGACAGTCCCTTGGGCCTCAGCGACGACCCTGCCCTTGCACGCCGCCTGCTCGACCTCGTGCCCCAAGTGCCGACGCCTGTCTGGGGCAGAGACGAGCTGCGCGCGGGCGAGATGTGGAACTCGAACTCGCTGATCTCGTGGTTGATCGCGCGCAGCGGGCTCGACGCCGAGCCGATCCAGCCTCCCGCCGGGGTCGCGCTCCGGGCTGGCGCGCCGGGATCGTGACGGCGCGGCGAGCCGAGGCGTGACTGCGGCCACAATGGCGGCATGGGACGCTCGGAGACCGTCGTGCTCGTCGAAGGGGTGAGCGACCGGCGCGCGGTCGAGACGCTCGCCCGCCGCCGGGGCCGGGACCTCGAGGCCGAGGGCGTCGCCGTCGTGCCGATCGGCGGCGCGCAGGCGATCGGACGGTTCCTGGACGACTACGGCCCTAGGGGCCTCGACGTCAGGCTGGCCGGGCTTTGCGACGTCGGCGAGGAGGACCACTTCCGGCGGGCGCTCGAGCGGGCGGGCCTCGGCTCCGACCTCGGCCGTGCCGAGATGGAGTCACTCGGCTTCTACGTCTGCGTCGAAGACCTGGAGGACGAGCTGATCCGCTCCCTGGGCGCCGCCGCCGTGGAGGAGGTCATGGACGCGAAGGGCGACCTCGAGTCGTTCCGCACCTTCCAGAAGCAGCCTGCGTGGAGAGAACGGGCCGTCGAGCAACAGCTCCGCCGCTTCCTCGGCACCCACAGCGGCCGGAAGATCGACTCCGCGGCCGCGCTCGTCGGCGCGCTCGATCTCGCCCGGGTGCCCCGGCCGCTCGACCGCCTCCTTGCGCACGTTTGACGCCTAGACGCGCGTAGAGGATCCCCGCCAGTCCGGCGACGCCGACGGTCCTCGCGAGTTCCGCGTCGTCGAACTCGATCCCGCCCGGCCCGTGCGAGCCGAGCAGCATGCCGAGCGCCAGAAACGCAACCAACGACGGCACGCCCACACGCGCGGCGCCGAATGCGACAGCGATGCTCCCGGCCAGGATTGCCCAGACTAGAAGCAAAGCGTGCCGGCGTCCACGCCATATCTTCACCGGCCCACGGAAGCGGACGCCGTTCGACGGCTCCGCGCCGGGCTGTGAGCTGATCCGCTTGCTCGGCGCGCCTACCGTGAAGGGCGAGGCGCCGATCCGTTCAGCGGCGGGTCCGGGGGACCACGAGGAAGGCCCGCAAACGCGGCCTTTCCTTCCGCCGAGCTTTCGCGTGGACGCCTACGCGAGCGTTCGGCTGCTCGCGTGACCGTCTTCGTCGAACGTCAGCTGGTAACGCTCGTCCGCGCCGCGGAGGAGGTTGAAGAACCGGCGTCGGCCCTTCATCACGAGTACCGCCTGCGTGTCGTCGTGAGACTCGATTCGATAGCCCTGCTCGCGTTTGCCTAGGAGTGTCCGCTCGAGCTTCTGGTCTCTGGATAGTGCTTCGGCCATGACGGCCTCCTTCTGGGTCGGCCTCGCTGGACCGTTCGCTCAGCAAAGCGATGTGCAGAACGTCCTTCGGGTGCTGGGAAGGCCCGCAACGCGGGCCTTCCCCTCCCCGTCGTCGCGAATTACGCGCGAACGAGGCCGTTCGTCTTGTGGACGATGACCTCTCCGCCCGTGACCTTCGGCGGATTCGGGAGTGCCCTCTCCAGCTTCTCGTCGCGCACCCACGTCTCCACGACACGCGTCGACTCGTCGGCCTGTGCCGACGTCTCGAAGAAGCCGATGGAGCTCATGACGCCGTTCCCGGCCTCGATGAGGTAGTAGCCGCTGAAGCCCGGCACCTTGGTCAGGCGCGGCAGCAGGTTCTCGTCGACGTTCTTGACGAGCTCTTCGGTGCGACTCTCGTCGACTCCCTCGTACCGTCTGATGGTGGCATGCATCTGATGCTCCTAACTGTCTCTTCGTTCGGTGCGGAAGACCCGTTTGAATCCTCCTCGCGCACTCGGACCCGGTGTGACAGTCGAAGAGCGGGTTTCGGAGCCTCGACGCTTCCGTCTGGTTTCCTTGCGCATCTCCAGTGTAGCAGACTCCTTGATAACGTTAGGTTACGTTGCTACGTTTCTCCCATATAACAACGTAGGAGGCAGTTTCGTGTGTCCCTTCTCGGTCACCCTGCAACACGTCCCGGATCGAGAGCTCGGCCCGCTTCTGATTCAGCTCGGGCAGGCGGGCTTCGACAATCCGATCATCAGGCCGGTCGATGCCGACGGCGTGCCCGGTGAGGCGGCCGCCGCTGCTCGAGGGCTGAGCGCGGATCTCGCCGAGGATTGGCGGCTCGTGCGTGAGCGGGAGGACGAGTCCTATCAGTGGCCGGGCACGCGCGAGCGCTATTCCCGCTACCGCGTCTTCCTCGGCACGACGCGGGTCGAAGGCGCGGTTCACATCGGCCTCGGCGAGACGATTCGCGAGAACAAATGGGGGCGCGACCGAAAGTACGTCGTCGCCTTCCTGAGCAGCGGATCCCCGCAGCAGCCGCTGGTCGAGTTCGTCGCAGCCGACGACTACGAGGAGACGCGCGAGCTCGTCGCGGTCGTCCGCGGGAGCGACGGAGGGCGGCGCATGTACGGCGCCGGCGACGCCCTCCCACGGGTCTACGCGGAACGCTTTCGCACCCAGCTGTACAGCGAGCGGGTCGTGCATCCGGGCGTCTGGAACAAGATCGTCGTCGTCGCGCGCGAGGACGACGACGAAACGATGCTCAACCACGCGCTGATCCAGGGCCGGCGGCGCTACCCGAGGTAGGCCCCTCTCGCGCGTGCGGATCCGTGCGTCGGAGCTGGCCTCGTCGCTAGGCCGGCCAGCCGGGCGGGCGCGGCTCCAGGCGCTCGAACTGCTCCCAGTCCTCGCGCGGAGGCGACCACAGCTCGACGACGAGCGCGCCGTCCGGCCCGGTCTCGACCTCGTGCGGCACGCCGCCGAGGATCCGCCAGGTGTCGCCCGGGCGGATCTCCCGCTCCTCGTCACCGATCCGGCAGCGGGCGAACGAGCCCCTGACGAGCACGCCGATCTGCTCGTTCGGGTGGCTGTGCTCGGGGACGACGCTGTTCGGCGCCAGCTCGACGAGGCCCAGCGTCACGCGCTCGCCGTGGAGCGCCCGGATGACGACGCCGTCCCAGATCTCCTGCGGGGACATCAGCGCGAACCGGTCGAATGCGGAGGACGAGTCGTTCACTGAGGCGCTCTTGGGCATCTCACGGTGACTTCAGCGTGATCGTACGGGTCTGGCACGGCTGGACGAGCCCTGCGGACGCCGACGCCTACGAGCGGTTCCTGCGGGGCCTTCTCGCCCAGCTCACCGGCCGCGTGCCGGCGTTCCGCGGCGGCTGGGTGTTGCGCCGCCGGTCCGGCGACGAGGAGGAGTTCGCGGTCCTAACGCTCTTCGAGTCGCTGGACGCCGTCCGCGCGTTCGCCGGCGACGACTACGAGACGCCGGTGATCGAGCCGGAGGCGGCCAGGCTGCTCCTCCGCGGCGATGACAAGGCCGCGCACTACGAGGCCGTCGTCGAGCCGCCCTAGCGAGCCGCGGCAAGCGGTCCTTCCACGAGCGGGCGCACCTCGACGGCGCCGCCCATGCGGGCGGGGAATGCGCGACGCGAGCTCGATCGCCGGGACGAGTGGGGCCGCGCCGACGAGATCAGTCGAGCTCGGCCGGAAGGCCGAAGTGCGGGAAGTTGTCCGGCCCGACGAAGGCGGTGATCTCCTTGATCAGAGCGCCCTCGAGCGTGAGGACGTCGATCGCGGACGGCCGGTACCGCCCCGTCTCCGCGTCCCGGGCGTAGTAGGCGATCGCCGGCTGCCCATTTGCCCTGGTCGGCAAGGCCCGCGCCTCGGCGCAGATCTCCACGGCCTTCTCGACGAAGCCGGCAACTGTCTCCCGGCCCCGCCACCAGGCCGCCCACGGCGGCATCGAGAAGACGGCGTCCTCCGCCAGCAGCGTGGACAAGGTGCGCACGTCTCCGCGCGCCCACGCGTCGACGTACCCCTCGACGAGGGCGCGTGTCCGCTCCTCGCCGAGCGCCCGCAGCGTCACCTGCTGGCTCCGTTCCGGAAGCCGATCCTCGACGGTCTTCCGGGCGCGCTGCAAGGCGCTGTTCACCGACGCGACCGTCGTCTCGAGCGACTGCGACACCTCGCGGGCGGAGAAGCCCAGCACGTCGCGCAGGATCAGCACCGCGCGCTGCCGTGCCGGCAGGTGCTGGAGTGCGGCAACGAACGCCAGCTCGACCGCCTCGCGCTGCTCGTAGCGGGCGTCGGGCGCGGCGTAGCCGTCCGCGACCTCGTGCCGCGCGTCCGGATACGGCTCGACCCACACGGACTCGACGAGCGGCTGACCGGGATCGTCCGTCGGCTCGGTCTGCGGGCCGTAGTCGACCGGGAGCACCCGCTTCGGTCGGCGCGCGATCGCGTCCAGGCAGGCGTTGGTCGCGATCTTGTACAGCCAGGTCCGGACCGAGCTTCGCCCCCCGAAGCCGGAG
>DASSSO010000057.1:0-6796 GCA_035776735.1 Gaiellaceae bacterium | reverse complement strand
GCCCCGGTCGTTCGCGGCCGAAGCGGGCGAGCTGACGCCGACGCTCAAGCTGAAGCGGAACGTGTGCCAGGAGCACTTCCACGACATGATCGAGGAGCTCTACGCGGCCGCGCGCGGCTCGGTGCGCCCGCATGACGGCCGTGCAGCGAGCCGGACAACGACGAAAGGCGGAGTGTGAGATGCGAAGAACAGAGCTCATCGTCGCGATGACGGTCGGGCTGCTGGCTCTGCTTCTGACGGGGGTGAGCCTCGCCGCGGAGCAGCAGCGAAGGCGCCGCGGATCAGCGAGGTCGAGGCGTTCCGAGTAGGGGCGAAGCTGCAGTTGCACGCGGAGGTCCAGCGGAGCCAGCTCCGATCGCTGCCGACCGTGCGCTTCACCGCGCTCGGCCAGACGGTTCGCGGCGTGCGCGAGGCGCTCGACGGGAACGAGGGGCTCGCCTACCGCATCGACTTCGACGCCCGCATCCCCGCGCAGGGTCGAGGCGTCGGAGACTCGGTGCGCGTCACCGTCCGCGCATGCACGGGACAGGCCTGTGCGCGCATCACGCGGACCGTCGAGATCGAGCCGGCGCACGACCGCTAGCAGCGCGACCGCCCGGCGCCTCGGGCACTCCGAACGGAGCGAGGAGCCGGGCGGCGTAACCGCCTCGCGGTACGGATCGGCGCGGCACGAGAGAATCCCCCCGTGACCGATGCCGCGAGCTCCGTCGCCGACAGACCGTCTTCGCTCCCGCGACGACGACAGCTCCTCTACGCCGCCTCGAGCCTCGGGGGCGAGGCCGTGTCCCAGAGCCGGGGCGCGTGGCTCGTCTACTTCTACGTCGAGGAGACCGGCCTCCTGTCGCTGGCGATCGTCGGCCCGTTGATCTTCGCCGCGCGGCTCGTGGAGTCCGTTGACGACGCCCTGATCGGCTACTGGAGCGACCGCACGCGCTCGCGACTCGGCCGCCGCCTACCGTTCATCCTCACGGCGACGCCGTTCTGGGGGGTCTTCGCCGCTCTTCTCTTCATGCCGCCGGAGGCGGGCGCGACCGCCGCCGCCGCGTGGCTGTTCCTGCTGCTCGTGCTCACGTTCCTGTTCTCGACGCTCTCCAGCGGGCCGTACGAGGCGCTGCTACCCGAGATCGCGCCGACGAGCGCCGAACGCGTGGCCATCTCGGGCGCGAGGGTGTACTTCGGCGCGGTCGGCGGACTCGTCGGGCTCGCGGTCAGCGGCCTCCTCGTCGACCGCCTGGGGTTCGCGGCCATGGCGACGACCATGGCCGTGATCCTCGTCGCCACGAGGTATCTCGGCACGTTCGGAGTCTGGAGGCAGGCACGGGCCAGCACGCAGACGGCCGAGCTTCCCCTTCGAGAAGCGCTCCGAGCGACGTTCGCGAACGTCCCCTTCCTGCGCTTCCTCCCGAGCTTCGTCTTCTTCCAGCTCGGGCTCCAGCTCCTGCTGGGCGTGCTGCCCTTCTACGTGGCCGCGGTTCTCGGCCGCGAGAACGAAGGCACCTGGGTCGCGATCCTCACCGCGACCGCGATCGCCGTCACGCTAGCGACCGTGCCGATTCTCGCGCGCCGCGCGAGCCGGACATCGAAGCGCCGCGTCTTCGGCCGCTCCATGCTCCTCGCCTCGCTCGTCTTCCCGTTGCTCGCGTTCGCGGGCTTCCTGCCCGGCATACCCGCGGAAGCGCAGATACTCGCGTTCATGGCGCTCGCCGGCGTACCAATCGCGGGGATCTACCTCTTCCCGAGCGCGCTGACCGCGGACATCGTCGACCACGACGAGACGCTGACGGGCATGCGCCGCGAGGCGACCTACTACGGCGCCCAGAACTTCGTGGAGAAGACCGCGGGCTCGCTGTCTCCGCTCTTGCTCACGCTCCTGCTGCTCCTCGGAAGCACGGCCGACGATCCGCTCGGGATCCGCCTCGCGGGACCCGTCGCGGGTGCCATCGTGCTGGCCGGGTTCGTCGTCTTCCGGCGCTACGAGCTCCCCGACAACGTGCTCGCGGAGACGCGCGGCGAGCGGACGTCAGCGCCGGCCGGTGGCCGATGCTGACCGAACGGAGATCTCGTCGCCGCCTAGGGCTACTGATCCTGCTCGCGGTCGGCGTCGTGCTGATCGTCGTCTGGCGCGGGCCGGGGTTCGCGGCCGCCGCAGACGCCCTTGCCGGTCTCGAGTGGCAGTTCGTCGTGCTCTGCTACCTGCTCAACTGCACGTCCGTTACGCTACGCGCCGCGTCGTGGGACGCCATCCTGGCGCAAGGCCTCCCCCGCCCTCGGCTCCGCCGCAGAAACGTGTTCACCGCCTTCTCGATCGGCGTCGTCGCAAACGCGCTCCTCCCGGCCCGGCCGGGAGAGCTCGCGCGGATCGGCGTCGTCTCGACCCACTTGCGCCACGGCCCGGGAGCCTGGGCGACCGTCGCTGGCACGACAGTCGCCCACCGCCTCCTGGACGTCGTGTGGTACGTGGGACTCGTCGTCTTCGTAATCGCCGCCGCGCGCATCCCGGCCTGGGCCGTCACCACTGTCGCGGTGACGTCGATTCTGGGCGTGATCCTGCTCGCGCTGGCAGTGGCTCTCGCACGCCGGCGACGGCCGACGTTCGCAGGCGAAACCGAAGGTCGAGTCCGCGCACTCCTGTCCCGAGCACTGGACGGTCTCGCTGTCTTCCGGTCGCCCGCTCCCGCCGTCCAAGCAGGTGTTCTCCAGTGCCTCGGCTGGACGGCGGAGCTCCTCGCGATCGTGGCGATGCTCGAGGCGTTCGGGCTCGACGTACCGCTGGTCGCCGCGGCCGTCGTGCTCCTCGCGACGAACCTGGCGACGCTGTTCCCGTTCTGGCCCGGGAACATCGGCCTCTTCCAGGCCACGGTCGCCCTCCCGCTCGTCGCCTACGGAGTCCCGTATGCGAACGGCCTGCTCTTCGCCGCAGGGCTGCAGGCGGTCGAGATCTCGGTCGCGCTGTCGCTCGGGCTGCCCTCGCTCGCGTATGAAGGCGTCTCCTTCGCCTCCCTGCGGGAGCGTCGCCTCGGCGCACCACCCGCCACCGACGGTATCGAGACATGACAGCCGAAGCGCGGCCGAACGACGGGGGCACGCCGGCCGAGGGTCTCTCCGAGACCGAGGCCGCTCGCCGGCGAGCGGAGCGCGGGCCGCTCGGCCGCCCCGCCACGAGCCGCTCGTACGCGAGCATCGTGCGCGCCAACGTCTTCACCGTCTTCAACCTCATCCTGCTCGTCTTCGGCGTCCTCATGCTCAGCGTCGGCGATTGGCGGGACGCGCTCTTCCTCGGCGTGCTCGTCTCCAACGCGAGCATCGGCATCGTGCAGGAGACCCGCGCGAAGCACGCACTCGAGCGGCTCGCCGCAGTCGTGGAGACGAAGGCCGACGTCGTCCGCGACGGCGCCGTCCGGACGGCCGAGATCGACGACCTCGTCGTCGGCGACCTCGTCCAGGTCGCGCCTGGCGACCAGGTAGTCGCCGACGGCCGCCTCGTGGGGAGTGCGTCGCTCGCCCTGGACGAGGCGGTGCTCACGGGCGAGTCGGAGGCGATCACGCGCGCCGTCGGGGACGATGTCCTCTCCGGCTCGTTCGTCGTCGAGGGGTCGGGACGCTACATCGTGAGGGCGCTGGGGCCTGAGAGCTACGCCGAGCGCGTGGCCGTGGTCGCACGCGCGTTCCGCCATCCGCGATCGCCGCTCGAGCGCTCCCTCAATCGGCTGCTCCTGCTCCTGGTCGCCGCCATGGTGCCGCTCGGGGCGGTGCTCGGGATCGCCATCTGGCTGCGAGATCCCTCGCTCGAGTACGCCGTGACCACCGCCGCGGCCGCGACGACGACGCTCGTCCCCGAGGGGCTCATCCTGCTGACGAGCCTCACCTACGCCGTGGCGACCCTGCGCATGGCACGCCGAGGCGCGCTGGCGCAGCAGCTCAACGCCATCGAATCGCTCGCCGCCGCCGAGGTTATCTGCCTCGACAAGACCGGCACGCTCACGGAGCGTGCACTTCGCGTGGTGGAGCTCGTGCCCGCCGCGGGCGTGACGTCGACCGCGCTCGAGAACGCCCTCGGCCGCTTCGCCGCGAGCATGGCGTCGCCGAACGCGACCCTTACGGCGATCGCTTCGGCCTATCCGCGAGAGCCGGCTCGAGCCTCGGGCCAGGTGCCGTTCGCGTCGCGCCGCCGCTGGAGCGCACTGGAGCTGGACGGCGTCGGCTACCTCCTAGGGGCTCCCGAGCGGTTCGCGGTCGGCGAGCTGGCGGAGCGCGCTCGGCTCGAGACGAACGCAGGTCGGCGCGTGCTCGCGTTCGCGACCTCGCAGATGCTGCCCGAAGAGCGCGACGAGCTCTCCGCCGAGACCAGAGTCCTGGGGCTGGTCGTGCTCGCCGAGCGACTCCGCCCCGAGGCGCAGTCGACAGTCGCCTTCCTGCGCGCGGAGGGAGTCCGCCTGAAGGTGCTCTCGGGCGACGCACCCGCCACGGTCGCCGCGATCGCGGCCGACGCGGGGCTGCCGCGCACCGTGCCCTTCGACGCAAGCAGCCTGCCCGAGGACGCCCAAGCGTTGCGTGAGCTCGTGCTGGAGACCGACGTCTTCGGGCGCGTGTCCCCCGACGGGAAACGCCGGATCGTCGAGTCCCTCCGCGACGCAGGTGTCTACGTCGCGATGGTCGGGGACGGGGTGAACGACGTGCCCGCGCTCAAAGCGGCCAGGCTCGGAATCGGGCTCGGAAGCGGCGTCGCCATGGCCAAGAGCGTCGCCGACCTCGTGCTCGTGCGAGACGACTTCTCCGCGGTCCCCGCACTCGTCGCCGAGGGACGGCAGATCCTCCGCAACCTGCAGCGCGTCACGAAGCTGTTCGTGACGAGAGCCGTGCTCGCCGCCTTCCTCATCCTCGCCTACGCGGCCACCCAGTCCGCCTACCCGTTCCTTCCCCGGCACCTCACGCTCGCGTCCGCGATCGCAGTGGGTATCCCCGCGTTCTTCCTCGCGCTCGCCCCAAGCAGCGGGCGGTGGGAGATCCGAGGCTTCCTCGGGCGGCTGACGCGCTTCGCCGTGCCTGCGGGGATCGCCACCGGAGCGGGCGTCGTGACCGGCTTCCTCGTCGCCGAGCGGGCCCTCGGCCTGTCCCTGGTCGAGGCACGGACCGTCGCGACGACCGTCCTCGTCGCCGCGGGCCTGTACGTGATCGTCGTTCTCGAGGCGACCGGCCGGCGCCGCGCCGCCGGCGTCGCCGCCCTCTGCGCTGCGCTGGGGGCTGCCTACCTGCTCGTCCTCGCCGTTCCCGCAGGCCGGGAGTTCTTCGCCCTCGCCGCGCCGTCGCCGGCGATCGCGACGGCCTCGCTGGCCGGCACAGTCGTGGCGATCGCGTCCATGGCAGCGGCGGGGCTCCTTCCCGGGCGCGACCCGGGAACAAGACAGGGCGCCCAATGAGCGGCGCGTCCGGGTTCGGGCTGGAGAGCGTGCGGGTGCAGGGCTTCCGCTCCGCAAGAGACGTCGCATTCGAGCCAAGAGCGGTCTCCGCGCTCGTCGGCGAGGCGAGCACGGGAAAGTCGAACCTGCTCGCTGGGCTGCGGACGCTCTTCGGCGTGGGCTCGCCGCGCCTCGGCGCGGAGGATGCCTGGCGCGGCGGCGACGGAAGCATCCAGATCGAGGCGCGCCTCGCCGGAGGCGTGACGCTCAGCGTCGAGCGCTCGCCCTCCGGCGCCGTCCGGGCCCCCCGCGAAGACGCGCCGCCCGCGCTCTACTTCCCGGCCGCCTGGCGAAGCGGCCGCGTGCTCTCGGCCTCGGGCGCGGGCGCCGAGCGCCGAGCGCCGAGCGGCCGAGCTGTTCCGAAGCGCGCTCACCGAGCGCAGCCGGGGCGGGGCGTCATCGACCGCGCCGGCGCTCGCGTTCCTGGACGACGTCGAGCGCTGCTACGAGGCCGGCGTCCACGGGCTCGTGCTGCTGCTCGAGGAGCCGGAGCTGTTCCTCAGGCCACAGGCGCAGCGCTACCTCTATCGCCTCCTCCGAGCGCAGGCCGAGCACGGAAGCCAGGTGGTCTACTCCACCCACGCGCCCGCCTTCCTGAGCGTCGCCCGGCTCGAGGAGCTCGTGCTCGTCCGCCACGACCCCGACGCCGGGACCCGGATCCTGCAGCCCGCGCCGCTCCCCGCCAGCGCGGGCCTCCGCGTCGCGAGCGAGCTCGGCGCGGAGCGCAGTGAGCTCTTCCTCGCTCACGCCGTGCTGCTCGTGGAGGGCCGGACGGAGCAGACGATCTTCCCCTCCGTCTTCGGGCTCTCGGCATCGATCCGGATCGGGAGGCGATCTCGGTCGTCGACTGCGGCGGAAAGTCGAACATCCCGCTCCTCGGACGGATCTGCCGCGCTGTCGGGGTGCCGTTCGTGGCCGTGCACGACCGCGACGCAATGGCGGGGCGCGAGCCGATCGCCGCCGAGCGCGCCCTGAACGAGCTCATCGCGGAGGTAGCTAGCCCGGTAGCGACGTTCGTGCTGGAGCCCGACTTCGAGGGCGCGTCGGGGCTGCAGGGCCACAACGCCGAGCGCGCGTGGCGACACCTCTCCTCGCTCCCCCTCGCCGACATGCCGGCGCCGCTCCTGCGCGCGGCCCAACTCGCGATCGCGCTCGCGGGCGGTGAGCGCGAACGGCCCTGACGCACGAGCCTCGCGGCTTACCGCCAAGGGGGTCGGACGTCATCGGAGCGGGCCTCCGCAGAGGAGTCCCGAGCCGCATCTCGGTCGTCGCCCGCCGAGAGCGAGAGCGACTGCACGAACTCGTGTGCCGCCTCCGAGAAGGGGAGCAGGACGCGGTCC
>DASSSO010000053.1:0-10952 GCA_035776735.1 Gaiellaceae bacterium | reverse complement strand
CTCACCCGCTCGGTGATCTTCGAGCGAGTGTGGGGCTACGACTTCGGCTTCGCGTCGAACTCGCTCGACGTGTACATCGGCTACCTGCGGCGCAAGACCGAGGTCGGCGGGCGGCCGCGCCTGATCCGGACCGTCCGCGGCGTCGGATACGCGCTGCGCGAGCCGTGAGCTTCCGCACCCGCATCGCGCTCGCCGCGGGGGCGGCCGTGGCGTTTGCGGTCGTCCTGGCGTCGCTGACCGTCTACGTGGTCGTGCGGAGCCAGCTCCGCGCGGAGGTGGACCAGGCGCTGGAGGCACGTGCCGAGGAGATCTCGCGCCTTCCGCCTCGCCTCGTCGCCCGGGCCGTCATCAGCCTGGGCGCCGAGCTCGGCGGCGCCGGGGGCTACGCGCAGGTCGTTCGCTCCGACGGCCGCATCTTCCGCCCGCCGGAAAACGACGTCGCGCTCCCGGTCAGCGAACAGGTGCGGGAGGTCGCGGCGGGCGCCGAGGACACGTTCCTCGCGGACGCCGACGTCGCAGGCACGCACGTCCGAATGATCACCTTCCCGTACGCCCCCGGCGTCGCCGTCCAGGTCGTCCGCCCGCTGACGGAGGTCGACGACACGCTCGACCGTGTCACGAGCTTCTTGGTCGCGATCGCGTTCGTCGGGATCGGGTCGGCGGCGCTCTTCGGGCTGATCGTCTCGCGCGCGGCGCTCGCGCCGGTGCGGCGCCTGACCGAGGCGGCGGAGAATGTGACCGCGACGGGCGACCTGTCCGAGCGGATCGAGGTGTCGGGGGAGGACGAGCTCAGCCGGCTCGCCTCCCGCTTCAACACGATGCTCGGCGCGCTCGAGGCCTCGGCCCGCGCACAGCGCCAGCTCGTCGCGGACGCCTCGCACGAGCTGAGGACGCCGCTCACCAGCCTGCGCACGAACATCGAGGTGCTGACGGGCCGGCGGGGCCTGCCGGCGGCCGAGCGAGAGCCGCTGCTGCGGGACGTCGTCGAGCAGCTCGACGAGATGACGACGCTGGTCGCCGAGCTGGTGCAGCTCGCGCACGGCGACGCGCAGCCCAACGAGCCCGAGGACGTGCGCCTCGACGTCCTCGCCGCCAACGCCGTCGAGCGCACGCGCCGCAACCGGCCAGGGGTCGAGTTCACGACCGACTTCGAGGAGTCCATCGTCCACGGTGTCCCCGAGAGCCTCGAGCGCGCGATCGGCAACCTGCTCGACAACGCCGCCAAGTGGAGCGGGCCCTCAGGTGAGGTCGAGGTGGTCGTCCGCGACGGCGAGGTGACTGTCCGCGACCACGGGCCAGGCATCGACGAGGCAGATCGGCCGTACGTGTTCGATCGCTTCTACCGGTCGGCCTCTGCGCGCGGGATGCCGGGCTCGGGCCTCGGCCTCGCGATCGTCCGGCAAGTCGCGGACGGGCACGGCGGCACAGTGACGGCCGAGCCGGCGGAAGGCGGCGGGACGCTGATGCGCCTCCGTCTCAACGGCCGCGCGGATTCTTAGGAGACGTTCAGCGCACTCTTAGGTTCGAGTGCTTCGATGAAGCCATGACACGAATGCAGAAGATCGCAGCCGGGGCGGTTGCCGTCCTGGCGGTCGGAGTCGCCGGAGGCGCCGTCGCCGCGACCAGGCTCAGCACTCCCGAGCAGGAGAGCAAGGCCGTCGTCGACGACGCGGCCAGCCGGCTCGGGGTCACGCCGCAGCAGCTGACGAACGCGCTCAAGGGGGCCCTGAAGGCCCGCGTGGACGCGGCCGTGAAAGCAGGGCGCTTGACCCAGGCGGAAGGCAACAGGGTCAAGGAGCGGATCGACGCGAACGAGATCCCCATGCTCGGGCTCGGCGGCCCGCACGGCCATCACCGCATGGGCTTCCACCACGGGCTCGACGCGGCGGCCAAGTACCTCGGGATGACCGAGGCGGCACTCCGCACGCAGCTCGAGAGCGGAAAGACGCTCGCACAGGTCGCGAAGGCCAAGGGCAAGTCCGTCGACGGGCTCGTGAACGTGCTCGTCGCGGAGAAGAAGGAGCGGATCGACCAGGCCGTCGAGAACGGCGACCTGACGAGGGCACAGGCGAACCAGATCCTGGAGGACATCCGCGGCCGGACGGAGGACATGGTCAACGGCCGGATGCCCGCCCGCCCGCACTTCAAGCGCTTCTCGGGCCGCGGCCCGCCCGAGCGCCCGGCCCTGTCCGTCACCCCGACCTACTGACGAACCGGAACCTCTCGCGCCGCCTCGGTGTAACGGGGTGGTGCGGAGGTTCCTGGTCCTCGCGGCCGTTGCTGCGCTCGTGCAGGCCGGCGCCGCCTCCTCCGCGACGCTCGGCGAGCAGCGCGTCCTGCTGATGCTGACGACGTGGGGCCCCGAGCCGTACACGCCCGCACAGATCCGCGGGCAGCTCGACGAGGCCGCCGCGTACATGCGCAGCACCTCCTTCGGCAAGACGTGGATCGCCGGCGAGGTGACCCCGTGGCTGCACGCGCTTCCGTCGCGGCCGGACTGCGACACCGCCTCGATCGCGGCCGCCGCCCAGTCGGCCGCGCGCGCGGCGGGCTACGACCTCGCCCGGTACACCACGCTCGGCGTCGCCATGCCGCACCTCGCCGCGTGCTTCTGGGGCGGCGCCTACTTCCCGCCCGGGATCTGGTTGAACGGCCGCTGGGACCGCCAGGTGATCGTCCACGAGCTCGGGCACACGTACGGCGTGTTCGAAGAGGGATCGGCCTGGGTCTGCGACCCCGGCTGCCACGCCCAGCCGTACCTGAACCCGTTCAGCGTCATGGGCCACGGCCTCGGGGACTTCGGGGCGTGGGAGAAGCACACGTTCGGCTGGCTCGACCGGATCGCCGAGCCGGCGCCGAGGCTCACGCTCGGCGCGATCGACCGGCCGGGCCCTAGCCCGCAGGCGGTCCGCATCCTGGTCGCGGGCGACGAGTACTGGCTCGAGTACCGGCCGCCGGCGCCGGCGTGGCCGTACGCCGCCGACGCCGCGCCGGGGGTCGCCGTCCACGCCGGGTCGAACGGGCTAGGCGAGCCGAGCCGCTTCCCGGGCCGGAACCTCCTGCTCTACGACCCGGTGCGCCGCGGGCGCCCGTCCGTCCAGGCAGGGGAGACCTTCTCCGTGCGCGGGGTGTTCGCGGTCCGCGTCGAGTCGGCGGGCGCGGACTCGGCGGAGCTCGCCTTCCGGTGGACGGACCGGACGCGGCCGGCACGGCCCCGGATCCTCGCCGCCCGGACGCGCAGGGGCAGGCTGTTCGTCCGCTGGCGCAGGGGCGCGGAGCGCGGGAGCGGGGTCGCCGCGCACGAGGTGCTCGTCGACGGGCGGCGCGCGGGCGGCGTCGCCAGCGTGCGCACGATCGCGAACCTGTCCGTGGCCACCGACGACCGCCTCGCCGTGCGCGTTCGCCGCGGCCGGCACCAGGTCGCCGTGGTTGCGATCGACCGCGCAGGCAACCGCAGCAGGCCGGCTCGGCGCGCCGCCGTCCCCCGGTAGCTCCTCTCAGGGATCACGGATTTCCGCCGTCCGTCCGACGACATCACGATGCGCAGCGCCGCCCGCGCAGTCCCTCCGCTCGTCGCCTTCGCCCTCGCCGTGGCCGGCCTGCCTGCGTCTGCCGGAGCCGGCGCCGACCAGGGCCAGGCGCCGACGATCGTGCTCCTCTCGCCCGCACACGGCGCGCTCGTCCGCTCGAGCCACGTGACCTTCACCTGGCGGGTGGACTGGCCGCGGTCGCTGCCGCCCGCCGGAACCGTCCAGGTCGTGCATCGCTACGCGGCCGACGCCGCCTTCACGCGAGATCTGGTCACGACCTCACGGACGTGCCCGGCGGCGAACGCAAGCTGCTGGTCGCGGTACCGGCCGAAGGAGACCTTCTACGGCCGCTACTACTGGCAGGTGAGCATCTCCGGGGCCGCGCAGGCGACGAGCCGGACCTCGCTCCTCAGTGTCAGCGGCCCGCGCGCGGCGCTCGACCGTGCCCGTCCCTTCGTCCGCGCACTCAGCGGGACGGCGTGGCGCGGCAGGCGGGCGCTCTTCGCCGCACAGGTCGCGGACGACTCGGGCGAAGCCAGGCTTCAGGCGGAGCTCGCGCGCGGGGGACTCACCGTCGCCGAAGGACAGACCGCCTTCGCGCCCGCGCCGCGGGGAGCGCGGCGGCGAGTCCGCACGGCCCGGCCGCTGGCGAGGGCGCTCGCGGCCGGCGGCTACCGGCTCTGCATCACCGCCTGGGACCGGGCGGGCAACCGGGGCCGTCACTGCGTGCGGTACCGGGTTCGCTAGCCGGGCCGGCGCACTAGGTTTCCGGCGTGCGGATCCACGGTGAACGTCGCTTCGACGCGCCGCCGCATGCGGTCTACGGGGCGCTGACCGACCCGGACGAGATGGCTGCCGCGTTCACGGCGATCGAGCGCATCGAGGCCGCGTCCGACGAGTGGACGGTGATCGCCCGCCCGCCGTTTCCCGGAGCCTTCCGGCTGCGCTTCTCCGTCCGGCTCGACGAGCTCCGCGAGGCCGAGCACGCCCGCCTCGTGGCCTGGGGGAAGAGCCTGGGCGGCCGGATCTCCGTCGACAGCGCGTTCGACCTGGAGCCCGACGGCGCCGGAACGCTCATGCGCTGGCACGCGGAGATCGACGCGGCCGGGATCTTCTCCGGGCTCGGCAGCCAGGCGCTCGCCCCGGTGGCGACGCATCAGGCCGAGCGAGCGCTCGAGCGCCTCGCCGACGGACTCGCGGCTAGAGCTCGCTGACCTCGGCGTGCCGGTCGGCGATGCAGGCCTGCGCCCAGTGCTCGGCGGCGACGACCACGCGAACCCCCAGCTCCCGGAGCTCCTCCCGGTCGGAGGGGAGCGATTCCCGGCCGATCTCGATCCGCACCTGGTGGATCGCGGCCTCGGTCCACCCGTCGATCTCGTGCCGGTCCTCGGCGACGATCGAGACCGCGCCGACCTGGTCGAGCAACACGGCGGCCAGCTCGTCGATCTCGGCGGCGGTCGCCTCACGCCCGGCGTAGACGCCGAAGTTGACGCGGATCTCGAGGGCCGGCGGCTCGTGCTCGTGCACGGCGAAGGCGAGTGCGGGGTTCGCGGCCATCGGCCGCTCTCGTACCCGGAAGTCGGCGGCGTCTAACGCTCGCGCGGCTCCCAGCGGAACCCGCGGAGCGCGACGACGGCGCCGGCGACGCCCCACGCCGCGATGATCGCGACGTCCGTCGGATGCTCCCAGATCCCCTCGCTGAAGACCATCACGTCCCGGACGAGCCGGATGAAGTGGACGAGCGGAAGGACCTCGGCGATCGCCCGCAGGACCTGTGGAAAGGCGTCTGCCGAGAAGAACGACCCGGAGATGAAGGCGAGCGGGAGGTAGATCGCGTTGACGACGGCGGAGGAGCCCTCGGCGCTCCGGATGAACGCCGTGAGCCCGATGCCGAGCGCGGCGAACGCCGCGGCGCCTAGCGCGAGCGCCAAGACGAGTGACAGCTGCTCATCCGGAAGCGCCACGTCGAACGCAAGGCGGGCGAGCACGATCAGCGCAACAGCCTGCAGGAAGAAGACGAAGACGATCGAGCCCAGGACGGCGACGATGTAGGTCGTGCCCGGAAGCGGGGTCGCGCGCAGGCGCTTGAGCAGGCCGGCTTCTCGCCGGTTGACCAGCAGGAGCGCGAGCCCGGCGAACGCGGTCGCCGCCGCGCCGTACCCGATCATCCCGGCGAGCAGGTAGAGGTAGCCGTCCTCACCCTCGATGTCCTCGTCGCCGTACGCCGAGGCGAGGATGAGGAAGAAGACCACGGGCAGGAGGAACGTGAAGAACGCGAGCTCGCGGCTGCGCCAGAACTGCTTCTGCTCGGAGCGGAACTGGTGGAGCAGGAGCCTCACTCGTCGGCCTCGTCGGTCAGCGAGAGGTAGACCTCCTCGAGCGTCGGCCGGTGGACCTCCAGCGCCTCCAGCTCCACGCCGGCTCGCATCGCCTCCTCGGTGAGCTCGTGTAGGACGCGGGTCGGCTCCTCGGTCTCGATCACGACCTCCTCGCCGTTGCGCCGGAAGCTGATCCGGCTCGCCGGAGCCGCCGCCGTCAGCTCGGACGGCGTTCCCGAGGCGACGATCTCGCCCTGCCTGAGCACGGCGACACGGTCGGAGAGCCGCTGCGCCTCCTCGATGTAGTGCGTGGTCAGCAGGATCGTCTTCCCCAGGGAGCGCAGCGACCTGATCGTCTCCCATGCCGCCCGGCGGGCGCCGGGGTCGAAGCCGGTGGTCGGCTCGTCGAGGAAGAGCAGCTCCGGGTCGCCGACGAGTGCGATCCCGAGGTCGAGCCGCCGCCGCTGACCGCCGGAGAGCGTTCGCCCCCTCGCGGCCGCTTTCTCCTCGAGACCGATGAGCGCGAGGATCTCCGCCGACGCGCGCGGCTCCGCGTAGTAGCCGGCGAAGAGCTCGAGGTGCTCCTTCACCGTGAGGTTCGGGAACAGCTCGGCGGACTGCGGCACGACGCCGATCCGCTCGCGCCAGCCGGCGCCGGCCTCCCGCGGATCGCGGCCGAGCACGCCGACCTCGCCCGCGTCGGGCTGCCGGTAGCCCTCGAGGATCTCGACGGTCGTCGTCTTGCCGGCGCCGTTCGGGCCAAGGAGGCCGAAGACCTCGCCGGCGCCGATCGCGAAGCTGATTCCGCGGAGCGCCTCGACGCCGTCGTAGGACTTCCGGAGCTCGCGAACCTCGATCGCGTTCATCTATCTGGTAGAGAGGTTAGTATGTATCGGGCAGATATGTCAAGCCTCACGCCGACCGCACGTGTGATCCTCGGGATGCTGGCACTCGGCGCCCGCACCGGCTACGACATCAAGCGCGCGATCGACCTCTCGACCCGCTTCTTCTGGGGAGCGAGCTACGGGCAGATCTACCCGGAGCTCCACCGGCTCGAGGAGCGGGGCCTGGTCGAGGCCGTGCCGGACCCGAAGGGCGGCCGGCGGCGGACGTCCTACACGCTCACCGCCGCCGGCGAGGCGGCGCTCCGACGCTGGCTGCGCGACGACACGTCCTTCCTCTTCGAGACGAGAGACGAGGGCGTGCTGAAGCTCTTCTTCGGCGACCTCCTCGAGCGGGAGGACGTGATCGCCAACCTGCGCGCCAAGCAGGCGTGGTGCGAGCGCTCGCTCCGGCTGTTCCGTGGGATCGAGCCCGAGGCCCGCACGGGCTTCTACACGGACGACCAGCTCTATCCGTACGTCAGCCTCCTCTACGGGATCGAGCTGCTCGAGTGGATGCACGACTGGTGCGACCGCACGGCGAGGAGGATCGAGGCGGGCGAGCTCCCGCCGAATCCGGCTTGAAGCGTGTGTAGGTCCGGGCAGGAACGGGAATCGTCCGGGAATGAGAGAGGATGAACAGCAGCCGAAAGAGGGCGAGGAGCCCGAGGCGTCGGTCCTGTCGGCCCGGGAGGCCATGCCGCTGATCTCTCGCGATCCGGCCACGGCGTCGGATCCGGAGGGCGCGACCTCGGACGAGGACACCGCCGGCCCCTCGACATAGCGGCGCCGCCCGCGGCATCATCCACGCGGTGAGCGAGTTCCCGCGTGTCGTTCCGATGCTCTCGTACGAGAACTGCGACGCCGCGGCGGACTGGCTCTGCCGGGCATTCGGCTTCGAGGAGTCCGACCGCTACGCGGAACCGGACGGACGCGTGACCCACGTCGAGCTTCGGCTCGGGAACGGCCGGGTCTTCCTCGGCAACCCCGGCCCGGACTACCGGAGCCCGCGCCGGCACCGGGAGGAGTGCGAGGCGGCGGCCCGCTGGTCGGAGGTGCCGTACGTGATCGACGGTGTCCTGGTCGTGGTCGACGACGTGGAGACCCATTTCGCGCGGGCGCGGGACGCCGGTGCCACGATCCTCTCCGAGGTGGAGGACACGCCCGTCGGCCGCCACTACCGGGCCGAGGACCCGGAGGGGCACCGCTGGATGTTCAGCGACTGATGCGGTAGAGACGACCGCCCGCGGTGTCCGCGATCCAGAGGGCGGAGCCGGTCGAGGCAGTGCCGTTCACGACCACGCGGGCGGTCGGTCTGATCGTCTCGATGACGGCGTTCGTCAGCGGGTCGACGCGCAGGAGCCGGTCGAGGATCGGGTTCCCCCGGCGGTCCTCCTCGTCGGTCGGCACCGCGACCCAGATGCTGTGGGCGGCCGCGCGAACGTCGATGCCGCCGGCGCCGATCTCGAACGTCGCCTGCACGGCGCCGGTGTCCGGATCCACGCGCAGAAGGTCGGTGCCGCGGCCGGTGACCCAGAGGGAGCCTTCGGCGTACGCGATCCGCTCCGGTGCGTCGCCCGGGAGACGGGCGAGCGTCGTGATCGTGTTCGCGGCCGGATCGATCCGCTGGAGGGTTCCGTCGCGATGGTTGAGGATCCAGATCCGGCCTGCCTCCTCGTGGAGCGCCGACGTGCCGTTGCCGGTCGGGATCGTCGCGAGGACGCGCCGGCCCGCGGGGTCGTAGCGGACGAGTGCGCTCGCCACGTCGTCGGCGGCCCAGACCGAGCCCGCGGCCGTCCACACGTAGGCGAAGCCGCCGCCGGTCACGGCGGTGACTCCGCGTCCGGTGCGGAGGTCGAGCCGGTTGACGATCGGCCCTCGCTCCGCGCTCCACACGGCGCCCAGCCCGGCGGCGATCGAGAACGGCGTGCTCGTGAGCCGGAGGATCGCGCGGGTCTCGCCCGAGCGCTCGTCGACCCGGTGGAGGCGGCCCTGTGCCCGGCACGACGCCCACAGCCCGGTCGTCCGGTCCCACGAGAGCGCGTACTGCGGGTACGGCGGGCCCGTCCCGCCGCAGAGCCGGAACGCCTGGGCGGTCGGCAGGACGGAGGCGAGCGGCGCCGCCGGGCGCACGGTGACGATTCCGAGCCGGCGCCGGCCGGCGAGCAGCTGCCAGCGTCCGGAGAACGGGAAGACGGCGCGCAGCCGGTAGCGGCCGCGCCCCGCCCGTCGCACGGAGACCGGCTGGGTCGTCACGCCGTTCCGTGCGGTCACCGACGGCCGGCGCTTGGACGCGACCGTCCCCGTCCAGGGAGCTCCGGCCCTCGCCGGCCCGAGAGCGGCGAGGGCGAAGGCGCCCGTCCGCCTGACGCCGGGCCGGCCGCGCTCCGTGAAGTAGACGGTTCCATCGGCGGCGACGGCGACGGCGCTCGGTCCGGTCGCGTCGGCCACTCGGGTCGCGGCGCCGCCGGGCGCGATCCTGAAGATCCCGTTGTCCCCGTACACGGCCGCGAAGACGCTTCCGTCCGGGCCGAGCGAGACGTCGTTCGGCTGGTTCAGGCCTTCCGCGTGCGTCGTGACCGTTCCGTCCGGGGCGATCCGTCGGATCCGGTTGTTGAACGTGTCGGCGACGTAGGCCGTGCCGTCGGGGGCGATCGCGAGGCCGTGGGGCTGGTTGAAGCCGGTGAAGGTCGTGCGGGCCCCGCTCGGCGCGATCCGCTGGACGCGGCCGGACAGGTCGGAGACGAAGAGATTCCCGGCGGGGTCGTAGGCGAGGGCCGTCGGCTGCTCGAGCTCGGCGACGGTCCGGATCGTGCCGCCGGCGTCGACGTGCCTGATCCAGCGCTCGTCGTGGACGACCGCGAAGCCGCCGCCCGGCGCGAGCGCGACCTCGA
Organism: Gaiellaceae bacterium; assembly: GCA_035776735.1. Lineage (GTDB taxonomy): Bacteria > Actinomycetota > Thermoleophilia > Gaiellales > Gaiellaceae > JACDAN01. The sequence continues at coordinate 1,329 of DASSSO010000053.1, read as the reverse complement.
CGGGGAAGCCCACCGCCGCCCGGGTCGCCTGGCCGCCGTCGCCGGTGCGGCCGGGACGCCCGTTGCCGGCGACGAGCGTGAGCCGGTCGCCCGAGAGCCGGAAGACCCGGTTCGAGAGGTCGACGAGGAGCAGCGAGCCGCTCGGCTCGACGACGACGTCGACGGTGTTCGTCAGCCGCAACGGCGCCGCGCGCACGAGCACCGAGCCGAGCCGGCGGCGCCCGGCCCAGAGGCTCCAGCGTCCCGCCGACGGAAACATCGCGCGAAGCTGGTACCGGCCCGGTCGCAACCGGCGGGCCGCGACCCGCTGGGCGCGGCGGCCGAGCCGGGCCGTGACGACCGGCGGCTTAGGCGCGGCGAGGACGCCGATCCACCGCGCGCCCACCTGCGCCGGCGGGCTCGAGACGAGCCGGGGCTTCGCGGCGGGAGCCGCGCCGAGGGGCGCGGAGAGCGCGGCCGCGCCGATCGCGAGCAGCACGGCCGCGCTCGTCAGGAGCCTCATATCGGTTCGTACACCGCTCCTCGACGGCTGGTTCCGGCTCCGTCCTCGCGGCGACGATGGACGCGAGCGACGCGACCGCCAGGATCGCGAGCACGACGCCGAGCGAGACGCCGACGGAGATCTCGAGGACCGGTGCCGCGACCATCTTCACGCCGACGAAGACGAGGATCGACGCCAGCGCGGGCCGCAGGTAGCGCAGCCGTCCGAGCAGCTCGGCGAGCAGGAAGTAGAGCGCCACGAGCCCGAGGACGGAGAAGGCGTTCGCCGCGAAGACGAGGAACGGGTCGGTGCTGACGGCGAGCGCCGCGGGAATCGAGTCGACCGCGAAGGCGACGTCCGTCGTGGCCACCGCGATCAGCACCGCGAGCATCGGCGTCGCGCGCAGGCCCTCCTTCGTCCGGAGGAGGAGCGTCCGCCCGCGATAGTCGTCCGTCATCGGGACCGCCCGCCGCAGCACCGCGAGCGCCGGATTGCGTCCCGGTTGGGGCTCGACGTCTCGCATCGCGAGCCGGACGCCCGTCAGGACGAGGAAGACGCCGAGCACGTACGCCGCCCAGCTCAGGTGCGCGAGGGCGACCGTCCCCGTCGCGATGAAGACGAGCCGGAAGACGAGGGCGCAGCCGATCCCGAAGACGAGGACGAAGTGCCGGTAGCCCTCGGGGACCGCGAAGAAGGCGAAGAGGACGGCGAAGACGAAGACGTTGTCCATCGAGAGGCCGCGCTCGATGACGTAGGCGGCGAGGTACTGCTCGGCGTCGGAGCCGCCGCGCCAGAGCAGGAGGAAGACGGCGAAGCCGAGACCGGCGGCGAGCCAGACGGCGCTCCAC
>DASSSO010000032.1:0-53744 GCA_035776735.1 Gaiellaceae bacterium | reverse complement strand
CTGAAGGCGCTGATTCAGTTCCTCGAGGACCGCGAGCGCTTCGAAGAGGTCGTCGCTCTGCGCGAGCGGCTCGCCGAGCTCCGCGGCACGATGCCGGACGAAGAGGAGAGGGCGGCGAAGATCGCCTGAGGCGGCGTGCGCATCCTCGACCGGTCTCTGTCGAAGCTCCCAAGGCCGCTCCGCACGATCGTCGACTGGGGCCTGACCCTTGCGGTCGCGTGCATCGCCGTGCTGCTCTTCCAGGCGGAGGTCGCGAAGCCGTACCGGATTCCGTCGCCGTCGATGGAGCCGACCCTCCACTGCGCGAAACCGGTGGCGGGTTGCCAGGCACGCTTCTCGGATCGAGTGATCGCCAACCGGCTGGCGTACCGCCTTCACGAGCCAGAACGGGGAGACATCGTCGTCTTCGAAGCAACGGCAAAGGTGGAGGCGGCGTGCGGCCACGGCGGCGCGTTCGTGAAGCGCGTGGTCGCGCTACCCGGAGAACACGTGGCTATGCGAAACGGCCACGTACTCGTTGACGGTGCCCGAGTGAGTGAGCCGTATGTTCGGGCGGGTTACCGCGGGAGGGAGACCGGGAGCTGGGGACGCGTCCCGACGGGCTCGTACTTCGTCCTGGGGGACAACCGAACGATGTCCTGCGACTCACGACGTTGGGGGGCCGTTGGCAGGGGAAGCATCATCGGGCGGGCCGACGTCACGTACTGGCCGCCACGCCGTCTCGGACAGCCGTAAGTTCGGCGCTAGACGCGCGAATGCGACAGCAGGACGGCGCGGATCGCCTGGTGGCTCTCCTCGTCGGGCGACTCGCTGATCACCGTCGCCGGCCGGTGGAAGCGCGAGAGCGCCTCGGCCAGCGGTTCAGCCCGCAGGGTCCCTTCGCCGTAGGAAAGGTGCTTCGTCTCGTTGCGGTTGGCGTACGCGATGTCCGAGAAATGGACGTGGAACGGTGCGCTCGGCTCGAGGACAGCGTCGGCTCGTTCGAGCACCGAGCTGAACGCCTCGACGTCCGTGAACGCGCCGTCCGACGTTGCGTGCATGTGCGCGAAGTCGAGAACCGGACGGATCCAGGAGACCCGCTCCGCGATCGCAAGGACGTCGTCGATCGTCCCGAGCTCGCGCACCCGGCCCATCACCTCGACGCCGAACGGCACTCCGCGGCCCTTCTTCTCCAGCCGCTCTCGTAGCTCGCCCGCCTGCTCGACCACGTCGTCGATCGCCTGCGCGCGCTCCCGCCCGAGCAGGAAGCCCGGATGGAAGACGACCAGCTCGGCGCCGGCGGCGAGGGCGATGCCTGCCGAGTGGTCGAGCATCCCGAACGCCATGTTCAGCTTCTTGCCGCGCTCCGCGTGGCCGACGAAGCCGGCGATCGGGGCGTGGACGGAGAGGACGATGCCGGCGTCGCGCGCCAGCTCGCCGAGCCGCTCGGCCCACGGGTAGTCCATCCAGAAACGGCCCTCGAAGTCGATCTCGCAGGCGCTGTAGCCGCGCTCCTGCAGGAGCGCGATCGCCTCCTCCGGCGACTCCCGCGAGGGGATGCGCGCCGGCCCGAACCTGAGCTCGCCCACGGGCGAGAGGCTAACCGTCGCCGTCTTCGTCCAGGACCGTGAAGAGCGTGAGCTGCATCCCGCCCGGTGCCCGCAGGCGGACGTTCCAGTGCCGCCACGGCGTCACGACCGGCTTCGCCAGCCGCTCGCCGCCCGCGGCGGCCAGCACCTCGGCGGTCGCACCTGAGTCCGCGACCTCGAGCGCGAGCCGCACCGGGCCGGAGACGCCGGCTCGTCCTGCCTCGATCTCGTCGACGTAGGCGGTCTGGTCCTGCGAGAGCAGCTCGAGCGTCGCCCGGCCTGCGTCGAGGATGACCCCGCTGCCGTCCTCCGTCTCCCACTCCTCGAGCGCGGGCAGGCCGAGCGCGTCCCGGTAGAAGCGCACGGCTTCGCCGAAGTCCGGCGCCGTCAGCGCGACACGCAGCTCGCGAACGGGACCTGCCATACCCGTGCAAACGACGCGGCGGCGGCCACCCTTCCGGTGCCGTCCGACGCCGCTCCTACCCTGAGCGCATGGCCAAGCGCCCGTCCAGGATCGACCTGCTCGAGCTCGACATCGACCTCCGCCTGACCGACCTCTGGCGCGAGGCCGCCGACGTCGGCGAGTGGAACCTCGAGATCGTCGCCGCCTTCATGCGCGCGGCGTACGGGAAGGGCTACTGCGACGCGCTGACCGAGGACACGCCGGGGTCGTTGTGCGAGGAGCACGGCTACCGGATCCCGGCCAGGCGGCGCCCGGCCCCCACCCGCGAAGCCTGATCCCGCGCCATCTAGACTTTTCGGCGTGGCGCGCCGATCCAGCCCTGCCCGCCTGGTCATCGCCCTCGGAGTCGCGGCGATGCTGGGCGTCTTCCTCGTCTACACGTCGATCGCCGGTGGGACGCCTCAGCTCGCGCCGAGCGAGCTGAATGGCCGCACCGGCCAGGTGACGATCGTCGGCAAGGTCGTGGCGCCCGTCCAGCGCAGCGGCCGCACGATCCGCTTCCGGATCAAGGACGTCGAGGGCGGCTCGTCCGTTCGCCTCCCGGTGACCTACACCGGCTCGGTGCCGGACATGTTCAGGGCCGGCCGGGACATCTCGCTCAAGGGACGGCTGCGCAACGGCACCTTCGTCGGTGCCTCGGGCACGCTGGTCACCAAGTGCCCCTCGAAGTACTCCTCTAAGAAAGAGACTTAGTGCCCCTCCAGGCGATACACGCCTGCTTCTGGCAGCATCACCTGAAGGAGCACTAATGCCCGAGCTGGGGCGCGCCGCGCTCATCGTCTGCCTCGGCCTGGCCGTGTACGCCGTCGTGGCCGGCGCGGCCGCCGCCCTGCGGCGGAACCGCCGGCTCGCCGAGTCGGCCGAGAACGCGGTCGTCGCCTCCTTCGCGACGGCGCTCGTCGCCTCGCTCGTCCTGCTCGTCGCGCTCGTCCAGAACGACTTCGGCCTCGTCTACGTGGCCGACCACACGAGCCGCGAGTTGCCGCTCGGCTACACGATCTCGGCCTTCTGGGGCGGCCAGGAGGGATCGCTGCTCCTCTGGCTCCTGATCCTGACCGGGTTCTCCGCGGCCGCCGTGCTGCTGGCGCGGAGGTCGGCGCCCAGCCTGCTCGCCTGGACGGTGCCGATCCTCGGCGGCGTGATCGTCTTCTTCGCCTTCATGCTCGTCGCCGTCTCGAGCCCGTTCGCGACCCAGGCGGCGCCCGCCGACGGCGCCGGGCTCAACCCGAGCCTCCAGAACCCGTACATGCTCGCTCACCCGCCGATGCTCTACCTCGGCTTCGTCGGCCTGACGATCCCGTTCGCCTTCGCGATGGGCGCCCTCGCCGCACGGCGGAGCGACGAGCTCTGGATCGTCGTCACCCGCCGCTGGACGCTGCTCGCCTGGACGTTCCTCGGCTTCGGCCAGCTGCTCGGCGCCCACTGGGCGTACGTCGAGGTCGGCTGGGGCGGCTACTTCGCCTGGGACCCGGTCGAGAACGCCGCGCTGATGCCGTGGCTGGCGGCGACGGCGTTCCTGCACTCGGTGATGATCCAGGAGAAGCGCGGGATGCTGAAGATCTGGAACGTCCTGCTCGTGATCGGATCGTTCGCGCTGGCGCTCTTCGGCACCTTCCTGACGCGCTCGGGGATCATCAGCTCGATCCACTCGTTCACGGAGAGCTCGATCGGCCCCTGGTTCCTGGGCTTCATCGGGCTCGTGCTCTTCGCGTCGATCGCGCTCGTGCTCTCGAGGCTGCCGCTCCTGCGCTCGAAGACCCGACTCGAGTCGCCGGTGTCCCGCGAGGCGACCTTCCTCTACAACAACCTGCTGCTCGTCGCCTTCTGCCTGACGATCCTCTGGGGGGTCCTCTACCCGATCCTGACGGAGGCGCTCCACGGCGAGCCGGTCACGGTTGGGCCGCCGTACTACAACTTCTTCCTCAAGGCCTTCGGGCTGCCGTTGTTGCTCCTGATGGGCATCGGGCCGCTGATCGCCTGGCGGCGGGCATCGCTTCGCGGGCTCGGTCGGATCTTCGCCTGGCCCGCTTCCGTCGCCCTCGCGACCGGGGTGTTGCTCGTCCTGCTCGGCGCCGGCTCCTCGATCCCTGGCCTCGTCGGCTACACGTTCTGCGCCTTCGTCCTGGCCTCGATCGTGCTGGAGTTCGCGCGCGGGACGCGGGCGAGGCACGCGCTCGGAAGTTCGTCCTGGACGGGCGCCCTCGCGTCGCTCGTCGGACGCAACCGCCGCCGCTACGGCGGGTACGTGGTGCACGCCTCGATCGTGCTGCTTGCGATCGGCGTGATCGGGTCGAGCGCCTACGACACGGTCGCCGAGCAACGGCTGCGGCCCGGGGACACGATGGCGATCGGCGGCTACGACCTCCGCTACCGCGGCCTCGAGGAGCGCCGCGGCGCGAACGCGCAGGAGCTTCGCGCGGTGGTCGACGTCTCGCGCGACGGCGAGCGGATCGGAACGCTCGAGCCCGGCAAGAACCGCTACTTCGCCGAGCAGCAGGTCTCGAACGAGGCCGCGATCCGGTCCGACCGGCTGAACGGCGAGGATCTTTTCCTGATCGCCGACCAGATCGACGCCGACGGCACGCTCTTCCTGAAGGGGCTCGTGAAGCCGCTCGTCAACCTGATCTGGATCGCGGGCTTCGTGTTCCTCGCCGGCGCCGCGATCGCGCTCTGGCCGGACGCGAGGGAGCAGCGCCGGCTCGCGCTGCGCTACGGCCGCGCCGAGGCGCTCGCGAGGGCGTGAGCCCGGAGCTGCTGCTGGGGGCGCTGCTGGCGGCGGCTGCGGTCGTCTTCGTTGCCGTGCCGTTCCTGCGCGCGAAGGATCCGCCCGAGCCGGCGACCCCGCCCGACGAGGCGCTCGCGCGCGCCGAGGAGCGCGACCGCATCCTCGCCGAGCTGAAGGAGCTCGAGTTCGATCACCGGACGGGCAAGATCACCGACGCCGACTACCGTGCGCTCGTCTCTCCGCTCCGCCGCCGCGCGGCCGCCCTGTTGCCAGCGGAGACGGCGAAAGACCCCTCCGAGCAGCGATTTTCGGCGCCAAGGGTTCCATCCAGCCGATCGGATCGGTAGGATTCCGCAATCCCGGGCCCGGGAGGGAGGTCTCTCCGGCCCGCGAACACGGTCCCATGGCTAGTGCCCCGTCCAGCAATACATGCCGGCCTCTGGCCCGCGATCACGCGGCGCCAGAGCCCGCCCTCCTCCTCACCAAGGCTGCCTAGCCTTGGCTCGTCGGAGTACGAACTCTGGCTTGGTGCTCGCGACCCAGAAACTCGGCGGCATCACTGGACGGGGCACTAGACGAATCGTCTGCAGCCTCGTCCTCGTCCTGCTCGTCGCGGCTCCGGCCTCGGGCAGTCTCTACGACCGCAAGCAGCAGCTCGACCAGCAGGCCCAGGCGCTCCAGTCGAAGGCCGACGCCGCCCGGGCGCGCGAGGAGGCGCTGCGGGCCGAGATCGCGAACGTCTCCGAGCGGATCCAGGCGCTCGAAGCCGAGGTCGGCGACGTGTCGAGCCGCCTGGCCGTCCTGGAGGAGGATCTCGCGCTCCACCAGCGCAAGCTCGAGGCGGTCAAGGCGCTCTACCGGCTCCAGAGCGAGCGGCTCGCGTATCTCCGCGGGCAGTACGGCGTCGCGCAGCAGCGTCTCGCCGACCGCCTGGTTGCGATCTACGAGGGCGAGGATCCGTCCACGCTCGACATCGTCCTCGAGGCCTCGAGCTTCAGCGACGCGCTCGACCAGATCGACTACCTCGACTCGATCGCCGAGCAGGACCGCCGCGTCGTCCGGCACGTCGCCGGCGCGCGCGACCACATGCGCGACCTCAAGCAGCGCACGGGGAGGACGAAGGACCGTGTGGCCGCGATCACCCGCGTCGTGGAGATCCGGACGCAGCAGCAGCGCGCCGTCTACGACCAGCTTCTGATCTCGCGCGAGGGGCTCGCGGAGGCACGCAGCTCGAAGCGGGAGAGCCTGCACGACGCCCACGAGGCTGCGGAACGCTACGAGGGGAAGGCCGAGGAGCTCCTGAAGGTGAGCGCGCAGCTCGCCGCCCGCATCAACGCAGCGCAGGCCGGCCCGAGCTACACGAGCACCGGGGACGGGACCGTGTCGGCGAGCGGGATGATCTGGCCCGTGGGCGGCCCCGTCGTCAGCGGCTACGGCTGGCGCTGGGGCCGCATGCACGAGGGCATCGACATCGCGGCCGGCTACGGGTCGCCCATCCGCGCGTCGGCGTCGGGCAACGTGATCTACGCCGGCTGGATGGGCGGCTACGGGAACCTGATCATCATCGACCACGGCAACGGCGTCGCCACCGCGTACGCGCACCAGTCGAGCTTCGCCGTCGGCGGGGGAGCGGTTTCGCAGGGGCAGACGATCGGCTACGTCGGCTGCACGGGCCACTGCTACGGCCCACACCTCCATTTCGAAGTACGGGTGAACGGCTCGGCGGTCGATCCGCTGGGATATCTCTAAGTCGCCGCGGAGCAGGCTTTGCCGGCTCCGCCGGGATGCCTCCTCGGGCGAGGAGCTCCGCCAGGATCTCTTGGCCGGGCGCCGGCGCCGCCGGCGCCCGGCTTCACAGGGTCGCGCAAAGTCGTGAGACTTTGCGCGAAGGCCCCGCTTTCAAAGCGGGGCCTTTATAGTTTCCGCGCTGCAAGCTCGCGCGCTTACGGCTTGCGGCACTGTCGTCTCCCGACGGCGCCGGCCGCCCTCCAGGGCGGCCGGTCGTTTCAGCGAAGCAACCGCAGGTCGGGGAGGTTCCGCCAGCGGCCGTCGAGATCGAAGCCGTAGCCGACGAAGAACTCGTCCGGCACGGTGAAGCCGACGTAGCGCACCGGGAGGTCCTCCACAAGGCGCCGGTAGGGGCGGTCGAGGAGGGCGACCGCGGCGAGCGAGCGCGGCTCGCGCAAGCCGAACGTCTTGACGAGGAAGTTCAGCGTCATGCCCGTGTCGACCACGTCCTCGACGAAGAGGACGTCGCGTCCCTTGACGCTGAGCTCGAGATCCTTCAGGAGCCGGACGCGCCCGCCGCTCCCGCCGTTGCCGTCGTAGCCCGCGAGGGCGATGAAGTCGAGGCTGTGCAGGATCGGAATCGCCCGAGAGAGGTCGGAGAGAAAGACGATGGCCGTCTTCAGCGAGGCGACGAGGACCGGCTCGCGGCCTTCGTAGTCGGCCGCGATCGCGGCTCCGAGCTCGCCGACACGAGCGCGGATGTCCTCGGCGGAGAGGTACACGTCTCCGATCCGTGGCTCCTGCTCTAGGACGCCAGATCCAGTCGGTATCGCTGCGCCAGTCGCTCGATGTCTCGACGATAAAAGAGCTTCACGTTCACGCCGGGATACCGCTCACGCAGTTTCCGCAGCTTGCGGTTCTTGCGTGTCACGAGCGACTGCTTCATCACGGTCAGCTCGACGTAGAGGTTCTGCTCGGGGAGGAAGAAATCGGGCGCGAACGCCTCCACGACCCGGCCGTCCGGGGCCTCCTCGAGGACGAAGGTATGCGGCTCGTACATCCAGGGGATCTCGTAGTAGTCGAGCAGCTTCGCGCACTCCAGCTCGACCTCGTTCGCGAAGCGCGGCTCGCCGTCTCCGCGATATGCCTGGAAATCAGGGACTTTTCCGACCACCCACCATCGAGAATAGCGACGGCCTCGGACACCGCCGCTCGGCCGCCCAAGTCCTACACTTCGACCATGCCGGGCCGCGACGAGTCGACCACGATCGCCCACATCTCCGACATCCACTGCGGTGGCCCCGACTTCGTGCCGAGCCTGATGGAGCGCGCCGTCGCCGAGATCAACGAGCTCGACCCGGACCTGATCATCTGCTCGGGCGACCTGACGACGTTCGGCTTCAAGCAGGAATTCCTGATGGCCCGCGAGTACCTCGACCGCCTCAACTGCGAGCGGATGGTCGTGATTCCCGGCAACCACGACTCGAGGAACGTCGGCTACCTGCACTTCGAGGAGTTCTTCGGCGAGCGCCACAGCGTCCTGCGGATGCAGGAGATCACGGTCGTGGCCGTGGACTCGAGCGAGCCGGATCTCGACCACGGCTCGATCGGACGAGGCCGGTACGCCTGGATAGAGGAGCAGTTCGCGGAGCCCGCCGAGCTCCGGATCTTCGTCATGCACCACCACCTGCTGCCGGTGCCGGGAACCGGGCGCGAGCGGAACATCGTCTACGACGCCGGCGACGTGATCGAGTGCCTGCAGGGCGCGCGCGTCGACCTCGTCCTTTCGGGCCACAAGCACGTCCCCTACGCGTGGCGCATCGAGGACATGTTCGTCGTCAACACCGGCACGGTCTCGTCGATCCGGCTCAGAGGCAACACGAGGCCCTGTTACAACGTGGTCGAGGTGCACGGAAAGCACGTGGACGTCTGGCGCAAGTACCCGTTCCACGGCTCGGAGCGCATCATCCAGTTCTCCCTCGAGACGCGGGCGTTCGAGAAGTACACGGCGCGGATCGAGAACGAGGTGACGACACGGTGACCAGGGCTCTGGCGCTGATCGACGGGGAGCACTACGCGCCGGTCGTCCGGGACGCGCTGGGCGAGATCCCGTACGAGATCGTCGGCGCCCTGCTCGTCGGGGGGACGGAGAAACTCGTCGGTGGCGACGAGTACGGCGTTCCGGTCGTGGACGACTTCGACGAGGCCCTCGGGCGGTTCGAGCCGGACGTGGCCGTCGATATCTCGGACGAGCCCGTCCTCGGCCCGCGGGAGCGGTTCCGCCTCGCGAGCCGGTTCCTGGCGAACGGCGTCGCCTACGAGGGCGCCGACTTCTCGCTGCGCGTGCCCGCCTACCAGAGGTTCGACCTCCCGTCGCTGGCCGTGATCGGCACCGGAAAGCGGCTCGGGAAGACCGCCGTCACGGGATACGTCGCTCGGCTGCTCGCCAAGGATCGCGACCTCGTCGTCGTCTCGATGGGGCGGGGCGGGCCGGCCGAGCCCCAGGTCGCGGATCTCAGGCCCACCGTCGAGGACCTCCTGGCGCTGTCCCGCGCCGGCTCGCACGCCGCATCCGACTACCTCGAGACCGCGGCGCTCTCCGGCGTGCCGACGATCGGCTGCCGGCGGGCCGGCGGCGGCCTGGCCGGAGTCCCCTGGACGAGCAACGTCGCCGCGGGCGTGCAGATGGCGGTCGGCCGCGAGCCTGACTTCGTGCTTTTCGACGGGAGCGGCGCCGCGATCCCGCCGGTCGCGACGGGCAGGCGCATCCTGGTCGCGGGCGCCCACCAGCCGCCGGAGCTCGTCACCGGCTACCTGAACGACTACCGGATCATGCTCTCGGACCTCGTGATCCTGACCATGGCCGAGGACGGAAGCCGCCACGCGGAGCTCGCGGACGCGGTCCGTGAGGTGAAGGACGTCCCGGTCGTCGCGACCGTGCTGCGCCCGCGGCCGGTCGAGCCCGTCGAGGGCAGGCGGGTCGCCTTCTTCACGACGGCCGAACCGTCGGCCGCCGGCCGCCTGGAGCGGCATCTCCGCGAGGAGCACGGCGCGTCCGAGGTGGCGGTGTCCTGCAACCTGTCGCGCCGCGAGCAGCTTCGCGAGGACATCCGCGCCGCCCGGGCCGACGTCTTCCTCGTCGAGATCAAGGCTGCGGCGATCGACGTGGTCTGCGAGGCGGCCGCCGAGCGTGAGCTGCCGGTCGTGTTCGCCGACAACGACGTCGTCCCGCTGGCGGGCCAGCCGAGCCTGGACGACGAGCTACGCGCGCTGGCCGACGTCCCGGAGGCGGAGCCGGTCGCCTGATGCCCGAGCGCCGCCGCATCGACCCGCTCCACCTAGGGACCGGCGAGCATCCGTACTCCAAGGGGCTGATGGCCCGCGCGCTGATGCGCACCGGCCTCGGCGTCACGCCCGCGTACGAGGTCGCCAGGCGGATCGAGCAGGACCTCGCCGCGAGCGGCAAGCGCGCCGCCGACTTCGACCGGATTCAGCAGCTCGCCGTCGAAGTGCTCGGTGAGGACGACGGCAACCTCGCGATCGGCCGGCTTCGCCGCTACCAGGAGCTCGACGAGCTGGAGCTGCCGCTGATCATCCTGATCGGGGGCGCCACGGGTACGGGCAAGTCGACCGTCGCGGCCGAGGTCGCCTACCGCCTCGGCATCACGCGCGTGACCTCCACGGACTTCGTCCGCCAGACGATGCGGGCGCTGTTCACGCCCGACTTCCTCCCGGCGATCCACTACTCGAGCTTCGACGCGGGCCGCGCCCTGCCGAGCGCCCAGGAGGAGGAGGTCGACCCGCTCCTCCACGGGTTCCTGGAGCAGACCCGCCACGTGCTCGTCGGCGTCCAGGCCGCGATCGAGCGGTCGCTGGAAGAAGGGTGGTCGATGGTGATCGAGGGCGTGCACCTCGTCCCGGGCATGCTCCCGAGGCTGGTCGAGAACGCGGTCGTCGTCGAATGTGTGATCAAGATCCGGAGCGAGGAGACCCACGCAGGCCACTTCTGGATCCGCGACCTCGCCTCGGAAGGTATCCGGCCCCTCGACAAGTACCTCGAGCGGCTGGGTGACATCCGCTACCTACAGGACTACATCGTCGAGCGGGCCGAGGTCCAGGGCGTGCCCGTGATCGAGAACTCGGAGCGCGAAAAGGCGATCGGCGGCGTGATGGAGCTTGTGCTCGCGGCGGCGGATCGGATAGAGAAGGTCTCGTCGTGACCGATACCGCCGCCAGGACGACGGACACCGGCGTGGAGGGCAAGGGCACCATCCGGACCTGTCTCTGCGAGAGCTTCGCCCGCGGAACCGAGCGGGCCGCGCTCGCGAGCGCGCGCTGGCTCGGGAGGGCGGACGAGGCGGCGGCGCAGGAGGCCGCCACCTCGGGCATGTGCGAGGCGCTCGAGCAGCTCCACATCGACGGGACGGTCGTCATCGGCGCGGCCGGCGAGAGCGAGCGGCTCCAGACCGGCGATAAGCTCGGCCTGGGCGGCGAAGAGGTCGAGCTCGCCGTCGACCCGTTGGAGGGAAGCGGCATCGTCGCCCGTGGGGGCAGCGGCGCGATGTCGATGATCGCCGTCGGGGAGCCCGGCTCGCTCCAGACGCTTCCGGACATGTACATGCGGAAGATGGCAGTGGGTCCGCTGGCACGCGGGCACATCGACCTCCGGCGGCCGGTCGGCGAGAACATCGAGGGGATCGCCGAGGCGTTCGGGCGGCGCGTCGGCGACATCACGACGATCGTCCTCGAGCGGCCTCGGCACCACGACTTGATCGAGGAGATCCGCGCCGCCGGGGCGCGGATCAAGCTGATCCAGGACGGTGACGTGACCGCGTCGATCTCCGCGGCCATCCGCGGCACGAACGACCATCTCGCGATCGGCATCGGCGGCACCCGCCAGGCCGTGCTCGCGGCCGCCGCCCTCCGTTGTCTCGGCGGCGAGCTGCAGGCCCAGCTGTGGCCGATCTCCCGCCGAGAGATCGACGAGGCGCGCGCGCAGGGGATCGAGGACGTCGAGCGGGTCTTCACGACCGAGGATCTGGCGCCGAAGGAGGCGATCGTCTGCGCCACGGGCGTTTCGAACAGCGACCTGCTGCGCGGCGTGCGCTTCCGAGCCGACAGTGCCTGGACACACACCCTCGTCATGTGCACGCGCTGCAACTGGGTGCGCTTCACGGAAGGGATCCACTTCTTCCAGCGTGAGCGCCGCGAAGAGGTTCGGCTTCCAGGCTTCTAGGGGTACCCTGCGGTCATGGCTACGCGAGACGACGTCGTCGAGGCGCTCAGGCAGGTCGAGGACCCCGAGCTCGGCATGGACATCGTCGACCTCGGGCTCATGTACGACGTCGAGATCGACGGCCCCAAGGTGAAGGTGACCTACACGCTGACCTCGATGGGCTGCCCCGTCGGGCCGATGATCGACGAGCAGATCAACGAGGTGACACGTCAGGTCCCCGGCGTCGAGGAGGTCGAGACCGAGCTGACCTGGGATCCCCCCTGGTCGCCGGAGAAGATGTCCGACGACGCCAAGTTCATCCTCGGCTTCGGCTAGGCGGCCACCGGCCGGGTCGCCTCCCGCCCGGCGGAGCCGGGCTCCGGCGACCCTCCCGCCGCTGACCGCACGCGGCTCTCCGGGTCTGTGCTGAAGCACTATCCCCTCCGGCCGCGCGCGCCCAGCGACGGGCCGGTGGCCGCCTAGTCCCGCCGCCGCGGGGCGCCTCCCGCCCGGCGGAGCCGGGCGGCTCTCCGGGTCTGTGCTGAAGCACTATCCCCTCCCGGCCCGCACACCCGGCGGCGCCCCAGGAACCGGCTAGCAGCGCGCGCCTCGCCGAGCGACGGCTGGCCCACGCAGGATCGGTTCCCGGCGCCTCGTATCGGGCGTTGCGAGAAAATCGCGCCGACAACCGACTTGAGGAGGTGGCAGGTGTCCGAGCGGACGTTGGGCAGCGTGACGTACCGCAAGCACGCGGACGACTACTTCGAGAAGCGACGCCTGAGGCGCCACGCGGGAGTCTGGTCGTTGTGGGCGCTGGGAGTCGCCGCCGTCATCTCCGGCGACTTCTTCGGCTGGAACTTCGGCCTCGCCTACGGCTTCGGCGGGCTGCTAGTGGCCACGATCGTGATCACGGTCATGTACTTCGGCCTCTGCTACTCGATCGCGGAGATGTCGCCGGCCCTTCCCCATACGGGCGGTGCGTACTCGTTCGCCCGCTCGGCGATGGGGCCGTGGGGCGGCTTCACGACAGGCGTCGCCGAGACGATCGAGTACGTCATCACGCCCGCGGTGATCGTCGTCGGAATCGGGAGCTACATGGACTCGATCTCGGACGACCTGTTCGGATTCACGATGGCCGATCCGATCTGGTGGGCGATCTTCTATGCCATCTTCGTCGGGCTGAACTACATCGGCGTCGAGGCGAGCTTCCGCTTCACCGTCTTCATCTGCCTGCTCTCGCTCGGGATCCTCGGCGTGTTCTTCATCGGCGCGCTGACCGAGCTCGACTTCACGCGCTTCGCGATCGACACCCAGGGCGGCTGGTTCACCGAGGGCGTCCCGGGGATCTTCTACGCGCTGCCGTTCGCGATCTGGTTCTACCTCGCAATCGAGGAGTTACCGCTGGCCGCCGAGGAGTCGGCCGACCCGAAGCGGGACATCCCGCGCGGGACGATCTGGGGCCTCGTCACGCTCGTCGTGACCGGCTTCCTCGTCCTCTTCCTGAACACGGGCATCGCGCCGGGCGCGAAGGAGCTCGGCGAGGGCGACGCGTCAGGCGAGCCGCTGCTCGCCGGGCTGCGGACGATCTTCGGTGAGGGAACGTCGACGTCGCTCCTCGGGCTGGTCGCGGTCGCCGGCCTGGTCGCCAGCTTCCACACGATCATCTTCGCCTACGGGCGCAACATCTTCTCGCTGTCGCGCGCCGGCTACTACCCGCACCCGCTGTCGGTCACTCACGGGACGCGGCACACGCCGCATCTGGCCCTGATCCTCGGCGCGATCATCGGCTGGGTCGCCGCGTACATCATCTACGAGGCCGGCACGGGCTCGACCGTCGGCGGCGCGCTGCTGAACATGGCCGTCTTCGGCGCGGTGATCTCGTACTTCCTGCAGTGCGTGTCGTTCGTGATGCTCCGGCGGAAGCTGCCGGACATCGAGCGGCCGTACCGCAGCCCGGTCGGCGAGTGGGGAGCGATCATCGCCGGCGCGATCGCCCTCGTCTCGCTCGGCGCGATCTTCTGGAACGACGACTACCGGGCCGGAGTCTACGGCGTTGCCATCTTCTACCTGGTCGCCGTGGCGTACTTCGCGATCGCCGGTCGCCACCGCCTCGTGCTCTCGCCCGAGGAGGAGTTCGCGCTGTCCCACGGCGCGGGCGAGCGCCCGGACATGGAGGCGATCGCAGAGCATCTCGGCGGAGGGCTCGAGGCGCAGATGGACGAGGCGCCTCCGCCGGAGGAGCCGCCGCTCGAGACACCGCCCGAGACGAAGCCCACGACATAGACTCGACTCACGAACGAACGGGAGAGCCGGCGCCCAGCCGGCTCTCCCGTTCTCACGGAGCCCGATGCTGAGCCTGGACGACCTCCGCAAAGACGTCGACAGCGGTGAGATCGACACCGTCGTCGTGGCGTTCACGGACATGCAGGGCCGCCTGTTCGGCAAGCGGCTCCACGCCGAGTTCTTCCTCGAGGACTCGGTCGAGCACGGCATCGAGGGCTGCAACTACCTGCTCGCGCTCGACATGGAGATGGATCCGGTCCCGGGCTACGAGATCGCGAGCTGGGAGCGCGGCTACGGCGACTTTCGCATCGTCCCCGACTTCGGGACGCTGCGCCGGATCCCGTGGCTGGAGGCGACCGCGCTCGTGCTCGGCGACGTGCTCTGGCTCGACGACTCGCCGGTCGGGCCTTCGCCGCGCCAGGTGCTGAAGGCGCAGGTCGAGCGGGCCGAGGCGCTCGGCTACACGCCGATGTTCGGCTCCGAGCTCGAGTTCTTCGTGCTCCGGGAGACCTACGCGGAGGCGCACGCCAAGCACTACCGGGACCTCACGCCGTCGGTCCCGTACATCCTCGACTACCACGTGCTCGCCGCGACCTACGACGAGCCGCTGATCCGCCAGCTCCGCAACGGGATGCACGGAGCCGGCATCCGGGTCGAGAGCTCGAAGGGCGAGGCCTGGCCTGGGCAGCACGAGGTCAACTTCCGCTACTCCGACGCGCTGACCATGGCCGACAACCACGCCGTCTACAAGAACGGCGCCAAGGAGATCGCGTATCTGAACGGCTGCTCGATCACGTTCATGGCCAAGCCGGACGACACCTGGATCGGCAACTCCTGCCACATCCACTCGAGCCTCTGGCAGGCCGGCCGGAACGCGTTCGACGGCGAGTCGGACGTGTTCAAGCACTACCTCGCCGGCCAGATCGCCGCGCTCAAGGACCTCGCGATCTTCGTCGCTCCGACGATCAACTCGTACAAGCGCTTCGCCGCCGGGAGCTGGGCGCCGACGACGCTCGCCTGGGGCCACGACAACCGGACCTGCGGGTTCCGGATCGTCGGGCACGGCCAGTCGCTCCGAACGGAGACACGCATCCCAGGCGGCGACGTGAACCCGTATCTGGCGTTCGCCGCGCTCATCGCCGCCGGGCTCCACGGGATCGAGAACCAGCTCGAGCTGCCGCCGGCGCTCGAGGGGAACGCATACGAGTCCGACGCCGAGCGCTTCCCTGCTTCCCTGCGGGAGGCGATCGCCGCGCTCGAGGCGAGCACGGTGGCCCGCAGCGCGCTCGGCGACGAGGTCGTCGACCACTACCTCAACTTCGCGCGCACCGAGCAGCGCCTCTTCGACCAGGTCGTGACCTGTTACGAGCGCGAGCGGCTCTACGAACGCGGATGAGGCCCCTGATCGGGATCACGTCGTACGCGGAGGAGATCCGCTGGGGCGTGTGGACCGAGGACGCGGCGATCGTCCCGCTCACGTACGTGCACGCGGTCGAGCACGCGGGCGGCAGGCCGCTCGTCGTTCCGCCGGCCGCGGACGGGCTCGAGGAGACCCTCGACGCCCTCGACGGCGTCATCTTCTCGGGCGGCGCAGATCTCGACCCTGAGCTTTACGACGCGAAGCCGCACGCGGAGACCGATCCCCCGCGAAAGGCGCGAGACGCCGCCGAGCTGCGCCTGCTTCAGGCCGCGCTCGACCGGGACATGCCCGTCCTGGCGATCTGCCGCGGGTCGCAGCTGCTGAACGTCGCGCACGGGGGCGACCTCGTCCAGCACCTGCCGGAAGCCGTCGGCCACGAGCGGCACCGGCACATGCCCGGGGCCTTCTCCGACCACGGGGTGAAGCTCGCCCCCGACAGCCGGCTCGGGATCCTGCTCGGCGAGCATGCACCGGTCAAGTCCCACCACCACCAGGGCTACGGCCGGATCGGCGACGGGCTCCGGGAGGTGGCCTGGGCCGACGACGGCGTCGTCGAGGGCCTCGAGGACGCGACGAAGCGGTTCACGCTCGGCGTCCTCTGGCACCCGGAGGAGGGGGAGGACTTCGCCCTCTTCGAAGCTCTGGTGGAGGAGGCGCGCCGCTACCGGGAGGAGCGCGTGTGACCGTCGTCGTCAACCCGGCGACCGAGGAGGCGATCACCGAGATCACCGCGGCGAGCGCCGAGGACACGGACCGGGCGATCGCCGCCGCCCGGAGCGCATTCGCCGGCTGGCGGGCGGTGGCGCCGGGCGACCGGGCTCGGCTCCTGCGGCGGCTTGCAGGGCTCGTGGAGGAGCACGGGGACGAGCTCGCGTGGCTCGAGACCTCGAACGTCGGCAAACCGATCGGCGACTCCCGCGGCGAGGTGCAGATGGTCGCCGACGTCTTCCACTTCTACGCCGGCGCCGTGGACAAGCACTACGGCGAGACGATTCCGGTCGCGGGCGGCGTCGATCTCACGTTTCGGGAGCCGCTCGGCGTCGTCGGCCTGATCGTGCCGTGGAACTTCCCGATCGCGATCTCGAGCTGGAAGCTCGGCCCGGCGCTCGCGTGCGGCAACACGGTCGTCCTCAAGCCGGCCGAGCTGACGCCGCTGACGGCCCTTCGCCTCGGCGAGCTGGCGCTGGAGGCGGGGATCCCGGAGGGCGTCCTCAACGTCGTGACCGGCTCGGGCTCGGTCGTGGGCCGGCGGCTCGTGGAGCATCCCGACGTCGCGAAGATCGGCTTCACCGGGTCGACGGAGGTGGGGCGGTCGGTGATGGAGGGTGCCGCGGCGACGATCAAGCGCGTCACGCTGGAGCTGGGCGGGAAGTCGGCGAACGTCGTCTTTGCTGACGCCGACCTGGAGGCCGCGGCCGCGGGCGCGCCGTACGCGGTCTTCGGAAACGCGGGACAGGACTGCTGCGCCCGCTCGCGGATCCTCGTCGAACGGGGCACCTACGACC
This sequence comes from Gaiellaceae bacterium, assembly GCA_035776735.1. Taxonomy (GTDB): domain Bacteria; phylum Actinomycetota; class Thermoleophilia; order Gaiellales; family Gaiellaceae; genus JACDAN01. Next base: position 36,837 of record DASSSO010000032.1, on the reverse strand, counting down.
GGTTCCTCGAGCTGCTCGTGGAACGGACTGCCGGCGTGCGCGTCGGCGACCCCGCGGATGAGGCGACCGAGATGGGGCCGCTGATCTCCGCCGAGCATCGCGAGAAGGTGTCGTCCTACGCGAACGGTACCGTTGTCTTTCGTGGCGACACACCCCCAGGTCCGGGCTTCTGGTTCCCCTGCACGCTCGTGGAGGCGACGAACGACGACCCCGTCGCGAGGGAGGAGGTCTTCGGCCCGGTCGCCGCCGTGATCCCCTTCGAGGACGAGGCCGACGCCGTCCGGATCGCGAACGACACGCCCTACGGGCTGTCGGGATCGGTCTGGACCCGCGACGTCGGACGGGCGATGCGGTTTGCCCGGGCGGTGGACACGGGCGTCCTCTCCGTCAACTCGAATACGTCCGTCCGGGTCTCGACGCCCTTCGGCGGGTTCAAGCAGTCCGGGTTCGGCCGGGAGCTCGGGATGCACGCGCTCGAGGGCTACTCGGAGGTCAAGAACGTCTACGTCGCGACCGAGGCGTAGCGTGGGGCGGCTCGACGGCAAGGTCGTGGTGATCACGGGCGCCGGCGGCGGCATGGGCCGGGAAGCGGCGCTCGTCTTCTCCGAGGAGGGCGCGAGCGTCTGCGTCGCGGACGTGGACGTCGCTGCGGCCGAGCAGACGGCCGGGGAGGCGCGCGAGGCTTTCGCAGTCGAGGTGGACGTGGCCGACGCGGACAGCGTCCAGGCCATGTACCGGGCGGCGGCCGAGCGGTACGGCGGGATCGACGTCCTCTACAACAACGCGGGGATCTCGCCGGCGGACGACGACTCGATCCTCGTGACCGGCGAGGAGGCGTGGCAGCGCGTCCAGGACGTGAACGCGAAGGGCGTCTACCTCTGCTGCAAGCACGGGATCCCGTACCTGCTGGAGCGGGGTGGAGGCTCGGTGATCAACGTGGCGTCGTTCGTGGCGCTGGTCGGCGCGGCGACGTCGCAGATCTCGTACACGGCCTCGAAGGGCGCCGTGCTCTCGCTCTCGCGCGAGCTGGGCGTGCAGTTCGCGCGGCAGGGCGTCCGCGTGAACGCGCTCTGCCCCGGGCCGGTGGAGACGCCGCTCCTGCTGCGGATCTACGGCGACGACCCCGCCGCCTACGAGCGGCGGCGCATCCACCTGCCGATGGGACGGCTCGCGAAGCCGCGGGAGATCGTGAACGCCGCGCTGTTCCTCGCAAGCGACGAGTCCTCATACGTGAACGCCGCGACGTTCCTCGTCGACGGCGGGCTGACGGCCGCGTACGTCACGCCGGACTAGCCGGGGATCGACAAGACGATCTTCCCGAAGTGCTCGCCCGACTCCATGCGCTCGTGGGCGGCGCGGGCCTCGGCCAGCGGGAACACTGAGTCGACGATCGGCTTCGCCTTGCCGCTCTTCACCAGCTCGTAGGCGCCCTCGAAGTCCTCCTTCGTCCCCATCGTCGAGCCGAGAATCGTCAGCTGTTTCCACCAGACGCGGTGGAGGGCTGCCTTCGGGTTCGGGCCCGTCGTCGCTCCGCAGACGGTAATTCGGCCGTGCGGCCGCACCGCCTGCAGCGACTGCTGCCAGGTGGCCTCGCCGACGTGCTCGACGACGACGTCGACCCCCGGCGCGCCGGTCGCCTCCTTGACCGCCTCGAGGACGTCGCCGGTCTCGTGGTTGACGACGGCGTCCGCGCCGAGCTCCTTCGCGCGCTCGAGCTTCGCGTCGCTGGACGACGTCGCGACTACGTGGGCACCGAGCGCCTTCCCGAGCTGGAGCGTCGCCGTCCCGATGCCGCTCCCCACACCCCAGACGAGCAGCCACTCGCCCTCCCGGAGCCCGGCGCGCGTCACGAGCATCCGGTAGACGGTCTCGAAGACGAGTGGGAAGGCGGCGGCCTCCTCGAACGAGATCTCGTCCGGCAGCGGGTAGACGTTCGACTCCGGGACGGCGATTAGCTCGGCGTGCGTCCCGTCCATGTGCTCGCCGACGACGCTGATCCGGTCGCCGTGCTCGATGCCGGGGTTGATGACGACCCGCCGGCCCTCGGGATCGAGCCCGGCGCCGTCGGCACCGAGGATCCGCGGCTTCGGCACCGAGGGGAGGCCCCGCCGGATCCAGAGGTCGAGCCGGTTGAGCGACGCGGCCCGAAGGCGGATCAGGACCTCGCCTGGGCCCGGCTCAGGGTCGGGCGCGTCCTCGTAGCGGAGCACCTCGGGCCCGCCGTCCTCGTGGATCCGGATCGCCTTCACGGCGCCGGATCGTAGGCAGAATCAAAGACATGACGGCTCGGGAGCTGGAGCGGCTCGCCGAGGAGCTGGGAATCGACGCCATCGGCGCTGCGCCGGCCGAGCCCTATGCCGATACCGAGCGCCACATCGCCGACCGGGCGCGACGCGGCCTCTTCGCCGACCTGAAGTTCACGATGGCCCGTCCGGAGGTCTCGTGCCATCCCGAGCAGCTGCTCGCCGGCGCGAGAACCGTCGTGTCCGCCGCGCTCTGCTACTACGCCGAGGGGCCGGAGCTGCGGCCGGGCGAGGGACGCCTGCCTCGCTACACGTGGACCGACGCCTACGCCGCGCTTCGGGAGCGGCTCGACGAGCTCGGGCGGCGGCTCGGCGGCGAGTACCGCGTCCTCGTCGACGCGAACCAGCACGTCGACCGGGAGGCCGCAGCCCGCTCAGGCGTCGGCTTCTACGGCAAGAACACGATGCTGATCACGCGCAAGCACGGCTCCTGGGTCGTGCTCGGGACGCTCGTGACGACCGAGGAGCTCGAGGCGACTCCGCCGCTCAGCCTCGACTGCGGCTCGTGCCGCCTCTGTATCGACGCGTGCCCGACGAACGCGCTCGACGAGCCAGGCGTCCTCGACACGAACCGCTGCCTTTCGTACTGGACCCAGTCACGGCATGCGCTCCCCGAGCCCGTCCGTGTGGCGCTCGAGGACCGCGTCTACGGCTGCGACATCTGCCAGGACGTGTGCCCCTGGAACCGCGGCGTCGAGAAGCGTCGTGCAGGGGCGCCGGCGGACGGCGCCGAGTCGCATGTCTCGCTCGTCGACTGGCTCGAGGCGGACGACGCCGACCTCCGCGTCCGCTACGAGCGGCTGTTCGTTCCTCGCAACGACCCGCGGTACCTCCGCCGGAACGCGCTCGTGGCGCTCGGAAACAGCGGTGGCCCTGAGCACCGGGGGCATGCCGAGCGCTACGCGGAATCGGACGACGAGCTTCTGCGCGAGCATGCCGAGTGGGCCCTCGCGCGCCTGGCGACCCGTCAGAATTCGTAGTCGCGTGGCCCAGGGCGCAACCCGATCCTCGCGGATTGAGGTCTGGACGGCCTGGGTGCGGCTGCTCGCCGTTCTCTTCGCCGTGCTCGAGGTCGGCGTGCTCAAGTCCGACTACCCGCCGGGCTACGAGCGCTGGGCCTGGGCGCTCACGGCGTTGCTCGCGGTCGGCGCGGTCGTGCTGCTGGTGCTCGCCTACCGCGTCCCGTCGCGGAGAGCCTGGCGGCGGATCGGTCTCGGCGCATTGCTTCTCGACTCGATCGTCGTCTACGGCTACATCCTCGTCTTCACGTTCGAGCCGGGAACGCCGGTCCGGCAGCTGGTCTTCATCCCGCTGATCGAGGCGACCCTGCGCTACGGCCTCAGGGGCGGCCTCCTTGCCCCGTTGCTCTCGGCCGGTGCTCTCGCATTCACCGAGTGGTGGCGCGAGGAGCATTTTCGGCCGCAGGAGTTCGACATCGAACGCGTCATCTTCCCGGTCGGCGTGCAGCTGATCATCGGCGTCGTCGTCGGCTCGCTCGTCGACCGCCTGAGGAGGGAGCGCGCCGACGCATCCCGGCGCGCCGCCGAGGCGGAGGCGCTGCGCGACGAGCTCGGCCGCCGCGCCGACCTCCTCGACGCCACGAGCCGCGCGGCTCGCGCCCTCGGCTCCTCGCTCGTCCTCGAGCAGGCGTTCGCGGCCTTCATCCGCGAGCTGCGGGGGCTCGTCCCCTTCGAGCGCACGGCGATCGTGCTCGTGGAGGACGGCCAGCTGCGCGTCCTCGCGGCGGCCGGGGAAGCGGCCGAGACCGTCTTCCCTCCCGGCACCGTGGTCTCGATCGCAGGCTCGGTCGTCGAGGACGTGGTGAAAGGCGGGCAGACCGTCTACCGCCAGGACATGTCCGAGCTCAGGTACGGCGAGGAACGCGAGTTCCTCGCGCTCGGGCTGCGCTCGCGCATCGTGGCGCCACTCCTCGCCGGCCCCGAGACGATCGGCGCCATCTCCGTCGTGCGCCGAGATCCCGCCGCGTTCCGGGAGGCCGAGATCGATCTGCTCAGCCTGCTCGGACGCCTCGTCGGGAGCGCCGTCCAGAACATCCACGCCTACGAGGCCGAGCGGACGACGGTGGAGGAGCTGCGCAAGCTCTCCGCGCTGCGGGCCGACTTCGTGTCGCTCGTCTCGCACGAGCTGCGGAGCCCGATGGCGTCCGTGATCGGCTCGGCGCGGACGCTCGAGCGGCGGTGGCGCGAGCTGACGCCCGCGCAGCGCGAGTCGTTCCTCGCGCTCATCGCCCACGAGACGGCACGCCTGTCCGAGCTGATCAGCGACGTGCTCGACACGTCCCGGATCGAGGCGGGGACGTTCAGCTACTCGTTCGGCGACGTGGACCTGGCGCAGCTCGTCCGCGACTCGGCCGCGGCGGCGGCGCACGCGCAGGACGAGGTCGCCGTCAGTGCGGTCGTCCGCGACCCGCTTCCCCGGGTCCGCGGCGACCGCGACCGGCTCCGGCAGGTGCTCGTGAACCTGATCGACAACGCCGTCAAGTATTCGCCGCCGGGGGACGAGGTGCGGGTCGAGGCCGAGAGCACGAACGGACGGGTCGTGATCGAGGTGCGCGACCGCGGGCCCGGAATCTCGCCGGAGCACCAGCGGGTGATCTTCGAGAAGTTCGGCCGCGTCGACGTCGGCGAGCACGCGAAGCCCGGCACCGGGCTCGGCCTCTTCATCGCGCGCTCGATCGCCGAGGCGCACGGCGGCGCGCTCGAGGTCCGGTCGGCTCCCGGCCGGGGGGCGACGTTCCGTCTCTCGCTGCCGGTCTAGGCCGTGATAGCACCGCGAGCCCTCGGTGATATCGCTCGCCGGTGGCCGGAAACGGTTCAACCAAGCCGAAAACTGCCCCTTGACGCAGCGATAGACCTCTGACTATCAATGCCGCCCATGGCCTGCCGCCGGATCGTTGCCCTCGCCGCCCTCGTGCTGTTGCTCGCCGCCGCCTGCGGCGGCGATTCCGGCGGCTCGTCCTCGGTTCGGTTCCTCGTCTTCGGCGACCCGCCCGAGATCCAGGCGTACCGGACGCTGATCCGGTCGTTCGAGCGCGCCGAGCCGGAGATCGACGTCGAGCTCGTCGAGGCGAGCGACCGCGAGGATCTCCTGGCCCGCCTCTCGACTTCGCTCGCCGGCGGGGCGCCGCCCGACCTCTTCCTCATGAACTACCGCTTCTACGGGCAGTTCGCCGCGAGGGGCGTGCTCGAGCCGCTCGAGCCGTACGTGAACGGCTCCGATGCGTTCGAACTGGAGGACTTCTACCCGCAGGCGGTCGACGCGTTCCGCTGGAACGGTGAGGTGACCTGCCTGCCGCAGAACATCTCCAGCCTCGTCGTCTACTTCAACCGTGACCTCTTCAAGCGCTTCAAGGTGCCGCCGCCCCGCAACGGCATGTTCTGGAACGAGTTCGTGGCGCGCGCCTCGCAGATGACGCGCGACGCCAACGGCCTCCCCGTCGTCGGCGCGGACCCGGACATGCCTCGGCCGAACACAGCGCAGGCGGAGGTCTACGGCCTTGGCGTGGAGCCGACGATCATCCGGCTCGCCCCCTTCGTCTGGTCGAACGGCGGCGAGGTCGTGGACGACGAGGAGGAACCCACGCGCTTTGCGCTCGACAGCATCGAGGCCAAGCAGGTGGTCGACGCGTTCTTCCAGCTGCGGACCGTGCACGGCGTCGTCCCGACCGACCAGGAGGTGGAGTCCGAGGACGACGAGAGCCGCTTCGCGAACGGCCGGCTCGCGATGCTCCTCGGCTCGCGCCGGTCCGTGCCGACCTTCCGTGAGGCCGCGAAGTTCGACTGGGACATCGTCTCGCTGCCGACGTTCCGCGAGCCGGCGGGGATCCTCCACTCCGACGCCTACTGCCTGACGAAGGCCTCGGACGCGAAGGATGCGGCGTGGCGCTTCGTGGAGTACGCGCTCGGCCCGGAGGGCGCCCCGGTGGTCGCCCGCACCGGCCGGACGGTTCCCTCGCTCCGCTCGGTCGCCGAGTCCGACGCGTTCCTCGACCCCTCGAAGAAGCCCGCCAACTCGAGGATCTTCCTCGACGGGATCGAGCACATCCGGCGGGTGCCCTCGATCTCGACCTGGCCGGAGATCGAGGACGCAAGCGAGGGGATCCTCGAGAACGGCATGTATCTCGGGCAGCCGGTCGACGAGGTCCTGGCCGACCTCGACGAGGCGACCCGGCCGCTCTTCGAGCGCGCCGAGAACTAGCTGGGTGATGCCATGAGATCGCAGGTTCGGGGCGTGCGGGCCGGCGAGCGCAGGTGGGGAGGCTGGCGGCAGCCGGTCGCGGTTGCCGTGGCCGCCGTGTTCCTCGTCCCGCTCTGGTTCATGCTCAGCGGCTCGCTGCGCGAGCCGGGGCAACCGCCGCCGCGCTCGCCCGAGCTGATTCCCCGGCCGCTCACGACCACGAGCTACGACCGCGCGTTCGACCTCGTCGACCTCGGCCGCCACGCGGTCAACTCCCTGATCGTTGCCGCCCTCACGGTGCCACTCGCCGTGCTCGTCGCCTCCTGGGCGGGGTTCGCATTCCTGCTCCTCGCCGGCCGGGCGCGGTCGGTGCTGATCGGCGTGTCGTTCGCCGCGCTGATGGTGCCCCTAACCGCCCTGCTCGTGCCGCGCTTCACGATGTTCCGCTGGCTCGGCCTGACCGACACCTGGGTGCCGCTGATCGCGCCGGCGCTGATCGGGCTGTCGCCGTTCTACGTGCTGCTCTTCTACTGGAGCTTCCGGCGGCTTCCGCCGGAGCTGTTCGAGGCCGCCCGGCTCGAGGGGATGGCGCCGTTCGCCATGTGGCGCCGGCTCGCGATGCCGCTCGTCCGGCCGGTGACGGTCGCCGTCGGGCTGCTCGCGTTCATCGCGACCTGGGGCAATTTCCTCGACCCGTTGATCTACCTCTTCGACCCCGACCTCTACACGCTTCCGCTCGGCCTCCGCTCGCTCGAGACGCTCGACCGGACGAACTATCCGGTGCTCCTGGCGGGGGCGGTCGTGGCGACGGCGCCTGTGGTGCTCGCGTTCCTCGTCGCGCAGCGCTACTTCCTGCACGAGGAGCGCGGCGCGGGGTGGCTCGGCCGGTGAGCCGGATCGTCCTCGAGGGCGTGCGCCGCCGGTTCGGGGAGACGACGGCGCTGGACGGGGTGGACCTCGAGGCGCGCGACGGCGAGCTGCTCGTCGTCGTCGGGCCCTCCGGCTGCGGCAAGAGCACGCTCCTTCGCTGCATTGCGGGCCTCGAGGCGGTCGACGAGGGGCGGGTCACGATCGGGGACCGCGACGTGACGAACGTCCGCCCGGCCGCGCGGAACGTTTCCATGGTCTTCCAGAGTTATGCGCTCTTCCCGCACCTGACGGTGCGCGAGAACATCGCGTTCGGCCTGATCGTGCGCGAGGAGCCGAAGGCCGAGGTCAGGGCCCGCGTGGCGGAGGCGTCCGAGCTCGTCGGCGTCGAGGCGCTGCTCGAGCGCCGGCCGTACGAGCTCTCGGGCGGCGAGCGGCAGCGTGTCGCCCTGGCGCGCGCGCTCGTCCGCCGCCCGTACGCCTATCTCCTCGACGAGCCGCTCTCCAACCTCGACGCGGGCACGCGAGTCCAGATGCGGACGGAGCTCAAGCGCCTGCAGCGCGAGGTGGGCGCGACCATGATCCACGTCACGCACGACCAGGTCGAGGCGCTCACGCTCGGCGACCGGATCGCCGTGCTCGACCGGGGCCGCGTCCGCCAGGTCGGGACGCCGGAGGATGTCTACACGCAGCCCCGAGATCGGTTCGTCGCCGAGTTCCTGGGCACGCCGGCGATCAACATCCTCACGCCCGAGCAGGCCCGGCCGTTCGGCGAGATCCCGGCGGGAAGCGTGCTCGGCGTCCGGCCGGAGCACCTGCGGCTGGGGGACGGGGTGCCGGCGCGTGTCGAGCTCGTGGAGGTCGCCGGCAGCGACGCCTACGTCTTCCTGGACGGCGGCCTCGTCGCCAGGGTGGAGGCCGAGCGGCGGCCCGCCGAGGGGGAGGAGCTCTCCATCTCCTTCGCGAGGGAGGCGGCCTTCCTCTTCGACGCGGAGACCGGGGAGAGGCTCGACCGGTGAGCGAGCGGCGCCAGATCGCGCTGATGCTCGCCCCGTACGTCGGCGGGCTGGCCGGGCTCGTCGTGCTTCCGGCCCTCGTCACCTTCGCGCTCGCGTTCTCCGAGTACGACCTCGTCCGCGCTCCGAGCTTCGCGGGCCTCGAGAATTTCCGCGAGCTCGCCGGCGACGACATCTTCAGGACGGCGCTGACGAACTCGCTCGTCTTCGCCGCGATCGCCGTGCCGCTGCGCCTCGCCGGTGCGCTGGGGCTCGCGCTGCTCCTCCACCGGCGCTTCACGGGCGTCGGCGCCTACCGCTCGGCCTCCGTCCTGCCCACCGTCATCCCCGACATCGCCTACGGCCTCGTCTTCCTCTGGCTCTTCAACCCGCTCTACGGGCCGGTCAACCTGCTGCTGAAGTGGCAGGGGGACAGTCCCACGACGACGGCCTGGGGCGTGCAGCCGCCGCAGTGGCTGACGCATCCGAACGACGCGCGGGCGGCGATCATCATCATGAGCCTCTTCACGATCGGCGAGGGCTTCGTCGTCCTGCTCGTCACCCGTCAGGGTCTGCCGGCCGAGCTCTACGAGCTGGCCGCGCTCGAGGATGCGACCGCCTGGGGCGTCTTCCGCCGGGTGACGCTGCCGCTGATGGCGCCGATCCTGCTGCTCCTCTTCGCCCGCGACACGATCTTCAGCCTCCAGTGGACGTTCGTCCCCGCCCTGATCGTGACCGAGGGCGGGCCGCCGCCCTACGCGACGACGTACGTCCCGCTGTTCGTCTACCGGAACGCCTTCGAGTACCTCCGGTACGGCTACGCGGCCTCCGCGACGCTCGTGATGTTCGTGCTCACCGCGCTGATCGTCTGGCTGCAGTGGCGGATCGTGCGCCGCTGGCGCAAGGGTTTTTCCGTCGGCGGCTAGGAGGCTCGCGGCGAGAGGCCTAGTAACACTCTGTTACTTGGCCCCTCCGGCGCTCAACCAGGCGCGCTCGAGCGCAAGTAACACTGTGTTACTTGCGCTCCCGCTGCGGGGCTCAGCTGCGCGCGGCCGCCGCGACGCGCGAGACGCCGAGCTCGCGGGCGAGCTCCTTCGCGCGGGCCGCGACGCGCTTGCGCAGGTCCGGCTCGAGCACGACCGCCTCGCCCCGGAAGGAGAGGATCTCGCCGACCAGCCACTCCTCGCCGGCGGTCGTCTCCCGCACCGCCGAGCCGTCGGCGAGCGGCGTCGCGCCGCGCTCGACCTCCCAACGCGCGACCTCGGGCGAGTACCAGATCCGGACCGGGCGCGTCCCCTCGAACTCGTTCGGGTCGAAGCCCTCGCGCGGCTCGAAGCGCTCGCGGAGCTTCCTGGCGCTGCGGATCCGGTCGAGCCGGAAGCTGCGCTCGCCGTCGCGGTCGCGGTCCCAGGTGTGGACGTACCAGTACGGGAGCCTGCGCTCGAGGCGGTACGGCTCGACGGTGCGCGTCGTCGAGTCCCGGTCGCCCTCCTTCAGGTGCTCGATCTCGACGAGCTTGCGCTTGCTGATCGAGTCGCTGAAGGTCGCGACGAGGTCGACCTCGGCGCGGGACACGTCGGGCTGCGGCGTCTGGGCGAGCTCGAACTCGCCGAACGTCTCCTCGAGCTTGCGCCGGACGCGGTCGAGCGGGGTGTGCGCATCGGCCGCGATCATCGGGCCGACGAACTCGAGCGCGAGCCGGATCGCCCGGGCCTCGAGCGGCGTCAGCCGCGGCGGGGCGCGGAAGGTATCGCCGAAGAGCTCCTTGTCCACGTGGACGCGGTCGCCGCGGAGCTCGGCGTACACCGCGTAGCAGCCGCCGCCGAAGTTCACGAGGTTCAGAAGCGACAGATGCTCCTCCAGCGCCTCGGGCGGGATCCGGAAGCGCTCGCTCAGCTCCGCCGCCGGAATGTCCGTGCTCGTGTCGTCGCCGCAGCGGTCGAGCAGGTAGGCGAGGAGCGCCTGCAGGAGCCCGAAGCGCTCGGGCGCCACCGGGGACCCGGGCCGCTCGAGCGGCTCCAGCGGCTTCTGCTTCGCCTCCTTGGCGAGCTCGGGCGGGTCGGCCTCGTGCCGCTCGCGGGCGAGCTCGAGTGCCCCCTTCACCTCGCGCCGCAGCTCCGGCGGAGAGACGGGGACCGCGCGGCCGTCCTGCCGGAGGATCCAGCGCACGAGCGGCTCGAGGCTCGCGTACTGCGTGACGAAGACCCCGTCCTCGATCCGCCCCGCCCGGCCGTAGACACGCTCGACCCACCAGGCTGTGTCGCGCGCGACCTCGACGCGCGCCTCTCCGACGGGCTTGCCGATCTGCCAGTGCGCGCGGCCGCGGTGCGCCTCGACGTCGAAGTCCTCCGGGAGCCGGAAGTCGCGCTCCCGCCTCGTCGCGAGGCGGATGTCGCCGCGGATGCGGGAGACGCGGAACGTCCGGATGTCCTCCCGGTCGTGATCCCGGCCGATCACGTACCAGCGGCCGGCGTCCAGGAGCAACGCGTAGGGGTCGACCGTCCGCTCCCGCTCCTCGTCCCGGGAGATCGCGTGGTAGGCGAACTTGACGGTGCGCTGCTTCGAGATCGCGCCCTCGAGCTTCGCGAGCCGGCCCGGCGTCTCGGGCGAGTAGTCCACCTCGCGGATCTCGACCCGGTCGGCGGCTCCGCTGGGAGGGGGCTCGAAACCGGGCCGGCCGAGCGCGAGGTTCTGGAGCGCCAGGCGAAGCGGCTCGGCGTAGGCGAAGCGGCCCTCGAGCAGAAAGAAGGCAGTCTGGAGCGCAGCCAGCTCCTCGTCGCTCAGCTGGAGCTCGCCGAGGAAGTAGCGCTCGGAGCGAAGGGTGTAGAGCTCCTCGCCGGTGAACTCGTCGCGCTGCGAGTCGAGCGGCACGCCGAGCGCGAGCAGCTCCGCCCGGTCGGAGTAGAAGCGGCGCGCGAACGCCTCGTCGGACATCTCCGAGTAGCCCTCGACGTTGCCCTTGACGTCGCGCGCCGTCAGCGGGCGTCTCTCGGCCATCAGGAAGGCGACAAGCGAGAGCTGACGGATGAGCTTGTCGGTGTCGTGCGACACGGGCCGCCTATTCTTGCCGATCGCCGAGCATCCAGCGGCCAAGGCGACGGAGCCCCCTTGGCCGCCTCGGTCGGCGCGGCCGAGTCGGCGCCTTCCGTTGTCGCGTCAGGCAAATCCGGGGCGGACTTTGTAACAACGCCCGAAACTCGTTATGCTCCTGCCGGATACCGCTGTGAAGATGCTGTTAAAGCGCGCTTAACAGACGTTTGCGGGGCCTTAATCCGGGAGCTGATACTTAGACATGGACGCCCAGAAACTCGTAATTCAGAGCCGCATGTATCAGTACTCACGGGCGATTTATCGCTCGATCAAAGACCTCATCGACCCGCACGTCTCGCGCGAGACCCAGCTGGAGTACCGGCGCGCGGTGCTCGCCGCCTGCGAGGACACGATGGAGCGCCTCGCGCGCGACCCCCTCTACTTCGCGAAGCCCGAGCGTGCGCTCTTCCAGGACATCCGCCGCTACTTCCCGATCCGCGCGCAGGCCCAGGTCGCCTGGGCGGTCGAGGAGGGAGTGTCGGCGGCAGTCGCGTTCATCACCGAGCAGATCGAGGCGGGCGCGTTCGACGGCGGCGTCCCTCGCTGCCGGGCGACAACCCGCAAGGGCAAGCCGTGCCAGCGCACGCCGCTCCCCGAGCGGGAGTACTGCCCGTCGCACCAGCACCTGGCCGACGCGGCCGCCTAGCGGATCAGGACGTCACCCGCCGGGCGTACGCGTTCTCGTAGCCCGCTTCGGCTGCCTTCGAGACCGCGTCCTGGGCGGCCCCGATCGTCGGGTAGACGCCGCTGAAGACGACGTAGTAGCCGGGGTGGAGGCTCGCGTACTCGGAGGAATCGAGGACGCCGACCTCGCTCAGCCCTGCCCGGATCGCCTCTCGCGCCCTGCCCACGGCCGCCGGTCGTCCCGCTGAGGTCGGGAGCGACAGGAGGACGAGCGTCCAGCCGTTCTGCCGCTCCGGCCACTCGATCAGAGCGCGGCGCGCCGGTCGCGGCCGCGGTGCCGTCGTCGTCGGTCGCGTCTGGCTTGGAACCGTCGCCGCCGGTGTCGTGGGGGCGACGGTCGTCATCGGCACGGTCGGCAGCGGGGCCGTGTCGCCGATGACGGTGGTCGCGGCGGCGGGGCTGGCCTCCCGCGTCCACCAGATCGCGCCGGCGGCCGCGACGACCGCGACGACGAGCGCGAGCAGCGAGGGCCAGACCCAGTCGCCGGGGTACCAGTGAAGCCGCCGCCGCCAGCCGCTCGCCAGCGCGGGGACGACCCCGCCGCCTCGCACGCGGAGCCCGCACTCGACGCAGTACTCCTGCAGCGGCTCCACGGTCGCGCCGCAGCCCGGGCACCGGGTCTCGGACCGGCTCATTGCTCGTGCCCGCCGGCGGCGGGCACGACGTCCACCGGCTCGCCGTCGGGCTCGGTGTCCTCGGGGAGCTCGGGCACGAGCTCGACGGGTGTGCCGCAGCTCCCGCAGAACCGGACGTCGGCCGGGAGCGGCGAGCCGCAGCGGGCGCAGGCGACGACCGGCCGGGGGCCGGCCGGGCGGCCGCAGTTCTGGCAGAAGTGCGCGCCCCACGGGATCGGCGCGCCGCACTCGCAGCGCGGCCCGCTTCGCGTGGCGGCCGAGAGCAGCGCGTCGATCTCGTCGATGCGGTCGTCGAGCGAGGCGAGCGTCCGGCACCGGTCGGTCACCAGCTCGACGCGGAACCGGTCGAGCCGGAACATCTCGTAGACGATCCCGCCCAGGTCGCGGACGAGCTGTTCGCGCTCGCGGACGAGCGCGCGCCGCTCGCGCTTCAGCGCGCCCGGGGTGGACGCGCGTCGGGGCGCGTTCCCCGAGGAGCGGGAACGGCGGAACGGCCACAGTCGTGCCATCGGGCGTCGAAACCTAGCGAACGTCGGCTGGGAGGCCACGCCGCGGAGCGGGACCTGGCCCGTTCCGCTCCCGGAGGCTCTTGGTCAAGGAGGTACCAGCAAGCTCCTGGGCCGCGGTTTCAGAGATCGATGACTACGAGGCGCTCGTCGGTCAGCTCGCGCACGGTGTACGCGGGGCCTTCCTTCGTGTTGCCGGACTCCTTGACGCCGCCGTAGGGCATCTGGTCGGCGCGGAACGTCGGCGCCTCGTTCACGGTGATCCCGCCGAACTCCAACTCGGAGGCGGCCTTCATCGCGGTCTGGATGCTGCCCGTGAAGATCCCCGCCTGGAGCCCGTACTTCGTGCCGTTGGCGAGCTCGATCGCCTCGTCGATCGTGCCGTAGCGGCTGAGGGTGACGACCGGGCCGAAGACCTCCTCGCACGAGACCTGAAGGTCGGGGCCCGCGTTCGCGATCACGGTCGGCCGGAGCAGGTCACCGTCTAACTCGCCGCCCGTGAGGATCTCCGCGCCGGCGCCGCGCGCCTCGTCGATCCACTCCAGGATCCGGTCGCGTGCTTCCTCGTCGATCACTGGACCGACGTCGGTGTCCTCCTCGGCGGGATCGCCCAGCTTCAGGGCCTCGACCTTCGGGACGAGGGCGGAGAGGAACTCGTCGTAGATCCCGTCCTGGACGTACACGCGCTGGATCGAGATGCAGCTCTGGCCCGCGAAGGAGAACCCGTGCTGGGCGGTCGCGGCGACCGCGCGCTCGAGGTCGGCGTCCGTTTCGACGATCAGCGGGGTCGAGTTGCCGAGCTCGAGGTTGACGCGCTTGCGCGGCGCGCGGGCGGCGAGATCCCAGCCGACGCCGCTCGAGCCGGTGAACGTGATCACCTTGACCCGGTGGTCCTCGACGAGCGCGTCGCCGATCTCGGACGACCGGCCGACGACGACGTTCAGCCAGCCGGGCGGGAGGCCCGCCTCGGTCTCGAGCTCGGCGAGGAGGAGCGCCGAGAGCGGCGTCTGGCCCGCCGGCTTGAGGACGACCGCGCAGCCGGCGGAGAGCGCCGGCGCGATCTTGTGCGCGACGAGGTTGAGCGGGAAGTTGAACGGGCTGATCGCCCCGACGACGCCGAGCGGGCGGCGGAGCGTGAACGCGAGCTTGCCCTCGCCTGCCTGCGACGCGTCCATCGGGATCATGTCGCCGGCGAGCTTCCGGGCCTCGACTGCGGCGAACGTGTACGTGGACATCGCGCGCGCCGCCTCGATCCGCGCCGCCTTCATCGGCTTCCCGGCCTCGTCCGAGATCAGCCGCGCGACCTCGTCGTGGCGGCGGCCGAGGAATCCGGCGACCCGGACGAGGATCTCGGCGCGCTTGTGCGCCGGCAGCGGGTCGCGCATCGCGGCCTCGGCGGCGTCGATCGCGCGCCGGGTCTCGTCCGCGCCCGCCGTCGGCACCCGCGCGACCACCTCGCCGGAGTACGGCGAACGAACCTCCTGCCACTCGCCGGTCTCCACCCACTCGCCCGCGATGAACAGGCGCCGCTCGGTCGCTGTAACGGCCATGGGTGGGAGGATACGCCGGTGGACGTCCCGGACGTCAGCTACGCCTGGAGCGGCGATGTCGCGATTGCCTACCAGGCCCTCGGGGAGGGACCGCAGGACCTCGTCCTCCTGCCGTTCCTGGCCAACATCTACACCCTCTGGCAGGCGCCCAGGTTCGAGGATTTCGGCCGGCGCCTTGCGACGGGCCGGCGCCTGATCGTGGTGAACTCGCGCGGCGTCGGTCTCTCTGACCGCCCACGCGGGTTCACCGTGGAGTCACGCATGGACGACATCCGCGTGGTGATGGACGACGCCCGGAGCGAGCGAGCCACGCTGATCGGCTGGGCCGAGCAGGCAGCGACCTGCGCGTTCTACGCAGCCACGTATCCCGATCGCGTCGACCGGCTCGTCCTGTCGAACCCCTGGGGCTGGCGCTTCAGCCGGGATCGGGCTGCGCGGGAGCACGCGCTGAAGGAGGCCCACGAGGAGCGCGAGCGCTGGGGACGGCGGGACTACCTCGAGACCCTGGCGGCGCGGATCAACCCGCAGTGGGCCGAGGATCGCGAGTACGTCGACTGGTTCGTGTGGCACCACCGGCTCACCGCCAGCCCGGCTGCCTGGCTGGAGTTTCGCCGCATGCAGATCGATCTCGACCTCACCGACGTGCTCCCGACGATTCGCGTCCCGACCCTGGTCCTCTCGAAGGCGCACGTCCGGGAGGAGGGCGAGCGCATCGCCGAGGCGATCCCGGATTGCCAGTTCGTGCTTGTTCCCGGCCAAGGTGGAGCGATGCAGGAGAACGACTATTCGGCCGAAGCGATCGAGGTGTTTCTCGCCGGAGAGGCCCAGCTCCGGATTCCGGACACGGTGCTGGCGACCGTGCTCTTCACCGATCTCGTCGGCTCGACAGAGCGGGCGGCCGCTTTGGGCGACCGGTCCTGGCGAGAGCTGCTCGAGCGTCACAACACCGTCGTCCGGCGGGAGCTCGAGCGCTTTCGCGGCGTCGAGCTCGACACGGCCGGCGACGGATTCTTCGCGAGCTTCGACGGCCCCGCGCGGGCGATTGCGTGCGCGTGCGCGATCGTCGAGCAGGTTCGCGCGCTCGGCCTCGAGGTGCGCGCCGGGATCCATACCGGGGAGTGCGAGCGGATCGAGGGAAAGCTCGGCGGGATCGCCGTGCCGATCGGCGCGCGGATCATGGGCCTCGCCCGCGACGGCGAGGTGCTCGTCTCCGGAACCGTCAAGGACCTCGTCGCCGGGTCGGGGCTCGAGTTCGAGGATCGCGGCGTCCATGAGCTGAAAGGGGTTCCGGGCGGCTGGAAGCTCTTCGCCGTCCACGCCTAGATGCAGATCCCCGACATTCGCTACGCCCGCAGCGGCGACGTGGCGATCGCCTACGAGACGATCGGCGACGGGCCGATCGACGTCGTCTTCGCTCGCGGGTTCGCAGGTGACCTCCTGTCGGTCTGGGAGCAGCCGCTGATGACGCGCTTCATCGAGGGCCTGGCGTCGTTCGCCCGCGTGACCATGCTCGACAAGCGAGGAACCGGTCTCTCGGATCGCGTGCGCGAGGTGCCCACGCTCGAGACGAGGATGGACGACCTCCGCGCCGTGATGGACGCCGTCGGCTCCGAACAGGCGATCCTCTGGACGGCTCAGGAAGGCGCCCGGCTGGCGACCCTCTTCGCGGCAACCTATCCGGAGCGGACGGCAGGCCTCGTCCTCTTCGATCCGACGGCGAAGGGACACCGCACCGCGGACTATCCGTGGGCGCCGAGCGACGAGGAATGGCGTGTGCTCCTGGCGGAGATCCGCGAGGGTTGGGGGCAGACGGAGTTCCTCGAGCGGCAGCTCGCGGACTGGGCCCCGTCGAAGCAGGACGACCCCGAGTTCCGAAACTGGTTTCTCGCGCACATGCGACGCGGCTTGAGCCCGGGTTCGGCGCTCGCCTTCTTCCGGATGATGATGGACTCGGACGTCAGCGACGTCCTTGCCGCCGTACGTGTGCCGACGATCGTCCTCTCGAGCGAAGCCGAGCGCGGGCCCGCCGAGTACTTCGCCGAGCGGATTCGCGGGGCGCGGTTGGTCGAGCTGCCGCCGTCGTTTCGCGGGATCTACCACTGGGTCGACGACGAGGCTCACGAGATCGCCATGCGCGAGACGAGGCGCCTCGTCTCCGAGGCCGCTCCCGGCGGCGGGCGGGACCGAGTCCTGGCGACGGTCCTCTTCACCGACATCGTCGACTCCACGGCGCGTGCCGCCGAGCTCGGAGACGGCGCCTGGCGAAGCGTGCTCGAGCGCCATCATGCGCTCGTGCGGCGACGGCTCGCCGAGTTCCGCGGCGAGGAGATCGACACGGCGGGCGACGGGTTCTTCGCGCTCTTCGACGGGCCGGGACGGGCGATTGCGTGCGCGAGCGCGATCGTCGAGCAGGTTCGGTCGCTCGGCCTCGAGGTGCGGGCCGGGATCCACACGGGGGAGTGCGAGCGGATCGAGGGCAAGCTCGGCGGGATCGCCGTGCCGACGGGCGCGCGGATCATGAGCCTCGCCGGCGCGGGCGAGGTCCTCGTCTCGGGGACGGTCAGGGATCTGGTCGCGGGCTCCGGCATCGAGTTCGAGGATCGCGGGATCCACGAGCTCAAGGGCGTGCCCGGAGAATGGAGGCTCTATGCCGTCCGCGATTCCTGACACCCGCTACGCCAAGAGTGGCGACGTCAATATCGCCTACCAGGTGGTGGGCGAGGGCTCCACCGATCTCGTGCTCGTCCCGGGCTTCATCTCGCACCTCGATCTCGACTGGCAGGGGCCGGGCTACGCGCACATGCTCACGCGGCTCGCATCGTTCGCGCGCCTGATCCGGTTCGACAAACGGGGCACGGGTCTCTCCGACCGGCCCGGCGGGCTCCCCGATCTCGAGACCCGCATGGACGACGTCCGTGCCGTGATGGACGCAGTCGGAACCGAGCGGGCCGCGCTGATGGGGTACTCCGAGGGCGGACCGCTCTCGATGCTCTTCGCGGCGACCTATCCGGAGCGGACGACGTCGCTCGTGCTCTACGGGACGTACGCGAAGCGCCGCGATCCCGACGAGGACTATCCGTGGTGCGCGTCGTGGGAGGAACGGCAGGCATATGCCGACACGGTGGAGCGTGAGTGGGGGTCCGAAGCGGACCTCGGGACGATGGCGCCGACTGCAGGCGCTGCCGAAGTCGAGTGGTGGCGGAGCCGGGCGAGGGCCGCTGCGAGCCCGGGTGCGGCGAGGGCGTTGATCCTGATGAACAGCAACATCGACGTGAGAGGCGTCCTCACCGCCATCCACGTCCCGACGCTCGTCCTCCACCGAACGGGCGACCGCGACTCACGGCCGCAGGAGGGCCGCTACATCGCGGAGCGGATCCCCGGCGCCCGCTTCCTCGAGCTCGAGGGCGAGAATCATGCGCCGTGGATCGAGCCCGACCAGATCCTCGACGAGGTCGAGGAGTTCCTGACGGGCGTCCGCCGCGGACCGGAGGTGAGTCGCGTGCTCGCGACCGTCCTCTTCACCGACATCGTCGGCTCGACGAGCCGGGCCGTGGAGCTCGGCGACCGGAGGTGGCGAAGCCTCCTCGAGCAGCATCACGCGAGTGTGCGCCGTGAGCTGCGGCGGTTTCGCGGGAACGAGGTCGACACGGCGGGCGACGGGTTCCTCGCGACGTTCGACGGGCCCGCGCGGGCGGTTCGTTGCGCCCAGGCAATCCGTACCGCTCTGCGCCCGCTCGGCATCGACATCTCGGCCGGAGTGCATGTCGGGGAAATCGAGGTCGCGGCCGACGGCCAAATCGCGGGAGTGGCCGTCCACATCGGTGCCCGGGTAGCCGAGCAGGCGGCGCCGGGCGAGGTGCTGGTGTCCGGCACGGTGAAGGATCTGGTCGCGGGCTCCGGGCTCGAGTTCGACGACCGTGGCGCCCACGAGCTGAAGGGAGTTCCCGGGGAGTGGCGCTTGTACGCTGTCTCGAGTGCCTGACGCGCTGATCGTCGACGCCGTGCGCAGCCCGATCGGGCGGCGCAACGGCGCGCTTTCGTCCATCCGGGGTGACGAGCTGGCGGCGCAGGTCCTGAACGGCCTCGTGGAGCGCAACTCGCTCGATCCGGGCGAGGTGGAGGACGTCCAGCTCGGCTGCGTGACGCAGATCGGCGAGCAGGGCTGGAACATCGGCCGGATGGTCCCGCTCGTGGCCGGCTGGCCCGAGAGCGTCTGCGGGACGACTGTCGACCGGCAGTGCGGCTCCTCGATGCAGACGAACTTCAACGCGGCGGCGGCGATCTGGTCCGGCCAGCTCGACGTCATCGTCTCGGCCGGTGTGGAGATGATGTCCCGGGTGCCGATGGGGTCGAACGGCGGCGACCTCTCGGACAAGCTGCTCGAGCGCTGGGAGATCGTCCCGCAGGGGATCTCCGCCGAGGTGATCGCCGAGGAGTGGGGCTTCTCGCGGGAGGAGCTCGACGCGTACTCGCTCGAGTCCCACCGGCGGGCGATCGCCGCGATCGACGAGGGGCGCTTCGAGCGCGAGATCGTTCCCGTCGAGGTCTCGAATCCTCATGCCGGCGTGCTCGTCGGCGTGGACGAGACGCCGCGCCGGGACACGTCTGCCGAGAAACTCGCCGAGCTGGCGCCGGCCTTCCTGCCCGACGGGAAGGTGACCGCGGGCAACTCCAGCCAGATCTGCGACGGCGCCGCCGGCGTCCTGATCGCATCGGAGGCGGCGGT
This sequence comes from Gaiellaceae bacterium, assembly GCA_035776735.1. Lineage (GTDB taxonomy): Bacteria > Actinomycetota > Thermoleophilia > Gaiellales > Gaiellaceae > JACDAN01. The sequence goes on along the minus strand of DASSSO010000032.1, from coordinate 17,284 downwards.
CGAGCGACTCGGGCTCGAGCCGCGGGCCCGTTTCCTCTCGTTCGGGCTCTCCGGCGTCGATCCGCACCGGATGCTGCACGGCAACCCGGAGGCGTGTGCGAAGGCGCTCGGCAAGGCGGGGCTCACCTGGGACGACGTGGCCGTCGTCGAGGTCAACGAGGCCTTCGCGTCCGTCGTCCTCCAGTTCCTGCGCGACGCCGGCCTCGAGCACCGACGCGCCGACGTGAACCCGAACGGCGGCGGCATCTCGCTCGGCCATCCGCTCGGCGCGACCGGCGCGCGGGTGACGGCGACCCTGCTCGGCGAGCTCGCGCGGCGGGACGAGCGCTACGGCGTTGCGACCATGTGCATCGGCTTCGGCCAGGCGATCGCCGCCGTCGTCGAGCGCGTGTGAGGTTCGTCGAGCTCAGCGGCGACCGCGAGATCGACCGGTACGAGAGCACCGCGGCCCGGGTCCGCCGGCTCGCGGCGGAGGCGCACGTGGCCGTCGTCGAGATCCGGCCCGGCGGGGCGGTCGGCAGGCATCCCGCCGCCTCGCGTCAGCTCTTCGCCGTCGCGCGCGACTCGGGCTGGGTGGCGGGCGGCGGTGGGACGCGGGCGCCGATCGAGGCCGGCCAGGCCGTCCTCTGGGAGGAGGGCGAGGATCATGAGTCCGGTTCGGACGACGGGATGCTCGCGATCGTCGTCGAGGCCGCCGAGCTCGGGCCCTGACCGCGGGAGGCGGCGCGACACACTGGCTCCTGATCCGGGGACGGGGCGACAGCCCGCTCGAGCCGGGCGTCCGTCTCGACCAGCTTCGCGCCCACTCGTCCTCGAGGCGGCCTGCGGTCGAAGAGGACGAGCTTGCCGTTCTCTACGCGGCCGTGTGGCAGGCGATCTTCGCGGTGGTCGAGATCGCCGGCCCGGCGGAGCACGACCCCGCCAAAGAGCGCTGGTCGTGGCGGTTCCCGATCCGGCCGCTCGTCGCCGTCGGCGACCTGCACGACGCGCCGGCGGTCGAGGAGGCCGGGATCTTCCCCCAGAGCCTCTGGCGGCACTCGCACATCCGCCTGAGCGACGAGCAGTTCGAGCGGGCGCGGCTCCTGGTCGAGGCGGCGGCTCGGGCCTCTCCGCCCAAGTAACACAGTGTTACAAGGCCGGGAACCCGCGCTGCGAGGGGCCTCACGGGGCTAGTAACACAGTGTTACTAAGCCGGGCGCTCCGGAACGAGGACGCGCCGCTCGCAGCCTCAGCCGCTGCGGCATCGCTTGACGATGCCGCTGAAGACATGCCTGCTCCGCCGGCGTGTCTTCATGCTCCCGCTGCGAGCAGCGCGGGCCGCTCTCCTCGCGCGAGCTGTGCGACGGCGCCGACCACTGCGAGGATCAGCAGCCCTGCGAGCACCAGTCCCAGGAGAATCCGTTTCCGCCTCATTCGCTCCTAGACGCTCGCGGGCGCGGCCTTCTTCCCTAGAGTCCCGCGCCTATGGAGATTCGTCGTGTCGGCGTCGTGGGACTGGGAACGATGGGCGCAGGGATCGCCCAGGTCGCGCTGCAGGCGGGCAACGAGGTCGTCGGCCGGGAGGTCACCGAGGAGCTCGGCGGGCAGGCGCGCTCGAAGATCGATCACTTCCTGACGCGCGCGGTCGAGAAGGGCCGCGTGCCGCAGGAGGACAAGGACGCCGCGATGGGCCGCTTCAGGACGACAACCGACGTCGCGGACCTGGCCGACTCCGATCTCGTGATCGAGGCGATCGTCGAGGAGCTCGAGCCGAAGCGCGAGCTCTTCGCCGAGCTCGACCGGCTCACCCGGCCCGACGCGATCCTCGCCACGAACACGTCGGCGCTCTCCGTTTCCCGGATCGCCGAGGCGACGGAGCGGCCGCAGCGCGTGATCGGGATGCACTTCTTCAATCCGGCTCCTCTGCTGCCGCTCGTCGAGATCGTCCGTGCCGAGCGCAGCTCGGACGAGGCGGTCGACGCCGCCTACGAGTGGGCCGAGCGCGCCGGCAAGCAACCGGTGCGCTGCAACGACACGCCCGGGTTCATCGTCAACCGGATCCTCATCCCGCTGCTGAACGACTGCGTACGTGTCCTCGACGAGGCCGGCGTGAGCCCCGAGGACCTCGACAAGGCGATGACGAACGGCGCCGGCTGGCCGATGGGCCCGTGCGAGCTCGTCGACCTGGTCGGCATCGACATCCACAACCACGCCTCGGAGGCGCTCCACGCCGCGCTCGGCGAGGACCGGATGGCGCCGCCCGAGCGGCTGCTCGCGATGCAGCGAGAGGGGAAGCTCGGCCGCAAGACGGGCCAGGGGTTCTTCAGCTACTAGCCGTCCGGAAGGGGATCCGGAGCCTGCGTGAGACGTAGGGGATGCTCGAGCCCTGCACGATGACGGAGAACGCCACGACGACGAAGACGATGTCGTAGACGCGCTCCGCCTCGTCCACCTCCGCGAGGAGCGCGAAGGCGGCGAGGAGGATCGGGACCGCTCCGCGCAGCCCGCCCCAGACGATGAAGAGTTTTTCGTTCAACGGCATCCGCACGGGTGCGAGCAGCGGGCCGACGGCGAGCGGGCGGGCGACGAGCGCCAGGACGACCGCGAACGCCAGGCCCTCGAGGAAGCGGGTGCTGGAGAGGAGGTTCGTGACGTCGATCGTGAGCCCGAGCGCGATGAAGACGACGACCTCCGCCAGGCTCGCGAGCGCCGTGTGAAACTGCTCGATCTCGTCGCGGAGCGGGACGTCGGTGTCTCCCAGGGCGATCCCGGCGACGAAGACCGCGAGGAAGCCTGAGCCGTGCGCGACCGACGTGATCCCGTAGATGACGCCGGCGGCCGCGAGGGTCCGGATCGGGTAGAGACCGGGGTTGGGCAGGGAGATCCGAAGCAGCGGTCGCATCGCCGCCGCGCCGAGCAGGCCGATCGCGAGGCCGACGGTCATCTCGACGGCGAACTCCTCGACGACGACCCAGAACGTGGCGTCGTCGTGCGTCGCGAGCTCGACCATGCCGATCATCAACGCGATGCCGACCGGGTCGTTGACGCCGGACTCGCCCTCGAGGATCGTGCCCGCACGCCCCCGGATCTCCTTGTTGCCGAGGAGCGAGAACATGACGGCCGGGTCGGTCGGGGCGAGTGCGGCGCCCATGATTCCCGCCGTGATCCACTCGAAGTCGAGCACCTCGTGCGCGAAGACGGCGATGATCCCGGCCGTCGCGAAGGTGCCGAAGACTCCGATCGAGAAGATCGGAACGGCCGCGACGCGGAAGCGGCGCCAGCCGACGAGCGTCCCGCCGTTGAAGAGGATCACGATCAGCGCGACGACGGCGATTCGCTCGACCTCGAGGATCGAGAAGCGTTCCGACAGCTCGGGGAAGACGTCCGAGGCGATGGCCGCAAGCACGAGGAAGAGCGCGGGCTCCGGGACCGGCAGCCGCTCGCTGGTCTTGCTCGCGAGCAGCGCAAGCAACAGCCCGCCCGAGACGACGAGCACGAGCGTGCCGAAGCTGGTCAGCTCGTCCACGGGTGCGAGCCTAGATCGGCCGCGGCGATAACGGTTTCCTTACAGATCGCTAGGAAAGGTCACACGGCGCGTGGCGATACTTCAGGCATGCGGTTCGCGCGCCTGGCCCTGTTCTCGGCTGCCGTCGTCCTGGCCCTCGCGGCCAGCGCGGCCGCGGTGGCCATGCGACCGCCCCCGGTGGAGGACGGGACCCTCTCCGTGCGCGACGGCCGGGCGACGATCCACCTTCGGATGAAGGGCGGGCTCATCGGTCGGTTCGCACAGGGCTCGCTCACCCTGACCCGCGCGCCTGAGGACGCGAGCACGATCGTCGTGCGGGGCGCAGAGCGGACGAGGTTCGTCAACGCACGCAAGACGGTCTACACGGGCAGGAACATCCGGTTCCGGATCTCCGGCGACCGCAAGTTCACGGTGCGGATCCACGCGTCGAAGATCAACTTCTCCGCCGTGGGGCTCGGCGACGGCTGGCTCGACGGCTGGGGCAATCCCGACAGGGGCGTCTACTTCGACGGCTCGTTCTCGCTCAACGGCGCCGCTTACCGTTCGCTCCCCGACGACCGCGAGCTGATCCAGCTCGAGGCCGTCCCGACCGACAGCTAGCCGCGGGTCTATCCTGGGGAGCGCGATGGCATCGTCCGACGCGCAAACCGTGCTGGTTGTCGAGGACGAGGCGTCGATCGCCTCGTTCGTGGCCATGTACCTGCGGAACGCGGGCTTCGACGTGCGGGTCGCGCCGACCGGCCGCGACGCGCTCAACCTCGCGAGCTCGCAATCGCCGGCGCTGATCGTCCTCGACCTCATGCTCCCGGACATCGACGGGATCGAGGTCTGCAGGCGCCTCCGGCACACGTCCGACGTGCCGATCCTGATGCTCACCGCGCGCGACGAGGACGTCGACAAGATCGTCGGCCTCGAGGTCGGGGCCGACGACTACCTGACGAAGCCCTTCAACCCGCGGGAGCTCGTCGCCCGCGTCAAGTCGATCCTCCGCCGCGCGACGCCGGAGCGCAAGGAGGCGAAGACGACGCAGATCCGGCACGGCCAGCTGCTCGTGGACTCCGGCCGGCGCGAGGTGCAGGTGGACGGGCAGGACGTCCAGCTCGCGCCCAAGGAGTTCGACCTGCTCTGGGAGCTGCTCGACCACAACGGCCTCGTCCTCACGCGGGACCAGCTTCTGGAGCGGGTGTGGGGGTACACCTTCGCCGGAGACACGAGGACCGTGGACGTGCACATCCGGCAGTTGCGGCGCAAGCTCGGGGACGCCTCCCCGATCGTGACCGTCTGGGGCGTCGGCTACAAGGCGGCTCCCGCCAAGGACGCCTCCAAGGACACGGTCTCAGCCTGAGCGAATAAGCGATGGACATGTTCCGGTCGCTGCGCTTTCGCCTTCCGGCGTTCTTCCTGGCGGGCGCCGTGCTCGCCGGGCTCGTCTCGACGCTGATCGCCCTCGGCCTGTTCCAGGACTACACGGAGGACCGCCTCGTCGCCGAGCTGCGGCGCGAGGCGCAGGGGCTCTCGGCGCTCTACGCCGGGCAGGCCGCACGATCCGTGGAGCAGGAAGAAGCTCCGCCGTTCGTGGCCCCGCAGCGGCTCGAGCAGGCGAGCGGCAGCCGGATCTACTGGGCCGGGCTGCGGATCATCTTCACGGGGTCGTCCCGGCTCCGGCCGCTCCCCCTGGACATCGTGGACTGGAAGGACGGCCGCGTCAGGACGTTCGAGTTCACGCCTCCCGATGCCAAGCGCCGGTTCCTGGCGGTCTCCTCGCCGCTGCGCATCGGTAAGCAGGGGACGTACTTCGGCGCGATCATCGTGGCGAAGCCGAAGGCAGAGCTCCGCGAGCGGTGGCAGACGCTGGTCGAGCGCCTCACGCTCGCCGGGATCGTCGGCATCGTCGTCGCCGGCGCGCTGGCGTGGTACCTCTCGCGGCGGATCTCCGAGCCGGTGCAGAAGCTCTCGCAGGCCGCCGACAACATCGCCGCCGGCGTCTACGAGGTCCCGGAGATCCGCGCCTACGGGGAGATCGGCCAGCTCGCCGAGCGCTTCAGCGAGATGGCCTTGCGGTTGCAGGAGGCCGAGGAGCTCGAGCGGAACTTCCTGATGACCGTGTCGCACGAGCTCCGGACGCCGCTGACGGCGATCCGCGGCCACGTCGAGGCGCTGCGGGAGGGCGTGGCCGAGGACGAGGCGACGAGGCAGGCCTCGCTGGACGTGATCGCGCAGGAGGCCGGAAGGCTCGAGCGGTTGGTCGGCGACGTGCTCGACCTGGCGAAGCTCGACACGCGCCGCTTCACGCTCCTGCGCGAGGAGGTGGACATGGGTCACCTGCTCGAGCGGGCCTACGGCGCGTTCGCCGAGGAGGCGCGGCGTCGCGGGATCGACTACCGCCAGGACATCTCGGCGAGGCCGGTGATCGTTGCCGACGGAGACCGCGTCCTGCAGATCATCTCCAACCTCCTCTCGAACGCCTTCCGGTGGACGCCGGACGGCGGGCGCGTCGAGCTCCAGCTCGGTGCCGACAACGGCACCGTGTCTGTGGCGGTGGAGGACTCCGGGCCGGGGATCAAGCCCGACGAGCAGGAGCGGATCTTCCGGCCGTTCTGGACGGGGGACGGAACGGGAACCGGCCTCGGGCTCGCGATCGCCCGCGAGCTCGCGGTGGCCCACGGCGGCCGGATTCGCCTGACCTCGGTCCCCGGGGAGGGGACGCGGTTCGAGCTCGAGCTGCCGGTGACGCCGCAGGATGACGGCGCCTGAGCGCGCCGCCCCGGGCGGCTTGCTCACGGCGATGCGGCCGCGGCAGTGGACGAAGAACCTCCTCCTCTACGCCGGGATCGTCTTCGCCGCCGAGCTGGACGACCCCGAGCGCTGGATCCAGGCGACTGCGGCGTTCGTCGCCTACTGCCTCGCCTCCAGCGCGGCGTACATCTACAACGACGTCCGCGACGCCGAACGTGACCGGTTGCACCCGCTCAAGCGGCGTCGCCCGATCGCGAGCGGCCGCGTGCGGCCGTTTCGCGCGCTCAACTTCGCCGGCATCCTCGCGGCGCTCGCCTTCGCGATCGTCGCCCCGCTCGGCTGGGGCTCGCTCGGGTACATGGCCGGCTTCCTCGGGCTTCAGGCCGCCTACAGCCTGGGGCTCAAGCAGCTCATGCTGATCGACGTGATGGCGATCTCGGGGCTGTTCGTGATCCGGGCGGCTGCGGGAGCGGAGGCGGTCGACGTGCGGATCTCGCCGTGGCTGATCGTCTGCACTGCGCTGCTGGCGCTCTTCCTCGCGCTCGCGAAGCGGCGCGTGGAGCTCGCCTCGACTGGGGTGGGCTCCGGCCGTTCCGTCCTGTCCGGGTACTCGCTCGAGCTCGTCGACCAGCTCGTCACGATCGTCGCGGCGTGCACGATCGTCGCGTACGCGCTCTACACGTTCGAGGCGCGCGAGGGGAGCGCGATGATGGCGACGATCCCGTTCGTCGTCTACGGGCTCTTCCGTTACATCCAGTTGATGCACCGGGAGGACCTCGGCGAGGACCCGGAGACCGTGCTGCTCACCGACGTCCCGATCCTCGCGACGATCGCGGGGTGGGCCGTGACCTCAGCGGTGATTCTGGCGCTGGTCTAGCCGGCGCGGCGCTCTTGGGCTTCGTCGAGGCGGTAGACGATGGCCCCGCTCGTCTGCTCGACGGCGGTCTCGATCCTCGCGAGCCGCTCGTCGACGCTCTTCCAGCCCGACGAGATCAGGTCGACGAGGAGCGCGAGGTCGTCGACGCGGGCGTGCCGCTCGGCGAGGTTGTCGTTCTCCATCCGCTCGAGCCGCCGGACCGTCTGGCCGGCGAGCCCACGCACCTCTGCGAGCTGACGGGCGACGGGCAGCGCCTCGGCGCGCATGCCGTCCTGGATCGCCTCGCCGACGGCTGCCGGAAGCGCGGTCTCGAGCCGGGCGGCGAGCTCGCCGAGCTCCTCGACCTGCGCTCTGGCGCGCTCGAGCGCGGCGTCGACGTCGCTCGGCTGAGTGCGTGCCTGGGCGGCCGCTTCGAGCCGTTCGCGTGCCCGTTCGACGGCGGCGTAGTCCACGAGGCGACTGTAGCGTTGGCCCCGGATGGACACCTCGGCGCTGGAGTACGAGCTCCCGAAGGAGCTGATCGCCCAGCGGCCGGCGGAGCGGCGGGACGAGTCGCGGCTCCTCGTCTACGACCGAGCGACCGGCGACGTGCGGCACCGGCGCTTCTCGGAGCTGCCGGAGGAGCTCGCGCCGAGCGAGCTCGTCGTCGTCAACGAGACGCGCGTGATCCCGGCGCGGCTGCGGCTCGAACGGCCGGGCGGGGAAGAGGCGGAGGTGCTGCTCCTGGAGCGCGTCGGGCCGGACGGGGTCTGGGAGGGGCTCGCGCGCCCCTCGCGGCGCTTGAAGGCGGGGCAGCGGCTCGGGCCGGTCGAGCTCCTCGCGCCGCTCGGCGGCGGGCGGTGGCGGCTGCGGCTCGAGGGCGAGCCGGCGGGGGAAGCGCCGCTGCCGCCGTACATCACCGAGCCGCTCGCCGACCCCGAGCGGTACCAGACGGTCTATGCCCGGGAGGAGGGCTCGGCCGCCGCGCCCACCGCCGGCCTCCACTTCACGCAGGAGCTCCTAGCGCGGCTCGACGTCGAGCGGGTGACCCTCCACGTCGGCCTGGACACATTCCGGCCGGTCGAGTCCGAGACACTCGAGGGGCACCAGATCCACAGCGAGCGCTACTCGGTCGAACCGGCGGCGTGGGAGCGGATCCGGGCGGCCGAGCGCGTGCTCGCCGTCGGCACCACGACCGTGCGGGTGCTCGAGACGCTGGCAAGTAACACAGTGTTACTTGCAGGGAAGGGACGCTTCGAACCCGCTTTCCAAGAGGCGTCGAGCCGGGTCGGGGAGGCAAGTAACACAGTGTTACAAGGCCGGACCGGGCTGTTCATCACGCCCGGGTTCGAGTTCAGGCGCGTGGACTCGCTCCTGACGAACTTCCACCTGCCGCGCTCGACGCTGCTCGCGCTGGTCATGGCCTTCGCGGGTGTGGAGGAGACGCGGCGCCTGTACGAGCTCGCGATCGAGGAGCGCTACCGCTTCTACTCCTTCGGCGACGCGATGCTGATCCGGTGAGCTTCCGGGTCACCGCCACGGACGGCGCCGCCCGCGCCGGCGTCCTGACCACGTCGCACGGCGAGGTGCCGACGCCCGCGTTCATGCCGGTCGGGACGAAGGCGTCCGTCAAGACGCTCCACCCGGACGAGGTCGGCGACGCCGGCGCCTCGATCCTCCTCGGCAACACGTACCACCTGCACTTCCGTCCCGGCGACGAGCTGATCGCCGAGCTCGGTGGCCTGCACCGGTTCATGGGCTGGGACGGTGCGATCCTGACCGACTCGGGCGGCTTCCAGGTCTTCTCGCTCCGCGACACGGTGCTCGCCGTGGACGACGAGGGCGTCACCTTCCGCTCCGTCTACGACGGGACCCCGGAGCGCTTCACGCCCGAGTCCGTCGCGCGCATCCAGGCCAATCTCGGCTCCGACGTCGCGATGTGCCTCGACGTCTGCCCGCCGGCGGGCGTCCCGCGCGAGGAGCTCGAGGATGCCGTCCGCCGGACGACGCTCTGGGCCGAGCGGCAGCGCACCGCGGAGCGGGCTCCCGGCCAGCTCGTGTTCGGGATCACGCAGGGTGCGTCGGACCCCGAGCTCCGGCGACGCTCGATCGAGGAGATCACGCGCCTCGGCTTCGACGGCTACGCGCTCGGAGGCCTCTCGGTCGGCGAGCCGCGCGAGCTGACGCTCGACGCCACCGGCTGGGCCGCGCCGCTCCTCCCCGACGAGCGGCCCCGCTACTTCATGGGCATCGGCGACGCCGCCGGGATCCTGGAGGTGATCGAGCGCGGGATCGACATGTTCGACTGCGTGCTCCCGACGCGAACCGCGCGCACCGGCTCGGCGCTCACCTGGGAGGGACGGCTGAACCTGCGGAACGCGCGCTTCGCCCGCGACGACCGCCCGCTGGACGAAGCCTGCGCCTGTCCCGCCTGCGCCCGCTTCTCCCGCGCCTACATCCGCCACCTCGTCAACCAGCAGGAATTGCTCGGAATTCGCTTACTCACGCTTCACAATCTTCGGTTCGTCCTGGACGTCACAGCAGGAGCGAGGGACGCGATCGAGAACGGCCGGCTGGCATCCTTCAAGGCCGAGTCCCTGGAACGTTTGGCACAGATCGACCGAATGACAGGATCACCCTAGGACCCCCGGCGTGGAACCGCTGATCTTCCTCGCGGCGATGGCCGCGCTCTTCTGGTTCCTGCTCATCCGCCCCCAGCGGCGGCGGCAGGCCGCACACCAGTCCCTCATCGCCGGGCTCGCGACGGGAGACGAGGTGGTCACGGCCGGCGGCATCTTCGGCACGGTGCGCTCGATCGCCGACGACCACGTCGTACTCGAGATCGCAGAGGGAATGGAGATCCGCGTGGCCAAGGATGCGGTCGCGAACGTCGTCCCGAAGCCGGAGGAGACACCGCCGATGCAGGAAGAACCCGGCTAACCTAAGGGGCTCGCGGTGGCAACCAGGCGCGGAAATCTCACCCTGCTCGGCTTCGTCCTCGCGGCGATCGTGGGCGTCGCGCTGCTCGCGATCCCGCAGTCGCCGATCCACCGCGAGATCAAGCTCGGCCTCGACCTCCAGGGCGGCGTCGAGCTCGTCTTGAAGGCGATCCCGCCCAAGGGCGAGGAGGTCACCGACGAGAACGTCGACCTCGCGATCGAGGTCATCCGGAACCGCGTCGACGCCCTCGGCGTCGCCGAGCCGGAGATCCGGCAGCAGGGGGCCGACCAGATCTCGATCCAGCTGCCCGGCGTCGACGACCCGGACAAAGCCGCGGAGCTGATCGGGAAGACGGCGCAGCTCTGGCTCTTCGACGTCAACGAGAACACGCTCGACCCGACCCGGGACGAGAACGGCTTCCCGATTCCCTCGGCGAACCAGTTCCAGCTCCTGAAGGAGCTCCAGCCGCGGACGAAACACGGCGAGATCCCCGAGTACTTCCTCGTCGACCCGAAGGCGAAGAAGGTCATCGCCGGCCCCGAGACCTCGCAGGAGCGAATCCGCCAGGCGTACAGGACGCGCACGGGCAAGGCGATCCCGAAGAACTTCCGGATCTGGGGCATCCCGGAGAAAACGATCATCCTCAGCTGCGGCGTGGGCGAGCGGTACTGCCCGGGCGTGAACCAGGCGCCGCCGCAGCAGAACTACTACTACCTCTTCCGGTTCGACCCGCAGAACAAGGAGAAACCCGTCCCGGAGATGACGGGCGCCGACCTGAAGCTGGACGGCACCCGGCAGGACTTCAGCCAGACGCAGGGCCCGATCGTCCTGATGGAGTTCACTGGCGACGGCGGTGACAAGTTCCACGACGTCACGCGCGAGATCGCCCAGCGCGGGCAGCTGCTCTCGGGCCAGATCGGCAAGGACCGCGCGCTCCAGGGCTTCGCGATCGTCCTCGACCGGGAGATCAAGTCGGCGCCGACGATCGACTGGGACCAGAACCCGGACGGGATCGCCGGCGGCGCGGCCGAGATCACCGGCATCGGCGACGTCGGAGAGGCGAAGGATCTGGCGCTCGTCCTCCGCAGCGGCGCCCTGCCGTACGAGTTCGAGCAGATCGACTTCACGCGCGTCTCGGCGACCCTCGGGAAGGAGTCGCTCGAGCAGGCGATCAAGGCCTCGCTGATCGGCCTGGCCGTCGTCGCGCTCTTCCTGCTCCTCGTCTACCGCTTCCTCGGCGTCGTCGCGATCGCCGGCCTCGCGCTGAACGCGACGTTCCTCTACGCGGTGATCGTGCTCTTCGACGTCGTGCTGACCCTGCCGGGCTTCGCGGGCATGATCCTCGCGATCGGGGTCGCGGCCGACGCGAACATCGTCATCTTCGAACGCATCAAGGAGGAGGCCGCGGACCGGAGGTCGGTCCGTGCCGCAATCGCGTCGGGTTACCGCAAGGGCTTCGCGACGATCGTCGACGCGAACGTCGTCACCGCGATCACGGCCTTGGTCCTGTTCGCGGTGGCGACCGGCGGCGTCCGCGGGTTCGCGTTCATGCTCCTGCTCGGCACCGTCATCTCGATCTTCACCGCGGTCTTCGCGACCCGCGCGTTCCTCGGGCTCCTCGCGGGCTTCCGCTGGTTCGACAACCCGAAGTTCATGGGAGCCGAGAAGCAGGAGATGGCGCGCTGGCAGATGTTCGACGCCGTCGGCAAGCGGCGGATCTGGTTCACGATCGCCGGCATCCTGATCGCTCTCTCGATCGGCTCGCTGATCTTCAAGGGGCTGAACCTCGGGATCGACTTCCGCGGCGGGACGGAGATGGAGTTCGCCTCCCAGCGCGCCGTGACGACGGAAGACGTCACGGCGCAGATGAGCGAAGTCGGCCATCCGGATGCGGTCGTCCAGGGACGCGGGGAGGAAGCGCCGGGCGGCGGCTTCCGCGAGTTCACGATCAGGACGGAGCCGCTCGAGCCGAATGAGGTGCGCGAGATCACCGGGGCGGTGACGGAGGAGTTCGACGCCGCGCAACGCGGGGTGCGGAACGTCTCGGCGAGCTTCTCGGAGCAGATCCTCCGCGGGGCGATCTACGCGGTCCTGATCTCGTTCGTCCTGATCACGATCTACATCTCGCTCCGCTTCCAGTGGCGGTTCGCGGTGCCGATCCTGCGGACGATCGTCAACGACGGGGTGATCGCGCTCGGCATCTACTCGTTTGCGGGCCGGGAGGTGAGCGCGGCGACCGTGGCCGCCTTCCTGACCATCATCGGGTACTCGATCTACGACACGATCATCATCTTCGACCGCGTGCGCGAGAACCTGCCGATCATGCGGCGGTCCTCGATCAAGGAGATCATCAACACCTCGCTGTGGGAGACCGTGCGCCGCTCCCTGGCGACGACGATCATCACGCTGCTCCCGGTCGGCGCGCTCTACCTGTTCGGTGGGGAGGTGCTGCAGGACTTCGCGTTCGCGATCCTCGTCGGCATCGGGATCAGCGCGTTCTCGACGATCTTCATCGCCGCGCCGTTCCTCGCCGTGCTCCTGGAGCATGCGCCGGAGTACAAGGGCCGGAAGGGGCTCGACGAGCCGGTCGCACGGCCGGACGAGCGCGAGCCGGAGCCCGAGCCGGTCGCGGTCGGCGCGGGGGACGGCGGAGGCGACGGCGGGGTCGCGGCGCCGGTCCCGGCGCCCGCGTTGCCGCCGACGGGCTCCGAGGCATCCAAGCGCGAGCGCCGCCGGCAGCGACGCCGCGCCCGCCCGCATGGCCGAGCCAGATAGCAACGGCGCGGTTCGCGAGCTGCTCGAGCGTGTCGTCCTCGCGGCGGTCGGCGCCGCGGCGCTGACGGCCGAGCGGGCCGACGCGCTCGCCGAAGAGCTCGCCGACCGCGGGCTGGCGCGCAGAGACGAGGCCCGCGCCCTCATCGAGGACGTCACGACGCGCTGGCGCGGAGACGCGACGCGGCTCGGCGAGAGGGCCGGGACAACGCTGGACCGGCTCTTCCGCGAGCTCGGGCTCGTGACCCAGGACGACGTCGAGGAGCTCGAGCTCCGCATCGCCCAGCTCGAGCACCGCCTGAGCCTCCTGGAGGAGCCGCCCACGAGGGATTCAACCCCGCCTTAGCAGCTCAGCCGGCGACGACATCCGGGCCTCTGCCGGCGCCAAGCGGCCTCAGTCTGGAGCCTCTGGACGCGCCCATATCTCTTGATATGAACGCGCCCAGAGTCCGCAGCCCGAGACCCCTTGTCGGGCGGCAGAGGCGCGGCGACGTCACCGACTGAGCTGCATGCAACACTGAACCCATGGCACAGGCGCCTCCGCGAAGCCTGGGGCGCATCTCCGAGATCGCCCAGGTCGCCGTCAGGCACGGCTTCGGGTACTTCTTCCAGCGGAACAAGCTGACCGACCTCGTCGGCGAGGACGGCGAGGTCGTCGGCGAGGTCCCGTCGGAGCGCGGCCGCCACCTGCGGGAGCTGCTGGACGAGCTCGGGCCGACCTTCGTCAAGTTCGGTCAGCTGCTCTCGATGCGGCCGGACGTCCTGCCGCCGGACATCATCGCCGAGCTCCGCGGGCTCCAGGACGACGTGACGCCGTTCTCGTACGAGGAGGCGGCGCAGGTGATCGAGGAGAGCCTCGGCCAGCCCGTCGAGCGGCTCTTCCGCGAGTTCGACCCGGTGCCGATCGCGGCCGCCTCGATCGGCCAGGTCCACAGCGCCGTGCTCCCGACCGGCCGCAGGGTGGCCGTCAAGGTGCAGCGGCCCGGCGCCCCGCGGCAGATCGAGGCCGACCTGAACCTGATGTACCAGGCGGCCCGGCTTGCCAAGGAGCGCGTGCGCGCGCTCGACTTCATCGACGCCCAGGGGCTCGTGGACGAGTTCGCGCGCTCGATCCGGCAGGAGCTCGACTACCGGCTCGAGGCGCGCAACGCCGAGACGTTCCGGAAGCACTTCTCGGGGCACCCCCACGTGAAGGTGCCTCGCGTGTACTGGAGCTACACGCGGCCGAGAGTGCTCACCCTCGAGTACGTCGACGGGACGCAGCTCGCCGACATCGACACGCTCGAGTACGGCCCCGAGGAGCGTCGCCGCCTCGCCGAGGTGCTCACCGAGGCGTGGATGACGATGATCTTCCGCCACGGCTTCTTCCACGGCGACCCGCACCCGGCGAACATCCTCGTGCTCGCGCCCGACCGGGTCGGGCTCGTGGACTTCGGCCTCGCCGGCCGGCTGACGGACGAGGACGTGACCAAGGCGACGCGGCTCTTCATCGACGTCGCCCACGAGAACATCGAGGCGCTCCCGAAGCGGCTCGGCGATCTCGGCGTCCGCTACCCGAAGGAGCGCGAGGAGGAGTTCGTCGCCGAGCTCCGCGAGCTCTTCTACCGCTACTACGGCGCGACGCTGGACGAGATCGACCCGCTGCAGGTCGTCCGCGAGGTGTTCGGGATGATCTACCGGATGAACCTGCGGCTGCCGACGAGGTTCATCTTGCTCGATCGGTCGATCGCGACGCTCGGGTCGGTCGGCATCGAGCTCTCGCCGGACTTCAACGTCTTCGAGGTCGCGCAGCCGTACGCGCGCAGCCTGATGCTCGGCCGCTACACGCCGGCCCGGATTGCGTCCAGAGCCAGGCGCGAGGGCTGGAACCTCGCGCGCATCGTCGCCGAGGTGCCGTACCAAGTGCACGACGTGCTGGAACAGGCCCGCGACGGCCAGATCGAGGTCGGTTTCGTGCACAAGGGGCTGGACGAGTTCATGCACCGCATGGACGTCGTCTTCAACCGCCTCGTGACCGCCCTCGTGATCATGGGCGGCCTGATCGGCTCCAGCCTGCTCGGGATCTTCGCCGAGGACGGTCCGCAGATCATGGGCCTGCACGTCCTCTCGGTGATCGGCTTCGTCCTCTCGGGGATCCTCGGCGTCTGGCTGCTCTGGGGCGTCCTCCGCTCGGGCCGGCTCTAGCGCACGGCTCTTGCGCCGCTGATCCCTCGGACGAGGGACGCGCCCCGCCGTCGTTTCGGCTGATAGTTCGGGTGATGCGGCGTGGTCTTCGCCTGCCCTCGCGTTTGCTCGGCCCTTCGACGGTGTCGGCCGCGCTGCTCGCGGGCGTCGCGCTCTACGTCACGTTCCTGGCGACGGATGTCGGCGGAAGCGGGTACGACCGCCTGCGCGACGTCTTCTTCTACAACGGGCTGCTCGTCGCAGCCGCGCTCTTCTGTCTGGCGCGGGCCGTCAACCGCTCCGAGGCGAGGCTCCCGTGGGCGCTCGTCGGGCTCGGGCTCTCTGCCTGGGTGATCGGCGACCTCTACTACGAGATCGCATTCGAGAACGCCGACGAGGTGCCGTTCCCCTCCGTCGCCGACGCCTTCTACCTCCTCCTCTACCCGTTTCTCTTCGCCGGGCTTGGGCTGCTGCTCTACGGCCGCCTGCAGGAGACCCGCAGCGACCTCTGGGTCGACGGGATCATCGCCGGCCTGACGATCGCCTCCATCGGCGCCGCGCTCGTGTTCGGCGTGATCGTCGACACCACGGGCGGCGACCCGCTCACGATCGCAACGAACCTGGCCTATCCCTTCGCGGATCTCGGCCTGGTCGCCGTCGTCATGGTCGTCCTGGCGATGACGGGCTGGAAGCTCGACATGGCCTGGGCCTGCGTGCTCCTCGGGTGCCTCGTCTTCGGCGTCGCGGACACGGCCTACCTCTACACCACGGCCAACGGCACCTACGTGGAGGGCGCCCTTCTCGATGCCGGTTGGCTCGCCGGCATCGCACTGATCGCCGTCGCGGCGTGGCAGCCTCGGCGTGCCGTCGCAGCCGTGCGCGTCGAGGGGTTCTGGGGCTTCGCGCTGCCCACGGTGTCCGCCTGCCTGGCGCTCGCGCTGCTCGTCTACGACCACTTCCGCGCGATCAACAGCATCGCCCTCGTGCTCGTGACCTGCGCGCTCGCCTCCGTGATCGTGCGGATGGTGCTCACCTTCCGACGGAACGAGCACCTGCTGGAGTCGAGCCGGCGGGACGCCGAAACGGATGCGCTGACCGGCCTCGCGAACCGGAGGCGGCTCCTGCTCGACCTCGAGAACCGGATCACGGCCGGCGTGCCGACGATCCTCCTGCTCTTCGACCTCGACGGCTTCAAGTCGTACAACGACGCGTTCGGGCATCCCGCCGGCGACGCGCTTCTCCACCGGCTCGCGCTCAAGCTGGGCGAGGCGGCCGAGCCGTACGGGCGGGCGTACCGGATGGGCGGCGACGAGTTCTGCGTCATCGCCGACGGCGACTCGCTCGACCGCGGCCGGATCATCTCCGCCGCGCTCCGGGCGCTGCGCGACAAGGGCGAGGGCTTCGAGATCGGCTCCGCGTACGGCGCGGCGATCCTGCCGGACGAGGCGAACGAGCTCTCCGAAGCGCTCCGGATCGCCGACACGCGGCTGTACGGCAACAAGGACAGCCGCCGCGCCTCCGCCGGGCGCCAGACGCGCGAGGTGCTGCTCAGCGCCCTCAGCGAGCGAGACGCCGGCCTGCGCGGTCACCTTTCCGCCGTCGCGCGGCTCGCCCGTGCCGTCGGCGAGCGCCTCGAGCTCGGGGAGGCGGAGCTCAACGACCTGACCCTCGCCGCCGAGCTCCACGACGTGGGCAAGCTCGCGATCCCCGACTCGATCCTGTCCAAGGAGGGGCCGCTCACGGAGGACGAGTGGGTCTTCGTGCACCGCCACACCGTGATCGGCGAGCGCATCCTTTCCTCGGCGCCGGCGCTCGCCCGCGTCTCGAGCCTTGTCCGGTCGACGCACGAGCGGTTGGACGGCATGGGCTATCCGGACGGGTTCGCCGGCGAGCAGATCCCGCTCCTCTCCCGGATCGTCGCCGCCTGCGACGCGTTCCACGCGATGACCGAAGACCGGCCCTACCGGCCTGCGCTGACCGAGGAGCACGCCGTGGCGGAGCTCCGCCGCTGCAGCGGTACGCAGTTCGACCCCGCCGTCGTCGAGGCGCTCGTCGAGGCCCGGCGCGAGCTCTCGCTCGAGCTGGTCGCTTAGGCGCTGGCCGCTTCCGGCGGCTCTGGATTCTTCGGCGCAGATCCGCGCTAAAGGACATCTGTTCCGCGCGGAAGGGCATTGCTAGCGTCGCCGCCATGACCAGCGCGCTGCTCCTCGCCGAACCGGAGCCCGCGACGCGGGGGTTCCTCGAGCGCCACCTCCGGCAGGACGGCTTCAACGTCCTCGGGGCGGGCGGCGGCGAGGCGGTCGAGCTGGCAG